>JAZSBQ010000034.1:0-7884 GCA_045602485.1 Clostridia bacterium
AGTGGCTGTATTTTGCATATCTTGGTGCGATTAAAGAGCAGAACGGCGCGGCTATGTCGCTTGGCAGAGTAAGTACGTTCTTTGATATATATATAGAGCGCGATATACAATACGGTATCCTCACAGAAGAAGGCGCCCAGGAGATTATAGACGATTTTGTTATGAAACTGCGCATTGCCCGTCACCTCCGCACACCTGAGTATAACGAACTTTTCGGCGGAGACCCGATGTGGATAACCGAAGCAGTAGGCGGCATGGGAGAGGACGGAAGAACTCTTGTTACAAAGAACAGTTACCGTATACTCAACACGCTCTATACCCTTGGCTCTTCGCCTGAGCCAAATCTTACAATCCTCTGGTCAACAAAATTGCCTGAGAATTTTAAAAAGTTCTGCGCTAAGGTTTCTGCAGATACTGATTCTATACAGTATGAGAGCGACGATATTATGCGCCCCATATATGGCGATGATTATGCAATTGCCTGCTGCGTATCTGCAATGAAGGTAGGCAAACAGATGCAGTTCTTTGGTGCACGTTGTAACCTTGCAAAACTTTTGCTGATTGCAATAAACGGCGGTTATGACACAACAAGCAAGATGCATATAGGCCCTCAGATAGAAGTTATGGACGCAGACAAACTTGACTTTGACGCGGTAATGGAGAGGTTTGATATATACATTGAGTGGCTCAGCCATCTTTATGTAAATACTATGAACATCATCCATTATATGCATGATAAGTATGCCTATGAGAAGACGCAGATGGCTCTTCACGATACCGAGGTAGAAAGATTTATGGCGTTTGGTATTGCAGGTCTCTCTGTTGTGGCAGACTCTCTCAGTGCGATAAAATACGCAAATGTAAAGCCGATAAAGGACGAGTGTGGATTTGTTACAGAGTTTGAGACCGTGGGCGACTTCCCTAAATTCGGCAACGATGATGACAGAGTTGATTTGATTGCAAAGGATATGACCCACAGAGTTATAACAGAACTTCGCAAGACCAAGACATACAGACAGGCTATACACACATTGTCTGTGCTTACTATCACATCCAATGTTATGTATGGCAAAAACACGGGGGCCACTCCTGACGGCAGAAAGAATGGCGAGCCTTTTGCGCCCGGTGCAAACCCAATGCATAACCGCGAGGAGAACGGAGCGCTTGCGTCCCTTAACTCTGTTGCAAAAATCAGTTATGATGATTGCCGTGACGGTATCTCCAACACCTTCTCAATCACCCCTGAGGCTCTTGGCAGAAGCGAAGAAGAAAGAGTTACAAACCTTGTTACCATACTTGACGGATACTTTGCAAAGAACGCACACCATATAAATATAAATGTATTAAACAGAGAGACTTTGATGAAGGCTTACGAAAACCCCGAGGCGTATCCAAACCTTACAATCAGAGTTTCGGGCTATGCGGTTAACTTTAACAAACTCTCAAGAGAACAACAGAGAGAGGTTATAAGCAGAACCTTCCATGAGGTAATATAAATGGGCGTAAGGGGCAGAGTTCATTCGATACAGACGATGGGCACTCTGGATGGTCCGGGTGTCAGATTTGTGATTTTTATGCAGGGATGCAACCTGCGGTGCAAGTGCTGTCACAATCCCGACACGTGGGACATAAATGGAGGGGCAGAGTATACAGCAGAAGAATTGGTATCAAAGATACTGCGGTATGTTGAATATTTTGGTAAAGACGGCGGCGTTACTCTGTCGGGCGGTGAACCATTATTGCAGGCAGAATTTGCAAGGGAACTTTTCGGTCTGTGCCATGATAAGGGCATAAACACCTGCCTTGATACATCGGGCAGTATCCTGAATGATGAAGTAAAAAATCTTCTTGAAGAGACAGACAGAGTTTTGCTTGACATTAAGTATACCGATGATGAAATGTATCTTGAAAACGCAGGTTGCTCAATTTCAAAGCCTGTGGAGTTTCTTGAGTATCTTGATGATAATAAAATCCCCGCAACAATCCGTCAGGTGATTATCCCGGGGCTAAATGATAAAGAAGAAAGCATCATAAAACTCAAGGCGATAGCAGATAATCATAAATGCGCAGACAAAATTGAACTTCTGCCATTTCGCAAGATATGTCAGACCAAATATGACAATATGGGGATTGAGTTCCCATTTGCTGATGTTCCCGAGCCAACAAGGGAAGTTATGGAATACTTAAGTAAAATAGTTAAAGAATATATATAGTTATTTTATTAAAATTATCGAGGGTGAATTATGAATACTCAATATTTTAAGTATGCTATTGAAATTGAAAGAACAAGGTCGATTACCCATGCAGCAGAAAATCTCTATATGGGTCAGCCGAACCTGAGCCGTGCAATGAAAGAACTCGAGGACAGTCTTGGTTTCAGTATTTTTGAGAGAACTGCCAAGGGTGTTGTACCGACAGAAAAGGGCGAAGAGTTTCTGATGTATGCCAAAAACATTGTAATGCAACTTGAGAATATGGAGAGGCTTTCTTATGCCACCAGCGAAAATTTACAGACTCTCAATGTTTCTGTGCCCAGGTCGAGTTATATTTCCTGCGCGTTTTCGGATATGGTAAAAGAACTTGATTATGACGGAATGATAGATATGAACTTTAAAGAAACAAACGCTATGCAGTCTATTTTTGGGGTATGCGAAGGTAAGCATAACTTTGCAATAATCAGGTACAGAATGGAAAACGAGAGTTATTTTAAGGATTTTCTCGACGAAAAAAAGTTGTCTTATGAGACAATCTGGGAGTTTGAAAGAATTATTCTAACATCTTCGGACAATAAATATGTCAAAAATGGTATGATAAGCAGCGAAGATTTGAACAAATGTATAGAACTTGTCCATGGCGATACGATTGTTCCTTATCATCAGCAGGGTGTAAAGTCAGGCGGACGGGATAAGATAAAGAAAATCCGTCTGTATGAGAGAGGTAACCAGATAGAATTACTGTCAGAAATCCCCGAAACATACATCTGGACGTCGCCTGTGCCAAAAAAACACTTTGACAAATATTCGCTTATAAGTGTAAAATCAGACAAGCCCGGAAAGTTGTACCGGGACGTGCTGATATATCAAAGTAATTATAAATTTACTCAACTTGACAGAAAATTTATTGACAATGTGTATAGAAACAAGAACGAACTTTCTCTTGGATAAAGTATAGCCATATCGTTTTTGATATGGCTATATCTGTAATAAGCATTTTACATTTCGGAGCAACGCTGATAGAATAAGGTGAAGAATTAAGAAGAAATGTGAAATGGGAGGAATCCTTATGAATAAGGAAAGAACATTGATTGACAACGTGGAAGCCCTTGAAAATGAGATAAAGAAACTTAAATGTGCTCAGGTGGAATTTTCACACTACACACAGGAGCAGGTAGACAAGATATTCCTTGCGGCTGCATCTGCGGCAAACAAGCAGAGAATTGCCCTTGCAAAAATGGCTGTTGAAGAAACGGGTATGGGTATAGTAGAAGATAAAGTTATCAAAAACCACTATGCTTCTGAATATATCTATAACGCATATAAAGACACAAAGACCTGCGGCGTAATCGAAGAAGATGAAGCCTATGGTATACAGAAAATCGCAGAACCAATCGGTGTAATTGCGGCGGTTATCCCGACAACAAACCCCACATCTACTGCAATATTTAAGACACTTCTTGCACTTAAGACAAGAAATGCAATCATAATCAGCCCTCACCCAAGAGCGAAGAACTCTACCATTGAGGCTGCAAAGATTGTTTTGGACGCTGCAGTAAAAGCAGGTGCACCTGAGGGAATCATCAGTTGGATAGATGTACCCAGCCTTGAACTTACAAACACAGTTATGAAGGATTCTGATATTATCCTTGCAACAGGCGGCCCCGGAATGGTAAAGGCTGCATACTCAAGCGGTAAGCCGGCTCTCGGCGTTGGCGCAGGTAACACCCCTGCAATTATTGATGATTCAGCAGACCTTCTGCTTGCAGTAAACTCGATTATACATTCAAAGACCTTTGATAATGGTATGATATGTGCATCAGAGCAGTCAGTTATTGTTCTTGACAGTATCTACAAGGCAGTAAAGAAAGAGTTTGAACAGCGCGGATGTTACTTCTTAAAGGGCGAAGAAATTGATAAGGTAAGAAAGACCATTATTATAAACGGTGCCCTCAATGCAAAAATTGTTGGACAGAGCGCATTTAAGATAGCAGAACTTTCAGGCGTAAAGGTTCCTGAAAACGCAAAGATTTTGATTGGTGAGGTTACATCTGTTGATATTTCAGAAGAATTTGCACACGAGAAACTATCACCCGTACTTGCAATGTATAAGGCAAAGACGTTTGACGAGGCTCTATGCATGGTCGAAGTTCTTGTAGCCGATGGCGGTTTTGGCCATACGTCTTCGGTTTACCTCAACGAACAGACCGAGAAAGAAAAGATTGCAAAATTTGCAGACAGAATGAAGACCTGCCGTATTCTCGTAAACACTCCGTCATCTCATGGTGGTATAGGAGACCTTTACAACTTCAAACTTGCTCCGTCGCTGACACTTGGTTGCGGTTCATGGGGCGGAAACTCAGTTTCTGAGAACGTTGGAGTAAAACACTTGCTCAACATTAAAACAGTTGCAAAGAGGAGAGAGAATATGCTTTGGTTCAGAGCACCTGAAAAGGTATATATCAAAAAGGGTTGTCTGCCCGTTGCTCTTGATGAGCTTAAGAACGTAATAGGCAAAAAGAGAGTATTTATCGTAACAGATGAATTCTTATATAAAAATGGCTACACAAAGGCAATAACCGATAAACTCGATGAGATGGGTATCCCCCACGCAACATTCTTTGATGTTGCGCCGGACCCGACTCTTGCTTGCGCAAAGGCAGGCGCAGAGCAGATGAGAGCTTTTGCTCCTGACTGCATCATTGCCCTCGGCGGCGGCTCTGCTATGGACGCGGCAAAGATTATGTGGGTTATGTACGAACATTCCGAGGCAGACTTTATGGATATGGCAATGCGCTTTGTGGATATCAGAAAGAGAGTTTATACCTTCCCCAAGATGGGAGAGAAAGCATACTTTATTGCTGTTCCGACATCTGCAGGTACAGGCTCTGAGGTTACTCCATTTGCTGTAATCACAGACGAAGAAACAGGCATCAAGTATCCTCTTGCAGACTATGAACTTATGCCTAATATGGCAATCATTGACACAGACTTCCATATGTCTGCACCAAAAGGACTTACAGCAGCTTCCGGCATTGACGCAGTAACACATGCTATCGAAGCATATGCCGCAATGCTTGCAACAGACTATACAGACGGTCTTGCTCTGAAATCTCTTAAGACAGTATTTGAATACTTACCGAGAGCTTATGAAAACGGTCAGACAGATGTAGAAGCAAGAGAAAAGATGGCAAACGCTGCTACAATGGCAGGTATGGCATTTGCAAACGCATTCCTCGGCGTATGCCACTCTATGGCTCATAAACTTGGTGCCTTCCACCACTTACCTCACGGCGTGGCAAACGCTCTTATGATTGAAGAAGTACTCCGATTCAATGCAGCAGAGGCACCTGCAAAGATGGGTACATTCTCTCAGTATGACCATCCCCACACACTCGCTCGTTATGCAGAAGTTGCAGATTACCTTGGCGTAAAAGGCAAGACAGATACAGAAAAGCTTGAAGGGCTTATTAAGCTTATCAACGACCTTAAAGCAAAGGTTGGTATTAAAGAAACTATTAAAGACTATGGTGTAGACGAAAAGGTATTCCTTGACAATCTTGATGAAATGGTTGAGCAAGCATTTGACGATCAGTGCACAGGTGCAAACCCAAGATATCCGCTTATGGCAGAAATCAAGCAGATGTACTTGAATGCTTACTACGGAAAGCATTTTGAAGAAAAAGCTATGCCTACAGCAAAAGATATCAAGACAGAAGCAAAGCCTAATAAAGGCAAAAAAGCCTAAGCTCAAATTGAAGGAGGAATAAAGCATGAAACTTGATAGAGTTATCGCAGTTAGAACCAACAAAACAATATACCGTGACGGTGACAGATGTGTAAAGGTGTTCGATGAACATTATTCAAAAGCTGATGTATTAAACGAAGCACTTAATCAGGCCAGAATCGAAGAAACAGGTCTTAATATTCCTAAAATCCTTGAAGTAACAATGGTTGACGGAAAATGGGCAATTGTTTCAGAATACATCAAAGGAAAAACACTTGCACAGCTTATGGATGAAAATGCTGAAAAATATGATGAATATCTTGAACTTTTAGTAAATCTTCAGCTTGAAGTTCATTCCAAGAAAGCTCCTTTACTTAACAAGTTGAAGGATAAAATGAATCGAAAAATCAGCGAAACAAACCTTGATGCAACAACGCGTTATGACCTCCACACAAGACTGGAAGGCATGCCTAAGCACACAAAGGTTTGTCATGGTGACTTTAATCCTTCAAACATTGTTGTCGCAGAAGACGGCACATCTTATATCTTAGACTGGTCACATGCAACACAGGGTAACGCATCAGCGGATGTCGCAAGAACATATCTTCTCTTCTGTCTTAATGGGGACATTGACGGTGCAAAGAAATATCTTGATTTGTTCTGTGAAAAGAGTGATACTGCAAAACAGTATGTTCAAAAATGGATGCCTATCGTTGCAGCTTCACAGTCTGTTAAGGGTAACGAAAAAGAACGTGAATTCTTGCTCTCGTGGGTAGATGTTGTAGATTACGAATAATAAAATAGGGGATAATATGGTGTTTTCCTTTTTAGATTGCAGGGGATATCATGCGGTTTCATGAGAATTAGGTGGTTGCAGTGAAAATTTAAAAGTCATTATATTCCCCAAAACTACACATACTAACTCCGAAAGGGGAAATGTATAATGGAAAACAAAAATATCAAAAAAGAAATCGATAAAAGCTCAAAACAACTGACAGATGCGGGAAAGATAAAAGGCAAGATTGACATTCACGATACTCGTGAAAGGAAAGACGGGCCTGGTGGAAATTAAAAAAAGCAGAAAGGCATCCTCTGGGATGCCTTTTTGAGTATTTTAGACATATAATTAAAACTTTGTATTGTCATTTTTGATTTTATATGGTATAATAAGGCTCGTGAATAATTTAATCTTATACTTTGAGTCGCAAAGACGGAAGAGGAGAAAACGATGAATAAAAAAGTCGGAGAAATTTTAAAACTTATTAAAGAGAAGGACATTAAGATGGTGGACTTCAAGATGGTTGATATCAATGGCCAGTTCCGTCATGTTACAATTCCTGCAAAGAATTTTTCAGAGAAAACATTGAAGAACGGTATTGGCTTTGATGCGTCAAACTATGGATATGCTGTGGTTGAGAAGAGTGATATGGTGTTTATACCTGACCCTGATACCGCGGTTATTGACCCATTCTGTGAAATTCCAACTTTGTCAATGACAGGTAATGCTATGATTATTGACAATCCTGAGAACAGACCCCTTGCACAGTACCCCAGAAATATTGTGCTTGCGGCTGAAAAATATCTCAAGGACAGTGGAATTGCTGATACCATGCTTATTTTGCCTGAGTTCGAGTTCTATCTTTTTGACAATGTAGGCTGGGAAGTAAAGCCAGAGTCAATAGGTATGGCTCTTGATGCAAACCAGGCGCACTGGAATAGTGCAGAAGAAGGCCTTGGCAACGTGGTTGCAAAGCAGAAGAACTACCATATCGCAAAACCTTTTGACACATCATACGAGGCACGCAGTGAGATGTGTATGCTGATTGACGATGCAGGCATTGCCCTCAATTATCATCATCCCGAAGTTGGTGCGGGCGGACAGTTTGAAATTGAGCCTGAACTTGGCCAGATGTCAAAAATGGCAGATGCAACAATGATGATAAA
>JAZSBQ010000035.1:0-5870 GCA_045602485.1 Clostridia bacterium
CTTACTGCTGCGGTACAGAATATGAAAAAGATTGCAAATATCCTCTGGAAGAGGGATAGGCAGTTTTTATCAAGAATTACTAAAAATCTGATATATACGACACAAACCCACCGTTTTAGGTGGGTTTGTCAGTAGTCTGAACGGAGCACAGCTCCGTTATTTTTTTATCATCATACGAACTTTTCTAAAGGCTGCATCCTCACCGAAATCTGCAAGTGTTATAAGTAGTACCTCAAGGGTTTCTGCAGTATCGGGGTGAATGGGAAGAGTTTCCTTTTCCTTCATAAAATATTCAATGGGATGCCGGTCTGTATAATTTTCGCCCTGATATATTTTGCTTGCCGCAACTCTGTCGCAAAACATCTCTGCAATATACTTTGGCGGCATTGGCATTGGAGACATAATATGGGTGTCTATATCGTAATCCGACCAATATTCAAAATGATGGCGGTTTCTGCCTTTGTGGTGCATCCACGCAGTGGAATAGCCAACCTCTCTGCGCTCTGCCTCGTTAGGGCTTTTATCGCCTGAATAATACTTTGCCCCAACCCAGAACTCACGCGGACTGTACTTTGACAAGTCGTGAAAAAGACCCTGAAACAAAATGCCCGCTTTTTTACTGTGGACAATAACACAGTGGCGATGTGCCGTTATGGTTTTAAAATGACCATATATTTTTTTAAAAGATATCTTCATAATAATCACCGTCTATAAATTTAAAAAGGGGACAACTGTCAAAGTTGCCCCCTTTTTGATAAATCATATTTAAATTATTCAGCAGCAGCTTCTTCTGCAGGAGCTTCAGCAGGTGCTTCCTCTGCAGGTGTTTCACCCTCAACAGGAACTTCCTCAACAGGAATGTCTTCTGTCTGAGCCTCAATCTGAGCCTGAGCCTCTGCCTCAGCGGCTTTGAGGTCTTTTACAGAAACAGCGGTCAATGCAAGTGAACTGATAATAAAGAGAACTGCCATAACAGCGGTAAACTTTCTGAGCATTGCATCGATTGTTCTGCCCTTGTTCTTTCCGAAGAAGGTTTCTGCACCGCCTGCAATGGCACCGGAGAGACCTTGCTGCTTGCCGTGCTGCATAAGAACAACAACAACAAGAACAACGGAAATCACAACATGAATAATTACTAAAGCTAAGTTCATTTTACTTCCTCCTTGTATCTTTCAATACATAATATCAATAATTTAATCTGCAGTGACCGTGCCTGATTATGTAGAAAACCGGACAAACTGCAGTCAGTAAAAGACATTATAGCATAGAAGAGAAAATTTTTCAAGTCCTTTTTTAAATTCCTATAACTTTATTTTCTGTGGAATAATTTTTTTGTTGAGATTTCGCAGAAAAATTGATTATATAATAACAAAAACGGCACAGTCTATGTGTGTGACTATGCCCGCAAATTATATTAAACGATTTTATGTCCTTTTTTAACAATAAACCTCTCTTGAATTGCTGAAAATGTTGCTACAAAGCATACTACTATGAAACTATATTTTAGTTCAACAAAATGCATTGTTATAGGTAGCAAGAATAATGTAAGCCCCGTGATTTTATTCATAACCGTATGTATTTCTACAAACTGTTTCCTATGAATAATCACCGATATAGCATTATCAATCTTTATAATTGCAATTATGGCAATCCATATCCATAGCCATATTGAAATATGTAAAACGGGTAATAACTTAATTATAACGATTGTAATAAATATGAAATCGGCAATAGTATCAAATCTTGCCCCAAACTCATTATTAGTATTTGTTTTTCTTGCAATTGTCCCGTCAATCATATCACTAATCCCACAAAGAAGATATATGATATAAAACTGATTTGAAAACAAAGGAAAGAATATCATTAAAAAACTACATAAAATACGGCTACTTGTTATTATGTTTGCAATATTTTTCTTCATACTCATCCTTATAAATTATAATATATATTTGATAAATCTTATTCTTTGCATATATTGTATCAATGTTTTTGTATTCCGTCAATGAGTTTACTGCAATTTCAGCAAAGTGACCTGTTATGGTTATCTCCGTCTGGTGGATATCCCCGAAGAAGGAAAAACCAACACTTTTATATATTTACCTATTAATTTTTCTAAAAAACTATACTTTTTAGGGAGTAAAATAAATAAAAATAGTTCGGTCGGAAAATCTTCAGCAATTTTCCGGCACTTTTAAATGACACCTATAAAAAAGGCTCCTTTGTGTAAAGGGAGCTGTCAACGAAGTTGGCTGAGGGATTGTTTAACTTCATTATCAATAAACATACATACTCCCTCAAAGTTTTTGTTTATATCAAGATTTGATATTCTTATAACTTTTAATCCATACTGTTCTAAAAACTCAGTTCTTAAAGTATCTTTTGCTATTCCTTTATCGTCATAATGCTGTGAGCCATCCAATTCAATAACAATTTTTGCTTTTGCACAGTAAAAATCAACAATATATTTCCCTATAACTTTCTGTCTTATAAACCTAACAGGGTATTCTTTCAAATAATCATACCAAAGATGCTTTTCTTCTTTTGTCATATTCTTTCGCAGTGTTTTTGCAAGTGGTACAATTTCTTTATTGTGTTTATAGTCCATTACAATCCCTCCGAGTTTGCTACGCAAACCCACCTCCCTTTACACAAGGGAGGCTCTTTTATACTTCAAAATCTTTTTGAGATTAGCGCGAAAAGTCCGTTTCACAGAAAATCGAGTTATAGGTTTAAATTTTATTCTAAAATGCAGAAAAGGAAGAATAAACACACCGTTCATATTTTGTTAAATTTCTTTTTACATTTTATTAACCACAACATTTGAAGAGAGATGTATAATAAAGATGCAGTAAAAGACTGTGAAAGTAAAAACATAACTCCCTCCCTTGAAGGTCGTTTCCCCAAACGGCCTTCATATTTTTATGCCCCGATGAGATGTTTCTCATCGGGGCATCTGTTATTTAGTCACAGTCATATCTGCACTTAACAAGACAAGCTGCACTTGTTATGGTTAAAGAGAAAAAGAATAATAAAAGACCGGTGATGATAGCCCCAGGTATGCTCGCAGCGGCAAAAGTTATGCCAAGGAGGATTACAGAAGTCAGAACTGTTCCTAAAATTCCGGCTATAAGCTGGCCTAAGAAACGGCAGCAGAATCTTCCGCCAGAAGGACATGCGGAAGAACCAAGAAGTATTATACCAAGCGTGCCCACGGCAATCCCGAACAGTACCCATAAAAAGGCAGGAGTAACTGTAATAAGAGCTGCAAAACTTAGGAAAGCTGCAATGACGCCGATGATAGCGCTTGCTATAAGGGCAAGGCCTGTACAACCGAGTCTGCAGTTGCAATTATAATTATTCATATATTTCACCTCCGCTTTATAATATGTTGAATATTTTAATTAGGTGATATAAAATTATTGACAATTATAGTTATGTGTGCTATGGTGTATCAGAGCATATAATTAAGGCTAGAAAGGGGCTTTATAATGTATATAAGGTTTAAAGACGGAAAGAGAAAGGTTCTGACGCTCAGTTATGATGATGGGGTTGTTCAGGATATAAGGCTTGTTGAACTTATGGACAAGTACGGTTTAAAGGGTACGTTTAACATTAACTCGGGACTGTATCTTAAAGAGGATGCAAAGAGAGAAAAGTTATATGGCAGAATGAAGTTGTCTGAGGCAAAAGAACTTTATACAAATTCAGGTCACGAGGTTGCGGTACATGGTTATACCCATCCGTTTTTAGAAAAACTCAAGAGCGACGAGGTTATAACCGAAATAATCGAAGACCGACGCGCAATAGAAAGGGATTACGGAACCATTGCAAGAGGTATGGCATATCCTTTTGGTACATATACGGCAGAGACGGTAGGCATCCTTGAAAAGTGCGGCATCTGCTACTCGCGTACAGTAAATTCAACAGAAGGTTTTGACCTGCCCGAAAACTGGCTGACTCTGCATCCCACCTGTCATCATAACAATCCAAGGCTGATGGAACTTGCAAAGAGGTTTGCAGAGGACGATATGCGCCACTGGGCGAGAGGGTGGATGTTCTATCTGTGGGGTCATACATATGAGTTTGATGATTATGACAACTGGGAAGTCATAGAAGAGTTTGCAAAATACATTGGTGGCAGAGAAGACATATGGTATGCTACAAACATTGAAGTTTATGATTATGTCAGGGCTTATGAGAATCTGCAGACAAGTGTAGACAGGAAAAGAGTTCACAATCCGTCAGCCATTGATGTGTGGGTAGCAATAGAGGGAGAAACATATAAGATAAAAGCAGGAGAGACGTTAAGTCTGTAAAAAGGAGAAGATAAAATGAGAAAAATAAAAGCAGAAAAAATAACACTTGAGAATTTTGCGCCATTTGGTCAGTTTTATGCTATGGATAAGCCTGATGGATATCCTTTGTGCGGAGAGGTATATGAGTTCTTTCCTGACCGTATAACGGCAGACAGTAACCACAGGATGGGATTTTCGCCCATAATTGTAGAAAAGCCTGAAGAAATGATAATTACTCAGCAGGAGTATCATACAGCAACATGGGAGATGATTCTTCCTCTTGATGATGATATGATAATCCACTGTGCACATGCATCGGCAGGAGCGGTTGCAACAGAGTATGCAAAGGCGTTTATTGTGCCGAAGAACACACTTGTAAAACTGAACGCTGGGGTATGGCATCTTGCACCTCTGCCTGTGACAAAAGATTCTGCCACAGCCATCGTTGTTCTGCCTGAGTGCACATATGCAAACGATTGCACAGTAGTTGATTTAAAACCCGAGGAACAATTTGAGATTGTTTTATAGAAAAAGCCCCGTATGAGCGGTATCGCTCAGCGGGGCTTTTTTGTTTAAACCGATGTACGCAAATATAATTTTGGTGTGACTTCTTCGCCGTTGTACACATACGGCTTATCGCCGTAATTGATAAGAACAACTAAGCCATCTGAATATTCTGCATATACAACGTCGTTGCTGAGGCGCTTATGCTCGTTAAGGAATTCGTGCTGCAAATTACTAAGAGAGGTAACGCTTGTAGTCTGCCGCAATTTTTTCAACGCAGTCATACATTTATTCGTCGGTAGTGCAGGTAAAGTTAGGCGCGGCCGTGGAGATATAATATCGGTCGTGCGCCGTGTTCAATTGAGATAGGTTCATGTTCAGGTGATTTTAATAGGACATTGACTGTCTTTGAAAACGCGTTATAAAGAATGATTCCATGATATACCACATACCAGCATGGGATGGTCGCATCGCAAATCTGAGGAAGTTCAGGCTGATATGTAATGACGGGATAAAGGGCATAGTCGCAACTGCCTATGCAATAGTCAAAGCCGCCTTCAGAAGCCACCCCGCCGATGCTTTCGCGTGCCAAATCGAGACTCATTCTACGCGCGTTTACTACTTGCTTTCTGTTCTGAGGATGGTTTGGGTCAAAGCAGGGGCGCGGCCAGAGAATGGTTGCCTGGTCATAGAAATGGAGTCCCCTAAAGCCTGAATCTTTAAGGTCTTTCATATCCTGCTTTGTGTAATGTTCAAAGCCTTGTATTTCGCACAGGGTGTGACTATAGCTGCCGACGCAAATGCCATTCCAGTCAAATTCTGCACCCCACACATAATTGTTGCCGTTGTGGTCGCGCTGAAAATCGCGTGCGTCAAGACGATTTGAGATTGTGAAAGAAGTGGGTTTGTCAGTGGTCTGAGGGGCGGCATTGCTGAAGTGATATAATGATGGTAGACACAAAAAAGTGTCTGCCATCATTTTTTATGCTATACTAAAGAAAAGGAGTTGAATTTTATGGGAAGACCAAAAGGTGGAACTAATGTATTTCACAGCAAAGAAGAAAAATTAGC
>JAZSBQ010000036.1:0-2713 GCA_045602485.1 Clostridia bacterium
CCTTTCTGTGTGGTTTTTGGTGGTACTTAAACTTTAACACAAAAAGTTTCTATTCGCTATTTGTTTTTACCGATATATTTTGTATGAGGTTTCCTCGTATCAAAATATATCGGAATGTAACACATCTATTGTAAACCTACAATCTGAATTTATCCGTTTATCAAATTTGACTTGAAATTCCCGATTGCGTATGTTATAATATTTGTTGGCGTTATTGCCAATCTGATATTAATACGGAGGAATTTTTATGAAGAAAATAATTACTTTGACGTTGATTTGCTGTTTGCTTCTTGGTTCAGTGTCTGTATTTGCAGTGGCTGAGAACATCATTATTGACGGCGAGACCGTTACAATCCCCGCAGAGATGGGCAAGGTTTGCGAGAGAGATGACAGAACTTTTGTTCCTGTTCGTTTTATAACAGAGTTTCTCGGTTGCAACGTAACCTTTACAGATACAGAGTTTCAGAAAGGCGCAACCATAACAAATCCCGAAACAAGAGTTTCCTACTACTTTATTATAGACAGCAAATCTTTCCTGATAATCAGCGGTGACAAAGTAACAACCAAGACTATGGATACAGCCACTTTCTTAAACTACGAAGAGGGCAGAACTTACGTTCCTGTTCGCTTCCTTGCAGAAGAACTTGGCTACACAGTTGATTGGGAAGAAGAAACCCAGACAGTTATGATGACCAAAATTGCAGAATAATACAAGAGAGGTTTAAGTTTTGAGAAAATACTTTAGGTTAACTTGCACAGCAGCGCTGATACTTGCTTTGATTTTGTCTTTTGCGTCTGTCTTTGCTGCAGCAAATGTTATTAAAATCGACGGTATCTCTGCCGAAATCCCCGACGGAATGGGGCAAATCCGCGAGAAGGATGACAGAACATTCGTTCCGCTGAGATTTGTTTCTGAGTTCCTCGGCAACGATGTGTGGTATATGGACAGTCTCAAAACCGCAGGCGTTAACTCGCCCGATGCGGTTATATATGTTCAGGACGGCAACAATATTTTGTATAATGTCTTAAAGGCCACATCCGAAACAATAGAAATACCTATGGACACCTCGGCATACATAGACACAGATGAGGGCCGTATGTATCTGCCGATTCGTTTCCTTGCGGAAGCCCTTGACTATACAGTCGGCTGGGACGAAGCAACACAAACTGTAACTCTTGATATGAAAAAATAACAACAAAAAAACCCCGATTTCAAAATCGGGGTTTTTCTCTTATTCATAATCCACAACGTCAATCCATCTCATTAAGAATTCTCTTTCTTCTTCGTTGCCTTTAGATAACTGAGATGCTGCAACGATAGGTATCCACTTCTGTACATACTGCCTTGCGGTATCTGTCTTTGTGCAGAATAAATCAAGATACTTATCTGCAGCCTCTGTGTCCCCTGCAAGGGAGAAGAGCAAATATGTTCTTGCCGCATCTGCAGACGCATTACCCTGAGTTGCGTGTGCCCAGTCTATAATATATGCCTCGTCACTCTCTGTGATGATAATGTTACTTGGGTTAAAGTCACCATGGCATACTTTGTTGTGCTTGGGTGTACCGTCAAGACGGGTGTGAAGTTCGTATCTTGTTGTAGCATCAAGACCTGTTGCAGTAATCTTGCCGTGCATCTTGTCTTTGAGTTTGGTAAGCAAAGGCATAGTGTGTGCATGAACACTCAACTGCAGGTCAACCATGCGTTCAATATACTCATCCTTCTTATTTGGATTTTCAATCATAAGTTCTTCCATGGTTTTGCCCTCGATATGTTCAAGGACGATAGCCCACTGACCGTCGATTGTAGTAACCTCCAGAAGTTTGGGCATTTTGATGCCGCTCTCTTCAACTCTTGTCTGATTGAGGGCTTCGTTTAAGATATTAGCCTTTGAATATCCCTTGTTGAACAACTTGATTGTTTTGTCTCCGTCTCTGTAGACAACCTTATCCACTCTTTTTGCAATTACATCAGTCAGTTTCATTATTTTTTACCTCCGTAATAAGCATTTAAATACATTTCTTTGATTTCACTCATCAATGGGTATCTTGGGTTTGCGCCTGTACACTGGTCGTCAAACGCCTGCTCTACCATCTCATCAAGTCTCTCTAAGAATTCTTTCTCATCTACACCGTAGTCTTTGATGGTCTTCTTGATGCCAACCTTTTCTTTAAGTTCGTCAATTGCCGCAATAAGGTTGTTGAGTTTTTCTTCATTGTTCTTACCCTTTATACCGAGGTATTCAGCAACCTCTGCATATCTTGCAAGTGTGTGCGGGTGATCATACTGAGAGAAAGTCCCCATCTTTACAGGTGTCTCAGATGCGTTGAATCTGAGTACCTCATCAATCATAAGTGCGTTTGCAACACCGTGTGGCAGATGATAGAATGCACCAAGTTTATGTGCCATAGAGTGGCATACACCAAGGAACGCATTCGCAAATGCCATACCTGCCATTGTTGCAGCGTTTGCCATCTTTTCTCTTGCCTTTACATCTGTAAGTCCGTTTTCGTACGCAAGTGGCAGATTTTCAAATACCATCTTGAGTGAGCGAAGCGCCAGACTGTCAGTATAGTCTGTTGCCATAACAGATGCATAAGCCTCAAGCGCGTGGGTAACTGCGTCTATACCCGATGCCGCTGTAAGACCCTTTGGAGCAGACATATGCAAATCAGTATCTATGATTGCCATATTTGGCATAAGTTCATAGTCTGC
>JAZSBQ010000037.1:0-7460 GCA_045602485.1 Clostridia bacterium
GAAGCGCCCCGACCGCCCTAATACTGTACGGCTTATCATCAGGGATAACCGCCTCAACTCCGCCAAAACGGCTTTTTATAACATTTGCGGCTTCTGTTTTTTCAAAAGCCCAGTCATAAAAGTTTCTTACAAAGCCACCCGTCTTGCCTTTTATATTCTCTACAAAAGAGGTGTTTTCAAAGCCCTCTAAATTTATTATTATTTCACTTGGTGAATATTTGACCATTTCATTTAAGATAAGTGTCTCATAATCACCGCCGCCAAATTCTGTTGCCGCACACTCTCCTGTTGTAATGTCTGCAAAGGCAACTGCCGCCCCGTCCTTGTCTAAACATACCGAGCAAAGGTAGTTGTTCTTTGTAGAGTCAAGGGCTGTGTTATCCATCAGTGTGCCGGGCGTAATAACCCTTACAACATCACGGGCAACTATATCTTTAGCGGTTTTTGGGTCTTCTGTCTGCTCGCAAACTGCGACAGACAAACCCGATAACACAAGTTTTGAAATATAACTGTTTGCGGCATGAAAAGGCACACCACACATAGGCGCGCGTTCAGGAAGGCCGCAGTTGCGTCCTGTCAGGGTGATATCAAGAACTCTTGATGCAATCTCTGCATCATCAAAGAACATCTCATAAAAATCACCAAGACGATACATCAGTATACAGTCAAGGTACTGATCCTTAATCTGCATATACTGCTTCATCATAGTGGTAAGACTTTCTCTGTCTATTTCTTTGTATGTCATTGGTATCACTCCTTTCAAAACAGGGGAAATCGTGACAATCTTGCCTATCCCTACGAAAAATAATTAATTATGGCTTTGACGCTTATGCCTGCAGGGGGCATTCACGAATACCCCGAAATGCTGGCGGTTCGTGAACCGCCCCTACAATATCGAACAAACAATCTTTTAAAAAATTCTCTTTAATGGCAACCACTGCAGGTTGAGCACGAACCGCTACATCCGCTGTGTCCGTCGTCTGCAGAGATTCCCTGCTTTATGATATTGTCCATCTGTGTCAGCATCATCTCAAAAACTCTTGACGCCTTTACATACTCGTGGATAACCTTGTTGTCCATTATCTTGTTAAACTCACCCTGAAGATACTCATTTATGCTCTCTACATCTTCTTTGGTAGGCTCTTTATCCTTATACTCTTCAAGTTTTGCTTCTCTTTTTTCGTTGTACTCAGAAATCAGTTTTGAAGCCTCCTCGTCCTCCATAAGAAGACGGCTTGCCTCCTGTGCATCCTTCTTTTCGTCACTGTATGCTATAAGGTCGGCAAGTTCTTTTGCCTTTTCAAAAATCTGTTCTCTTGACATTTTTATTTCTCCTTTTATCTTTTCTATTTTATAATTTCGCCAAGCAGAGACCATGTTCTGCTCTCGGTGATTTTTACATTAACCATTTGTCCGACAAGGGCCTTATCACCCGTAAAGTTTACAACCTTGCCACCCTCGGTTCTGCCTGTCAGGGTATCAGGGCTTGTCTTACTCTCGCTCTCAACAAGAACTTTTTGTGTTTTGCCCACATAAGCATCGTTTTTGCGCTTTGAAATCTCGTTCTGCACTTCAAGCATTCTGTCAAAGTTTCTATGCTTTTCTTCATCTGTCAGGCAATCCTCCATTGACGCCGCAGGAGTGCCTACCCTCTTTGAATAGATAAATGAGAATATAGTGTCATATTCCACCTCGCGAAGGATATTCAGGGTTTCTTCAAAGTCCTCATTGGTCTCCCCCGGGAAGCCCACAATGATATCCGTTGTAAGAACAACATCGGGGATTGCCGCCTTTACCTTATTTATAATTTCCATATACTGTGCTTTTGTATATTTGCGGTTCATAGACCCGAGTATACGGTCAGAGCCTGACTGCACGGGCAGGTGGAGTTGATTGCATATCTTCTCTTCTTCCGCCATGGCACGGATAACCTCATCCGAGATATCTTTTGGATGTGAGGTCATAAATCTGACTCTCTCTATGCCATCAACTTTGCAGACCTCCCGAAGAAGCTGAGCAAACTTAAGGCCATCTTCCAGATCGTTGCCGTATGAATTTACATTCTGACCAAGAAGCATTACCTCCTTATATCCCTGCTCTGCAACAGACCGCACCTCAGAAAGGATTCTCTCTGCCGATCTGCTGCGCTCTCTTCCTCTTACATAAGGGACAATACAGTAGGTGCAGAAGTTGTTGCATCCGTACATTATGGGAATTTTGGCAAGAGGGATGTCATCTCTCTTATAATTTATATCCTCAAAAACAGAACCGTCCTCGTTCTCAGTATCAAAAATTCTGCCTCCTGACAAAACTCCGTCTAAAAGTTCAGGAAATCTGTAAAGAGCGTGGGTTCCGAAAACCAGATCCACATGCTTGTATTTTGACTTGATTTGCTTTGCAATATGCTCCTGCTGCATCATACATCCGCAGACCGCAATTATCAAATCCTCTTTTTTGCGTTTTAGATTTTTGAGTGCCCCTATGTTACCAAAGACCCTCATCTCTGCATTTTCTCTTACAGCGCATGTGTTATAGAGGATAAGGTCAGCATCTTGCTGAGTGTCGCAAAAATCAAAACCCATATCAAAGAGCATACCCTTTATTTTTTCGCTGTCGCTTGAATTTTGCTGACAGCCATAGGTCTCAACAAAAGCCATCGGTCTTTGACCTTTAAGTTCAAAGACCGAGCGTATTTTATTTATAAATTCTGACTGCCGCTCTATTTCGGCGCAGCTTATTTGTCTCGTTCTATTAATTTGCATCGTTTCTGTATCTCTCAAGTATTTTTTCGATTCTGGATATTGGTGTAAGCAAATTGCTGATAGACACATCATCATTGAGCTGTTTGATTATAAGCGCAATGTACTTTGACATATCAACCTCGTGATACCACACCGCATCTTTAAGTTCAGGTCTGCGATACACCAGATTGGTTGTAAACACTGCATCAATAAGACCTTCTTCGTACGCCTTATCAAATTTTTGGGTTCCTTCTGTAAAGAGACCAAAGGTAGAGAAAACAACAACCTTTTTTGCTTTTCTTTCTTTAAGTTCTCTTGCAACATCTATCATAGACTCGCCTGATGCAATCATATCGTCAACAACGATTATGTCCTTGCCCTCTATGTCGTTACCGAGGAACTCATGCGCAACAATGGGGTTTTTGCCGTTTACAACAGTTGAATAGTCACGGCGCTTATAGAATGTACCAAGATTCATACCGAGTACGGATGAATAGTACATACATCTGCTCATTGCACCCTCATCAGGGGATACAATCATTGTGTTTTCTTTATCGAGGATTATCTCCTTGTCATACTTAAGGCAAGCCTTAATCATCTGATATGTGGGATGGACATTCTCAAATCCGCAAAGAGGAATTGAGTTCTGAACTCTTGCATCATGGGCATCAAAGGTAATAATGTTGGTAACACCCATATTTGCAAGTTCCTGCAGAGCAAGGGCACAGTCAAGAGACTCTCTTGACACTCTCTTGTGCTGACGGCCCTCATAGAGCATAGGCATAATAACGGTAATACGTCTTGCCTTTCCACCCATTGCAGAGATAACACGCTTTACATCCTGATAATGGTCATCAGGGCTCATTGGTCTCTCCTGTCCGTACATGTTGTATGTAACGCCATAGTTAAATGCATCCATAATGATATACACATCATAAGTTCTGATAGAGTGAAGAATCATAGCCTTTGCCTCACCCGTACCAAATCTCGGACAATTTATCGGAATCACAAATGTCTCAAAATCATCATCGATGACGTCCTCGTTAAACTTTTTAAGGTAATAATTTACCTTTTGTGTAATCTCCTCACAGCCTCTCATTCCTATGACACCGAGTCTGCCAAGTTTGCTGCTTTCAATTGAGTTGCTCATTTTTCCATCCCTTTCCCATTTGTATATATTTCTCTGAATCACTTACATATTAAGCCCCGACAAAAGATTGTATCTTATATCCCATAACTCCTGAGACATATCAACATAATATTCGTGAGGGTTTTCAAAACGTCTGACCTCATCCCATATTTTGTCTATGCTGTCTCTGCAGTAGTCCCTGATTTCGTCAAGGTTTGGTGAGTCATACACACACTTTCCTTTTTCAAATATGGGAACCATCAACTCTTTTGCCTCAAAGTTTTTAACCTTTTTTCTCTTCCATGTGTGCTTGGGGTCAAAAATCTCATACTCATCTTCTGAGTTTATAACCTCATCACGGGTTGTAAGCACATCAGCAAGTGCCTTGCCGCTCTCTTTTGAGAATAGTCTGTACACTTTTTTAAAGTGCGGAGTTGTGATTTTTGCAACGTTTTCACTTATTTTAATCTTTGGCACAATCTCGCCGTTTTCTTCTGTGGCAACAAGTTTGTACACTCCGCCAAAGACAGGTTCTGACTTTGAGGTTATAAGCCTCTCGCCAACGCCAAAGGAATCAACGCACGCGCCCTGTCTTAAAATATCGCGGATTATATATTCGTCAAGAGAGTTTGATATCACTATCTTTGCATCCGTCCAGCCTGCATCATCAAGCATCTTGCGGCATTTCTTTGTAAGATACGTTATATCACCGCTGTCAATTCTTATGCCGCACTTATTTATACCAAGGGGTTTTAAAACCTCATTAAACACACGGATTGCGTTAGGAACTCCGCTCTTTAAAACGTTGTAGGTATCAACAAGCAGAGTGCAGCTTTCGGGATAACTCTTTGCATAAGACAAAAATGCCTCATACTCACTGTCAAAAGACTGTATCCAGCTGTGCGCCATAGTACCGAGAGCCGGAACAGAAAACATCTGATCAGAAATCGTGCAGGCAGTGCCGCATACACCGCCTATGTATGCCGCTCTTGCACCATAAATCGCACCGTCATATCCCTGCGCACGTCTTGAGCCGAATTCCATAACAGGTATATCCCCTGCCGCGCGGACAATCCTGTTGCTCTTTGTTGCAATCAGGCTCTGGTGATTTATGGTAAGCAGCACCATAGTCTCTATAAACTGCGCCTGAATAAGCGGTCCTCTGACTGTAACGATAGGCTCCCCCGGAAAAATCGGCGTCCCCTCAGGGATTGCCCATACATCACACTCAAACTTAAAGTTTTTGAGGTAATCCAAAAAGCCCTCATCAAAAATCCCTTTCGAGCGGAGATACTCAATATCCCCGTATTCAAACCTTAAGTTTTTAAGATATTCAACAAGTTGTTCAACCCCTGCCATAACGGCAAAACCGGCACCATCGGGCACCTGACGGAAGAACATATCAAAATATGCGATTTTATCTCCCATACCATCACGGAAATATCCGTTTGCCATGGTAAGTTCATAAAAATCCGTAAGCATTGTATGATTCATTTAAATCATCATTCCTCTTAAGTTTATTTTCCAAACTTACATATATAATATAGTATAACATTTAGATTGACAAAAAACAAGCATATAAATTAAAATCTTGACTTTTTTTTATAATTTCGTTATGATTTTATTATCACATAAAAAAATGTGAAAATTTTTATACAAAATCACAATAAACGAGGGGGTAAAATATGAAACACAGACATTTTGTTCTGGCTTTTGCGGCAATACTTTTACTGTGCGTTTTCATAACCTCTCTTTTGTATGGCGCAAACGGTAATCAGGTTGCCGAAATCAGCGTAAACGGCGAAGTTTTACACCAGGTTGACCTTAATAGAGTCGAAACACCTTATGAAATCCCCATAGAGCAGGACGGCAAACTTAACATCGTATATGTTGAGGATGGGCAAATCTCTGTAAAATCAGCCAACTGCCCTGATGGGTTATGTGTAAAACAAGGGGCAATCCACAGCAGTTTTTATCCCATCGTCTGTCTGCCAAACAATGTTGTGATTCAGATAAAAGGGGGCTCCGCAGAATATGACACACCTGATGCAATCAGCAGATAACAAAAACTTATCCGCTGTAAAAAGGCTGGTTTTATGCGCGCTTTTGTGCGCCGCCGCCCTTACCATTTTTGTGGTTGAAGCCCAGATTCCTCTGCCGGTTCCGCTCCCCGGAGTAAAACTCGGGCTTTCAAATGTAATTACCCTTTTTGCGCTTATGTGGCTTGGCAAAAGGGATGCTTTTTTAATCTTAATCTGCCGCATAATATTGGGGGCAATTTTTATCAGCAATCTGTCTGTTTTGATATACTCCCTCTCAGCAGGGCTTGTCTGCCTTTTTGCTGAGGCAATTTTGCTAAAGTTTCTTGACAAAAGATATATATGTGAAATCAGCATTATCGGCGCAATCGTGCACAACACAGTTCAGGTGGCTTGCGCCGAGGTTATTACAAAAACCGCTGCGGTTTTTGCATATCTTCCTCCACTGATTATTGTTGCGATTATAACAGGTGCTTTTTGCGGCCTGTGTGTAAAATTTATGTATGAGAAACTTTTTAAGTAGACGCAACCAATTATTATGAAAAACAAATTGAATTTGCCTTTATAATTGTCTGATAACGAAAAAAACAGAAACGCAGTTGCGTTGTACAATTAAGGACAGTAAAAGGTCGCAGCAAAATTGCTGCGACCTTTAATCATTATAAAAACATTCTTCCCATCTAAAACATCTGTATTTACGTCTTCCCATATCTTATGATAATCCTTTTCGCCACGCATTATGTGGTCATAATATGACCGTTGCCAAATAGTACCACCGATTTTATTTGTTGTATATGATTTCAATTAACCAATTATTTTGCAGAAAATGTCACAAATACCATCATTTCTTTATGTTTCTAATCTCTCGTTTGCAGAAAACAGGTATCAACAACAATACCATTTTCAAAAACAAAATCATATGCATTCCGTTCTTTAAAAACATTTCCTATAACATATTGATAAACAGTGCGACCATCATATTCAAAGATACGATCAGGCTCACCCAAAACAGCTATTACCTCCTGTTCCGTCATGCCTATAAACTCGTATTGTTCATTCAAATTGTCAACCATACAACTTCTTTCCCATGGGTATTTATCCCATTTTTCTCTCGTATAAACAGACATATAACCATAGGTACACCATAGCACACCATAATTAACCACCGTTGTAACGATAGTTGATACGATTAACAATAACGGCAACATCCACTTGTACTTCAGTTTCTTCCGACATAGTATCGTTATGACAATTCCAAGCACAGATGTAATTGCAAATATTTCTAATAAAATCCCATCATTAAAACTGCTGATAAATGTATCAAACAAGTTCATAAGGGCTAGTACAGATATTATAACACCCCATAGTAACACAAATACTAAATACAGTAAAACATTTAACAAAATTTTCAATATTTTTACCTTCACTTTAAATCACTCCAAATATGGTTTGTATAACATACTTTTTCCGTTTATAAGCACAGCCGCTTTTCCTTCTATAATACTTTTTAAAACCGCTTCTGCTAAATCGCGGGTAGATGTACTCTTCCCA
>JAZSBQ010000038.1:0-14929 GCA_045602485.1 Clostridia bacterium
CACTGTAACTCAAATGGTGTTCTCGCATATCCATTATAACAGATATTTTAAATTCTGGCGAGTATGTTTTGAGTTTTTGTCCTTTTTTTGCCATAAAAAATATGCACCTCCAAAAGTGTCTAACTTTTGGGGTGCATATCACAGGCGACCGGCATTTTTGAAAAAAATAAAAATTTTTCTTGACAAGCCCCGAATTCTGTGATATTATAGATTGTACCTCTGCAAAGAGGGTTTATTTGTGTTGACAAAAGCCTTGCTTTTGAAATTGATAACAATGAGGTGAAACAAATGCAAACCAAAATTACATTGGCGTGCACAGAGTGCAAGCAGAGAAATTACGATACAACCAAGAACAAGCAGAATTGCCCCGACAGACTTGAAATGAACAAGTACTGCCGTTTTTGCAAAAAGCACACCTTGCATAAGGAAACCAAATAGGGTTGAGGAGTGAAAACTATGGATCAGGCAAAGCCAAACTTTTTTACCAGAATGGTAAATTATTTTAAAGAAGTTAAGGCCGAAATGAAAAAGGTAGTATGGCCTACCTTTGCAAAAATAAGACAGAACACAATTACCGTTATTGTATACGTGTTGATTGTTGGTCTTGTTATCTGTGGACTTGACTGGCTGTTTACATGGCTCATGTCTTTGTTTTATTAACAGATAACTTATAGGAGGGAAGGGGATTTTTCCCGAATATTATGGCTTCAAAAGACGCAAAATGGTATGTTGCACATACTTATTCAGGCTATGAAAACAAAGTAATGGCCGACATAATGAAAACTGTCGAGAACAGAAATATGTCTGAAATTATTCAGGAGATTAAAGTTCCGATGGAAGAGGTTATCGAAATGAAAGATAACCAGAAAAAAGTCGTTGAGCGTAAAATCTTCCCCGGCTACGTTATGATTAAAATGATTATGACTGACGAGAGCTGGTACGTCGTAAGAAACTGCCGCGGTGTTACAGGTTTTGTAGGTCCCGGTTCAAAGCCGGTTCCTCTTACTGATGCTGAGGTAGAAAGTATGGGTCTTGAGCACAAGACCATCGAACTTGATTTTGCACAAGGCGACAACATCAGAGTTAAATATGGTCCTCTTGAAGGATTTGTCGGTGTTATCACCGAAATCCAGATGGACAAGAAGAAGATTCGCGCAAAGGTGTCAATGTTTGGCAGAGATACCGATGTAGAACTTGAGTTTAATCAGGTAGAGGCTCTGGTATAATTTAATTTGTTACCCACACGGCTGAGTCCGTATTTATATTCCGTCGCGTTGCGACGGTCTGTGGGAGGGAAGGTTCATGAGAATCTCCCGGTAATACCACGTTTGTGAAATGAGGAGGTGTATCAAAATGGCACAGAAAATCACAGGGTATATTAAACTGCAGATTCCTGCCGGCAAAGCTACTCCGGCTCCCCCTGTAGGTCCTGCTCTTGGTCAGCACGGTGTTAACATTATGGACTTTACAAAGCAGTTTAATGAAAAAACTCAAAAGGATGCAGGTCTTGTAATTCCGGTTGTTATTACCGTATATCAGGATCGTTCCTTCACCTTTATCACTAAGACTCCACCCGCACCAGTTCTTATCAAGAAGGCTTGTAAGATTCAGAGCGGCAGCGGTGTTCCCAACAAGACAAAGGTGGCTCAGCTCAGCAAGGCTGATTTACAGGCAATTGCAGAGCAGAAAATGCCCGACCTTAACGCTGCTTCACTCGAAGCTGCAATGTCAATGGTTGCAGGCACAGCTCGTTCAATGGGCGTAACCGTAGAAGAATAATCTTAGCGGTCTTAAAAATAGTGGGAGGAGCGCAATGTGCGTTCTGCAGAACCACCATAGGAGGATTTATAATTGAAGAAAGGTAAAAAGTATCAGGAAAGCGTAAAGCTTCTTGAAAAGGGTAAGTTATACGACACCGCTGAAGCTTTGGATTTGGTTTGCAAGACTGCAACCGCTAAGTTCGACGAAACTGTTGAACTCCATGTTAAACTCGGTGTTGACTCAAGACACGCTGACCAGCAGGTTAGAGGCGCGGTTGTACTTCCTAACGGTACAGGTAAAGATGTTCGTGTTTTGGTTTTTGCACGTGAAGGCAAGGCTGATGAGGCTAAGGCTGCAGGTGCAGATTTTGTTGGTGCAGAAGAACTTGCACAGAAGATTCAGACTCAAAACTGGTTTGACTTTGATGTTGTTGTTGCAACACCTGACATGATGGGTGTTGTTGGTAGAATCGGTAGAATCCTTGGCCCTAAGGGTCTTATGCCTAACCCAAAGGCCGGTACAGTTACTCCTGATGTTGCGAAAGCTATCGCTGACATCAAGTCAGGTAAGATTGAGTACCGTCTTGATAAGAGCAACATTATTCACTGTCCTATCGGTAAGGCATCATTTGGTGCAGAAAAACTTTCTGCAAACTTTGACGCTTTGATGGGCGCAATCGTTAAGGCTAAGCCGGCAGCTGCAAAGGGTCAGTATTTAAGATCTGTTACAGTTGCATCCACAATGGGCCCCGGCGTTAAGATTAACCCCGGTAAGCTTGGTTAAGCATTAAATTAAGCAAAAAACAAATTGTATATAGTTCCGCAGACAGCAGGTGGCTTTGCCATAAATCCTGCCGAGGAAGAAATGCATTTATGCGTGTATCCCCGTTTGTCTGTTGGCAAACGGGGTTTTCCGATTTTTCGGTGATTCCCTAGCGGAATAAAAGAGAAAGGAGGATATCACATTGCCAAGTCAGAAAGTATTAGAAAGCAAAAAGGCGATAGTTGAACAACTTAAGGAAAGATTTCAGAATGCTCAGGCGGGTGTTCTTGCTGATTACAGAGGTTTAACCGTTGAACAGGATACTGCTCTTCGTGTAAAACTCAGAGAGGCAGGCGTTAACTACACCGTTGTAAAGAACAACCTTACTCGTTTTGCTGCAAATGAAGTTGGCCTTAGTGAGCTTGACGAGGTTCTTCATGGACCTACTGCTATCGCAACAAGCGATACAGACGTTGTTGCTCCTGCAAAAGTTCTTGTTGAGTTTGCAAAGGATAACGAGGCGCTTGAAATTAAGGGCGGTTTTGTTGATGGTAAGGTAATTTCTCTTGATGAGGTTAAGACATATGCGGCTATCCCATCAAAGGAAGTTCTCATCTCCAAGATGCTCGGCTCATTGCAGTCACCAATATCTGCACTTGCTCGTACATTGCAGGCTATTGTTGACGAAGAAGCTGTTCCCGGTGCAAAGGCTGCTGCTGAAGAAGCTGCTCCTGCTGAGGAAACTGCTCCTGTTGAGGAGGCTGCTCCTGCTGAGGAAGCTGCACCTGCAGAAGAACCTGCAACAGAAGAGTAATCTATTATTGATTGCTTAAATTTTAATTTAAAAACTTTTTAGAAAATTTATAAAAATGGAGGATTTTTAAAATGGCTGATGTAACAAAGATTCTTGACGAAATAAAAGAATTAACATTACTCGAAGTAAATGATTTAGTAAAAGCATTGGAAGAGGAGTTTGGCGTATCTGCTGCTGCTCCTGTAATGATGGCTGGTGCTGTTGCCGGTGGCGCAGCTGCTGCTGAAGAAAAGAGCGACTTTGATGTTGTTCTTGCATCTGCAGGCGACCAGAAGATTAAGGTAATCAAAGTTGTAAGAGAGATCACAGGTCTCGGTCTTGCTGAAGCTAAGGCTGTAGTTGACGGCGCTCCTAAGACACTTAAGGAAGGCGTAGCTAAAGAAGAAGCTGAAGAAATGAAGGCTAAACTCGAAGAAGTTGGCGCAACAATCGAACTTAAATAAGTTAAGATTACATCAAAAACCCCGACCAACCGGTCGGGGTTTTTTGTTGTCTAATATTTTTCTGCAAACAATGTCATTATCTTAATGGAGTTTTCTGCTGCAAGGGCGGCAAATTCAGGGAAAGACATATGAGAGTCATCATCGCCACCATCGGAGATTGTGCGAAGAACTGCAAAAGGTGTGTCATTTAGATGACACACATGGCCGATTGCACCACCTTCCATCTCGCAGGCAGAGGCACCAAATGTATCGATAAGCCATTGCTTTTTTTCGTTTGAATTTATAAACTGGTCTCCCGAGGCTATAACCCCTGTGATGCAGTTTATATTGCAGTCTTTAATGCATTGTTCAAGCAGGTTTTTTGCGCTGTTGCTGCATTTAATCTCAATGCCATCTATGCCGCAGATGTAACCTTGCTCAAATCCCAGGGGCGACATATCCATATCGTGCTGTACAACTGCATCAGCAACAACGGCATCTGCAATTTTAAGTCCGTCCGCAAGACCGCCTGCAACCCCTGAGTTTATAATTATGTCGGGATGATATGCCATAATCATTGCCTGAGCGCACATAGCAGCATTGACTTTGCCCTCGCCGCTTACTGCAACTACGGCGTCCTTGCCGCAGAGTTCACCTTTTGTAAATATGGTTTTGCCGATTTTTGTATCGGCTTTATCTGTCATAAGTTTACGCAGACCATCAACCTCGATTGTCATTGCACCTATAATTCCTATCATAAAAGCACCTCGTTTGTGTTTTGTATATGAATATTCTAAACTATTTGAATGGTTGTGTCAATAATAAAAGAGGGAGAAAAGGGTATATATTGCAAAACCCCGTGGCGCAGGCGGATGTTCCGCTTCGTTGAAATATAAGTTGTAGGGGATGGCGTCCCCGACGTCCCGTTGATGGATTATTAAACTTGATTTGTTATATATTAATGCATAAAAGAGGGAGAACATAATGTTCTCCCTCTGATTTTATATCTTTTCGCATGTGAATTTGCCGTCTGCAAAGGATATTTTAATTGTGTCGTCTGCGCTAACTGTTCCGTCCAGCATTTTCTCGGCAATCATATCTTCAATGCCGTTTTGAATCACACGTCTGAGAGGTCTTGCGCCATAAACAGGGTCAAAGCCCTCTGCGGCAATGCCTGAGATTGCCTCGTCAGTAAACTGAATACTGATTTTGTTGTCAGCAAGTCTGCCTTTGAGTTGTCCCAACATCTTTTCGGCAATAGATTTAATATCATCTGTGCCAAGTTGATGGAAGACGATAAGTTCGTCAATTCTGTTTAAGAACTCGGGTCTGAATGCCTGCTTGACCTCTCCCATAACGTCGGATTTAATTTGCTCATAGTCTCTTTCGGCATTTGTCTCTGCCGCAGAAAAACCAAGGCTCTTTCTGTCGGTGATTTTTCTTGCGCCGAGGTTTGAAGTCATAATAACAACTGTGTTGCGGAAGTCAACGCGTCTGCCCTGAGAATCTGTCAGTATGCCGTCTTCTAAAATCTGCAGAAGAATGTTAAACACATCGGGATGTGCTTTCTCAATCTCGTCAAAGAGAACAACCGAGTATGGCTTTCTGCGTACCTTTTCTGTAAGTTGTCCGCCCTCTTCGTAGCCTATATATCCCGGGGGAGAGCCAACCAATCTGGAAACTGTGTGCTTTTCCATATACTCTGACATATCAATGCGGATTATAGAGTCCTCGTCACCAAACATTGCCTCGGCAAGTGCTTTTGAAAGTTCTGTCTTACCAACACCTGTGGGACCGAGGAAGATAAAGGAGCCGATTGGGCGCTTGGGGTCTTTAAGACCGACTCTGCCGCGGCGGATTGCCTTTGATACAGCGGTAACTGCTTCAGACTGTCCTACAACTCTGCTGTGCAGAATTTCTTCAAGTTTTAAAAGTCTCTCGCTTTCGGTCTCCTCAATGGATTTTACGGGGATACCCGTCCACATAGAGATAATATCGGCAATCTCGTTTCCGGTGACAACAGATTTTTTTGTGCTGTTGTCTTTCTCCCAATTATCTTTTGTTGATGCAAGTTCATCAGAGAGGGTTTTTTCCTCGTCACGGAGAGCTGCAGCCTTTTCATAATCCTGTACTGTGATTGCCGCCTCTTTCTCTTTGCGGAGTGTGGCAATTTTGTCCTCAAGGTCTTTTACATCAGGCGGGGCAGTCAGTGTCTTTATGCGAATTCTCGATGCCGCCTCATCAACAAGGTCTATCGCCTTGTCGGGCAGAAATCTGTCGGAAATATAACGGATTGACATATTTACTGCGGCTTCAATCGCTTTGTCGGTAATCTTTACTCTGTGATGCGCTTCGTACTTGTCGCGGATTCCTTTGAGAATCTGAATGCTCTCCTCTGCGGTTGGTTCGCCAAGTGTGATAGGCTGGAAACGCCTCTCAAGAGCGGCGTCTTTTTCTACATACTTGCGGTATTCTTCAAGCGTTGTTGCGCCTATTACCTGAATTTCGCCACGGGCAAGGGCGGGCTTTAAAATGTTTGCCGCATCTATTGCGCCCTCTGCGGCACCTGCACCGATTATGGTGTGGAGTTCGTCAATAAAGAGGATTATATTGCCTGCTTTGTGGATTTCTTCCATAGCGGCTTTGAGTCTTTCTTCAAACTCGCCTCTGTATTTTGCCCCTGCAATCATTGATGACATATCAAGGGTGATTACCTTTTTGTCTTTTAAGATTTCAGGCACAGTACCTGAAACGATTTTCTGTGCAAGCCCTTCTGCAACGGCGGTTTTGCCGACGCCCGGCTCGCCTATCAGACAGGGGTTGTTCTTTGTGCGGCGGCTTAGTATCTGTACCACACGCTCTATTGCTTCGTCTCTGCCGATAACGGGGTCGAGTTTTTCGTCCTTTGCCATTTGAGTCAAGTCACGCCCGAACTTCATCAGGGTCGGCACGTTGGATTTTCCGCCCTTTTTGTCAGGGGTAAATCCGCCGTCGGTAGCATCACCATTCAGGCTTCCGTTGTCGCTGAGTAAATTCATAATATCGTTATATAACTTTTGAGGAGAAACGCCCAGTTCAAGCAGAACTTTTACGGCAATACTCTCGCTCTCCCTCAAAGTTGCAATCAGCAGATGCTCTGTGCCCACATAGTTGTGACCAAGTCTGCGTGCCTCAATATAACTGTTTTGCAGAACCCTTTTTGTTCTTGGGGTTGCTTCGGGCTTTATTCCGTCTATGGGGCTTTTTACGCCGATAAGGGCATCAACTTTTTCAAAAATTGCTCCATCTGTAATTTCGTTTGCCTCAAGTATTTTGCCGGCAACTCCCTCGCCCTCGCGGACAAGGCCAATAAGGATATGCTCGGTGCCGACGTAACTCTGTCCCATTTCAAGGGCTGACTCTGCGGCAAAGGTGAGGGCTAATTTTGCTTTTTCGGTCAATTTATCTTCAAACATAATTTTCATCCTTTCTGTAGTATATTGGGTATGGTCAAACTAAAGTAAAATCTCTTTTATTATTTCTGCTCGTTTTAAGTCTCTGTCTGCAGGGTCTGTAAGATTGTGATTTTTGATAATATTTGCAGGTAAAATAGCATACATAGCGGTGTTTATTTTTTCAAGGTCGATACGGTCCACTATACCGAGTTCAACGGCAAAACGAACATCTGACAGACGGTTCATAGCCTCAGACGAGGAGAGAATAACCGCGTGAGTAAGTTCGCCGAGAGAACGGAGAAGTTTGTCTTCGATGCGGTATTTGTCTGAGGTGTAAATCCTTGTTCTGAGTTCTTTCTCTTTGCTTATTACGTCGGTGATTATCTGCTCAAAACGTTCTATAATGTTTTCCTCGGTTTCTCCAAGTGTGGTCTGATTTGAAATCTGATAAATATCACCCGCTGACTTTGAACCTTCGCCAAAGATTCCGCGTACGGTCATACCGAGTTGACCTAAGGAGTCTATAACGCTGTTGATGCCACCACTAATTGTAAGGGCAGGCAGATGCACCATCACAGATGCACGCATACCTGTGCCGACGTTAGTGGGGCAGCAGGTAAGATAGCCGAACTGACTGTCAAATGCAAAGTCAGTAGTTGCTTCTATCGTATCGTCAATTTGGTTGGCGGTATCGAAGCATTTTGTAAGGTCAAAGCCCGGTGCCATACACTGTATGCGCAGATGGTCTTCTTCGTTTATCATTACGCTGACAGAACTGTCATCGCTGAGCAAAACACCTCTTTTTATATCGTCATTCATCATCTGTGGACTGATAAGGTGACATTCGGTGATTGCCTGGCGCTCGTAATCCTTCATAGAGTTTATGTCAATGTAATTCAGTTTTATGTCACTGCCTGAAACAGAAGTTTTGAATATGTCAATTACCTTCTGCTGTTGTTCTTCGGTAGCCTTTCGTGGAAAGGGTATCCCCTTTATGTTTCGTGCAAGCCTGACACGGCTTGATAAAACAACATCACTCATCTTTCCGCATTCTGTGTACCACATAGTTACACCTCCTCATTGTTGATGCCAGATTTTAAAGCCTTTATCTCATCGCGGAGTTTTGCCGCTGCTTCAAAATCCTGACGCTGAACTGCCGCATTCATTTCTGTCTCAAGGGAAGAAATCTTTTTGCCAATCATAAGGGTGTCGCCGCCGCGTCTTGGTACTTTGCCGATATGTTCAAATGTGCCGTGTATTTGTTTGAGGGGTCTGCGGATTTTAGTGTTAAATGCTGCGTAACAGTCGCCGCAACCGAGTTTGCCATGTTTTAAGAATTCCTCATATGACATATTGCAGGTGGGGCAAACTCCGGCTTCTCTCTCTCCGCTGAGGGCAGATTGTTTGCCTCCTGTGAACATTCCTGTCAGGAAGTCGCTTATGCCAAAGTTCATACCTGACTTCATCTCTTTATATTCGGGGGAGGAGGATGCACATTCAGAGCACAGATGCATCTCTTCTTTATATCCGTTGACTATTTTTGTAATGTGGGCGGTTGCTTCTCTTTTTCCGCATTTCTGACACTTCATATATAATCAATCCTTTCTGTATATGTTTTTTAAGCAAGTGTTATAAGCATATTCTTGACAAGCCCTGCCCTGAGGTATTCCTGGTCGGGATGTTTTAATGGGATTGTCTTTTCGTTAATGGCTGCTAATATGAGTTTTGCCTCGTTTTGAGTAATTAAATCATAATCAAAACAATTTTGAATTATCGCCGCCGCATCAGAGTAGGATAAGTAATTGCCGATTGCGTTGACAATGTGCATCATACGGTTGCCCGCCTTTGGCATTACTCTTGTGATTTTGATATATCCGCCGCCGCCGCGCCTGCTCTCTACAATGTAGCCTCGCTCGGGCGAAAACCTTGTTGATATAACATAGTTTATCTGTGACGGGACGCATCCAAAGTGGCTGGCAAGTTCGTTTCGCTTAAGTTCAATTGCACCGTTTTCTTCGGATATCATTCCTTTTATAAATTCTTCTATTAAGTTGCTTAGTTTCATTTTGTGTCACTCCTTTATCTACAACAAACAACAAAATCTGACTTTGACTTTCTTTGACCTTTGACTTTATTATAGCACGGATTTTTATTTTGTCAATAGGTTTTTTAAAAATGTTTATATTAAAAATAAAAAGGCACGCTATGACACTTTTGGATTTGGTATAATAGCGTTGTCAAAAGAATAAAGCAAAAGGAAAATAAAAAATGACAAATGAAAACGAGCACGAATACAAAAATGTATCAGATGGGGTAAATCGCTGCAGAAGATGTAATCGACCTCTTAGCGACCCGACGGATACTTATGGATGGAGGTGTGCAGAGATTTTGGGGCTTGCCAATTACAGTAAAGAAAAGGATGAACTTGACAGAGAAGTGTTGATGCTGTATAATGAGTACTTAGACAGAAATGTGGCGGGTGACAGAAATGATAAGAAAGATTTTTCGACAAATTATAATAGGACTACTATGTTTTTTTCTTATATCTTGGATAGGGGCGCTTATAAAATGTGAAGTGTTGACATATCAGCATTATGATGAATTTAAAGATGCCTACAGGCAAAATCCTATGCTTGGAGATATGGAGTATTTTAAGGTTCTAAGTTATAATTTCCATAGAACTTGGGGCGTTGCACAAGTATATTATGTAGGGGAAGGGCATAGCGGAGGAGATGTGTTAACCCTCCAATATAATTACGAAAAGAATTTGTGGGAGGAAATTTCGTGGAGAACAATATGGTCAGGTGTTGGAGGCAGTGCCTCTGAAGTTATATGGCCGTATTGGTGGCATTTTATATATGGTGGACTATAGAATTAAAAAAAGCCTTGTTTCGCATTGCGAAACAAGGCTTTTTAATATTCACTTTCCTGCGCCGAAGATATTAAAGAGCATCTTTACGGCTTCGGCTCTTGTTACACTCTGAGCGGGGAGGAGCGTGCCGTCGGGGTATCCGCTCATGATTCCCTGAGTGACAATCACTCTCATACTCTCCTGTGCCCAGAATGGAATTTCATCTGCGTCAACGGCGTCAACAGGCTCTGAAGAGAGACCCTCGGGCAGAAGTCTGCCAAGGGATATAGCAAACTCCATTCGGTTTATATTTGCCGACGGGTTAAATGCTACGCCGTATTCGTTGAGTTGTCCTTTCATTATACCAAGGCTGTATATTGCTTTGATATTGTTCTCTGCCCACCATGGTATATCTCCGTTATCCGTAAATGGAAGTTTAACATCGGTATAGTCGTTTGCGTCAATGCCGAGATAGTTGCAGAGCATAATGGCAAACTCTGTCCTTGTCATATTGCTGCCCGGTTTGAAGAGGATTGCACCGCCGTCTTCAAGGCTTCCGTTTACTACGTTCAGGCTTGCAAGATAGGATATATAACTGCTTGCCCAATGCCCCTTTGTGTCGGGGAAGTGATTTGACAGAGCATTTATGTTGCCGTTGTCAAAGAACTTCATAGCGGACAAGCCGTTTTCGTCTGTTACAAAGATTCCCACGCGGGAATATTTATCGTCAAGGTTGCAACTGATTTTTCCAATCTTACTGTTATAATCAAAGTCTATCCGTTTGCCGTCTGCGGTGACGGTTATATCATCTTTTGTAAGGTTGCGGGCAATAACGTACCCTCTCAGTTTGCCGAGGTAGATTTCAGCGTCGATAATGGGAGGCTCGCCCTCTTCGGGGAAGTCGCCGCCCTCTCTTATTATAATGGGTATTTCCACCGCGCAGGTGCCGGCGCTGACCGCGAGAATGCCTGTTGCATCACTTACAGAGGAGGCGTGGAATACTCCGTTTGAATCAATCTTGCCAACCGATGCATCGTCGCTGACGATTGTCCATCTGTAGCATGAATTATCTGAAATAAGTTTGTCGCCATACCAGTAACTCTCTGCCGCAAGATTGACAGTTGAGCCGGGCTCCATAACAAGTTCGTTTATATAGTAGCCTGCATCTGCGTTGTATATACGGATTTCGTCAGGGGTTGTGATTGATGTAACCATAGTCGTGCCTTCTGCGGCTCCACCCTTTGCCGAAACATATACGTCTCCGTTGCCATGGACTGTCAGATGACCCGACGGGGTAACATAGGTGTTGCTGCCTGTGCCCTCGGGAGTGTCGGCATCGTTTTCTATATAATATTCTATATTATCGGGCATTTGTGCAGGGCCGTAGGAAGTATCGTAAGCATAGGTTGCTTTGATATCAACGGATGCACCTGACAAAAGTTTTGTGCCGTAGTTGTCAAGAACCAATTTATATGGGACGCCCGTCGGTTCTACTAACTTTAATAAGAAGAAAAAGTTTGCACAACTACGAAGTCCGCCCTCTGACGGGGAGTTGATTACCTTGAAGTCTGTAGTGCCCGGAAGGGTTGCGCCAATAGATGTGGAGCCGCCGCCGTCAAGGTTGACAGCCTCGGTACAGCCGAGTTCCAGAAGTCTTTTTGCAACTGTTTCTTTTCTTGCGCCATAACTGTAACCGCTCTGGCGTCCGTCTATGGTATAGAAAATCACAGTTCCGTCGGGTTTTATGCCGATAGCAGTACGCGGGGCGGCTGCTTCATCCTCAAGGTCGGGCTTTCCGTCGGTAAGGAGTTTGCCACCTGTGCAGCCAACAGCCCACAAAGCATCATTCCAGTGGTCGGCGCTCTCTGCTGCCTGAGTTGTGATTGTGACTTTTGTGCCCGGCTCAAGAGAGAGAAGCCTTGCCTTTATATCTTCTGTGGCATCTGCTGATACGCTAAGCACCATCTTGTTATCGGGAATAGAAACAGAGCCGTCATTATCCTCTTTGCTCTCAACAACGGCAGTGATACTGCTGCCAAGAGTTATATCACCGCTGACAGAACCGAGGATAACATCGCGGCCCCAGCCGGGTGAGTATGTTTCGTCCCCGTAATCATCGGTAAAGAGATAAAGTGCATAGGGCTGACGATATTTGTTGATGCACTCTACTGTAAAACAGTAGCCGTCTTCTGTTGCGATTGTAGTAGTAATGGGGAATTTTGCAGTAAAGGCGGTTCCGTCTTTCCTGAAGCCTATACCCCAGAGCCATGATGCATCCTTTGTCAGGACTTTGCCGTCGATAATGGTGTTGCTCATCGGTACGCCTGTCTGGAAAGAAAAGAAGTCGGCGTTTACGCCCATTGCGGTGTTGTAGCCGAGTTTATCAAGAATGTCATTCGCTGATGTCAGGGTACGCTTGCCATATACCGAGTATCCGTTTGTAAGTACGGGCATAACATCTGCACTTGGAGAGTAGGTAACAAAATGCTCTGTCTGTCTGCCAACGGTTGAGTCTACGTAGGTGTTTGTATAAAGGGTTGTGCCCTGCGCCAGTTCTGTCTGAGATGTGGAAACCTTATGCCCGAGGATGTCGGCAAAAGCCGATGCAGGAAGAAGTATTGTAGAAATTATAAGTACACATATAAGCAATTTTGCCCTGTAAAAAAACGATGTAATTTTCATATTTGCATATCCTTTCTGATGGTTAAAAAATCTAACCAAAAAATTTATATATATTTAGGATAAAAATCCTCTTGACATCTTGACAAATAGGTGATATAATGATAGTCTGTTTATAGTGCGATATTTTGCGTATTTTTCCAGTTCAGAAAAATAAAAACAATCGCAAATCGGCTAAAATTCGTGCTTTTTGACTTGCGAGGACAGAATTCATTTTAGCACATTTTTAAGGATTTAGCAAGTACCCGGAAATAAAATTTACAATATGTTTATTTTTGGGCGCGACAGCCGGTATATACATCAGGCAAAAATCTGAGACTTGACAGATTTTAATGTCAATTATCAGGGGTGACAGATGTCGCCAAAAAAAATATTTTAATGAGGTGAGCGGTTTTATGGTACATCCTGTGAAACTGGGCAAGAACACCCGTATGAGTTACGGCAAAATTAACGAGGTTCTGGAGATGCCCAATCTGATTGAAATTCAGACAAACTCGTACAACTGGTTTTTGGACGAGGGACTCAAAGAGGTTTTTCATGACGTATCGCCTATTACGGACTATGCCGGAAATCTTATTTTGGAGTTCATTGACTATCGCATTGACGATAACCCAAAATATGACATTGAAGAATGCAAGGAGAGAGACGCTACTTATGCGGCTCCGCTTCGTGTAAAGGTTCGCCTTATCAATAAGGAAACCGGAGAAATTAAAGAGCAGGAAATCTTTATGGGCGATTTCCCGATTATGACTCCGTCCGGTACATTTATTATAAACGGTGCTGAGCGTGTTATCGTGTCTCAGCTTGTTCGTGCGCCAAGTGTTTATTACTCACAGGAGTTTGACAAGGTCGGCAAAAAGCTGTTCTCGTCACAGGTTATTCCTAACCGCGGTGCATGGCTTGAATATGAAACTGACAGTAATGATATTCTGTATGTGCGTATTGACCGTAACAGAAAAATCCCGATTACTGTTCTTATCCGTGCCCTTGGTTTTGGCACAGATGCACAGATAACAGAACTTTTCGGAGAGGACGAAAGACTTCTTGCGACAATGGAGAAGGACACAACTACAAGTCTTGAAGAAGGTCTCCTTGAAGTTTACAGAAAACTCCGTCCGGGTGAGCCTCCTACAGTTGAGAGCGCACAGTCACTTCTGACCAATCTGTTCTTTGACCCCAAGCGTTATGACCTTGCAAGGGTTGGCAGATTTAAGTTCAACAAAAAACTCAGACTTTCAAACCGTATCTGCGGATTTGTTTCTGCAGAGACAGTTGCAGACCCTGAGACAGGAGAACTTATCGTTGCGCAGGGTGATGTAATCACAAAGGAAACAGCTTTTGCCCTTGAAAAGGCAAAGGTAAATGCAATTATGCTCGATGTAGACGGCCGCAAGACCCGTGTTATATCCAACGGCATGGTTGACCTTAAGGAATATGTTGACTATAACCCGCGTGAATTCGGTATTTACGAGAGAGTAAGAGGAATTGTTCTGAGCGAGATACTTGAGCAGTATCCCGATATGAACTCAGACGAGTTCAAGCAGGCTCTTTATGACAGAAGAGACGAACTTATTCCGAGACACATTCTGATAGACGATATTATTGCATCTATTTCTTATATGGGCAATCTGGCAGCAGGTGTTGGTGACACAGATGATATCGACCACCTTGGTAACCGTCGTCTCAGAAGCGTTGGAGAACTTTTGCAGAACCAGTTCCGTATTGGTTTATCCAGAATGGAAAGAGCCGTACGCGAGCGTATGACTACTCAGGACCTTGAGAATGTTACTCCACAGAATCTTATAAATATAAGACCTGTGACATCAGCAATCAAAGAGTTCTTTGGTTCTTCTCAGTTGTCACAGTTTATGGATCAGATTAACCCGCTTGGCGAACTTACACACAAGCGCAGACTTTCTGCCCTCGGTCCTGGCGGTCTCTCCCGTGAGAGAGCAGGCTTTGAGGTCCGTGACGTTCACCACTCTCACTATGGACGTATGTGTCCTATTGAGACACCGGAAGGTCCTAACATCGGCCTTATAAACTCACACAGTGGTTTTGCAAAGGTAAATGAGTACGGATATATCGAGACTCCTTACCGCAGAGTTGACAAAGAGACAGGTACTGTTACAAAAGAGGTTGACTATATGACAGCCGACGTTGAGGATGGTTTCTATGTTGCTCAGGCAAATGAGCCTCTTGATGA
>JAZSBQ010000039.1:0-14210 GCA_045602485.1 Clostridia bacterium
AAAGATCTATATATACCTGAGAGCGCGGATGGATGTTTTTATCTGATCGACCCACCGCCCAGGCGACCCACCGCCACACAGGACCTCAGGACCAAAGGACCAGGTGTCAAAATAAAAGGACACCAAGTGGTTGACATAACAAAAGACCCTAACTGCCGGGTGGTACAGTTAGAGCCTTCTGTTAAGTAAAAACTACATATTGAAAGGAGGACCAAAATGTCAATTACATTATACTTCATTTTCTTCATGATGTAAATATTTATCGAAACATTCAGAGTGAAAGAAGTATTTAACTTTTCGATTTCCTTCCTTATTAATTGTATATTCATGTGGCTGTTCTTGTGATACATACTCATTGCATAAAGGACAAATATTTATAATTATCATCTTCATTAAAATCTACCTCACTTTCTTTAATCATATACCATCGAAGCAATGCTTCATATTCCATTGTTGAACCTATCTTGTAAGTAGTAGGTTGTAATACTATTCCATACTTCAGGTCATTTGTAAATTCGTTTCCGTCAATGTCAGTAAATGTAACAATCTCTTGTTCATCATTATAATAATGAATTAACTTGCCAGCTTCATCATAATTGAAACAAAAGTCATTTCTGAAGTTATTTATATCATTTCCAAGTGCTTTTACACCTGTCTTCTTGTTGACTCCTGATAGAGTTAAATGTAATTCACCATCAACGCGATAACAATATTTTTTAGCACCAAGAGTTTTAAATTCCTCAATATCTCCATCATTTTCTACCTCAAAGAATCCTAAAGTATGTGAAACCCCTTTATGATCCACAGGCGAAAAATCAGATAGTTTGAAGTCTTCTGGATAACGTTCAATAACACCTTCATATCTTTCAATTACTGATTTATTAAATCTTTCAAAAACATCATCATGATTGTTCATATATTTAATTGAATCAGTATCACAATATATAACGTCCCTATCCATCTGAATAATACATGAAAAAAGATTTCTTCTCGCATAGCTTGTTATATATAAGCCTGTTGTATAATCAAATAATGTTGACCACGAATGACGCATTTCTTCAAGTTTAGAATCAATGAATTCATCAGAAAATGAAAATCTTTGCCATTGACCATTCACAAAATCACTAGACTGTTTAAGAGGGTTGCTCACACTGCAGCCATACAAGCTATTTAAGAGAGCCTTACATACTCTGTAGAGGGTTTCAAGTTCAGGTGTTAATTCTTGCCCCTTCAATTCAGTTTTGTTTTTGAAAAGATACAAGATAAACTTCAACACCCTTTTATCTAGGTACTTCTTGAATGACTTCCAACACCTCAAGATCTTAAACTTTCCATCATAACATTTTTTGACTAACTCCAGATCAACTTCTGTAAGATACATTTCAAAAGTGCCTTTACATGATAACAACCTTCCATTATCATAGACAATATCGGTTAAGTTAGCATTTAACATTTTTGATTTTTGAATGTATGTATTATAGAATTTTGATGTGCAATCAGTAAATTCAACTTGTACAATGTATGAATAATACTCTGGTTGTGTCATATATTCATCTTCTGGACACCATCGGAATGGTTCAGAAGGGAACTTCTCAAAAAAGCAAGATGGATAACTAGAAGAAATATCTCTTGATGAAACATTTTTACAAATCCTTCCAACATGCTTATAATTTCCGTGTGTATATCCACCAGCAAAACATAACATATAAATCAAATACATTTCCATTGATGGTACATTTTCCCACCTTTTCAGCATATACCAGTAATCAATCTCTTTTTTAATTGCCTTCCTGACTTCACCTGTACTAGTAAGTGGAATGTTACACAATTTATTTCCGTACTTTTCGCGATACTTTTTGATGATGTAATAAAGGCAAATAATATCATATTCGCAATATTCTAATTCTTCATCATTCAAATATGTTAAAGGTGATCTTGCCAAGTTATAATCTAACTGTCCAGTCTTTTTAGTTACATCAGTATAAATCCTTGAAGCCATGTCCAGTGACATATTAGTCAGCATATAACTACATCTGAATTCAATATTTAATTCTTTGATTAGAAATGCAATTGGTTTTCTCAAATCTCTAGAAGTCATTTTTGTAACAGTCCAGTTATTTTCATTAATAATATTAAGTAAAAATTGAAATTCATATGAAAGGTTATGAACGAATATATATTTTCTAACTTTTGGATTTGATATATATTTAAGTAGATCAGCAAAGAATCTAAAATCCCTAAAATAATAAACATTGTCATTAATTCCAAACATACTTATATATGGTACAGAAGTTTTATTAATTCCTGAATAATCATCAATTGATTTATCGAAACATTGCCATTTATCATTTATCTTGAAAAGACTGGTGACCTCAATATCATATGTATAAATAGTATTATCGAAGTCACCCTTCTTTTTCCTGTGAATAATATCTTCAATTTTTTCGATTTCTTTTACGTCCGTTACTAACTCCATATAATTCTTCAAGACCTCCACCCATCTTTTGTTTACCAGAAGTTTTTTGAATACCTCTTCCAAGCCTTTTTTGTTTTGGTTTATTAATGGATTTATAAATTGATTCATGGAGTGAAGAACCAACAACACCTTCATTTTTATATCTATCAAGTATCATTTTCATTAATTCATCATCAGTATATTTATTTTTACTTCCAACTGAAAAAATTTCAATGATCTGTGAAGATGTAAGTATATTTTTTATGACTTCTTCATCCTGAGCATTATTTAAAAAGTCCAGATGTTTGATTAAATCTTCTGTGTTATCAATTCCAAATCTGTCAAACTTTCCTGATTCAAGCATATTTTCATAATCAGTCACAAAATGAACATCATTATCTTTTCGCATTCTTTCCGCAATATCATATAATTCATCCTGTTGTGATTTATTCAGTTTACTTGATGTAGAAAAAAGACCTTGTTTATTAGACATATTATTTTCCTTATAAAACATTTGAATTTCTGTTTGATATTTCCTGATCTCATTTGGTACTGGAAGACCTTTTCTGTTAAATTCTCTTATTTCATTATTCATTGAATTGAAATATTCTTTTAGTGCATTAGTCATACATTCGCCCTCCAAACATAATTTTCAAGCATTACTTCAAGAGTTACTTTTGACTTGAATTTATATGGTGAAAAACTAGTATCATAGCGCACCTTGATGTTATCAATATATTTATTAAGACAATCAGCTGGTATTCTTTCTTTTGATCCACAATATATTGATTTATACTTGTTATCAATAATATTTATGTCAATTATATTATCATTAAATAATGACATTAACTGTTCTAGTGTCAATTTTACCTTCCCGAATTTATTTTCATATTTCATTTATCACACCTCATATTTATTCTATCATTTATAATATCATTAATAGTTTCTTCTTCAACCCATGAACCACATTTATTAGCCCAGTGAAACATATAATGATATTCTTTATTATAATATAGTTCATGAATTAATTCATATAAGTATGCTATTAAATCCATCAAATCAATCATATCCTGTTGACCATATATATTATCAGTACCACGTATACTATCATTAAACATATAATTAGGATCACGCATTATTTCAACAATAAGTGCTTTTGTTTCTTTAATCTTTTTATCATCTATGTAATACATATTATCCCTCCTATAATAAAAGGACTGGCTATTGTAACCAGTCCTTCTTGACCTTTGGTTTTAATCTTTAATTCTATAGGTTACATATTCTCTATTACTCTTTTCAGATTTCTGTTTAAATATTGACAGCTTCAAACCATCCTTCTGAAGATCATCAATAGCACCATCAGGATCATTTGTAATATCAATACATAAATCTGTAAGCACTGATCCAGCAAAATAGAATGAATTAGGAAACTCCTTAAAGATCATGATTCCACACATTCCATTCTTTGTCTTGATAACATCACAATTAACTAGTGTTACATCCTTACCAATTAACTGATCTGTCTTTAACTGTTCCATACCATCAATGTTAACTCTCTGTGTGCCTGTCTTGTGATTATTCTTGATATTTGCTAAACTCATTATTCATTCTCCTTTTCTTCTGTTTCTTCTGTTTCTTCTGTTCCTTCATCCGGAACAGTTCTTGCCCCGCCGTCTTCGGGTGTCCGTACATATATATCGTCCCCGTGATAGTCCATTACTGCTCTTTCTGTCGCAGAAATTTTTGTGTTTATTACTTCCGAGAGGAATTTCATACGGTAGGCACAGTTTTCTGCTTTGCCAAGCTGAACCTCAAGTCTGTTTTCTATATACAGCTTTATATCAGTAAGATTTGTTATATCTATATAGGTTGTCCTGTTTAAAAGTCCGGCTTCATCAAGTGCACCGCAGACTTCAAGAAGTTTTGTAAACTTCTCAGGCTCTGTTGCCTTTATTTTTTTGCCCTCTTTAGCATTCTCAGGTTCTATTCCGCCTATAAGCGGGATAGAATAAATATTTGGCGCATCCCCGGGTGCTGCGGCACCTTCTCCAGGGAGGGTGGCAGGCGTTTCTTCTATATCCGCAGATGAATCTGTATCCTTCGCAGATGTTTCTTCTCCCTCCTGCGCCTCCTTTGAGGAATCTTCTTCTGTCGGTTGCACCGCAAGGCTTTGAGGGGTGTTGTTCTTTGCGATTATTCTTACTCTTTCGTCATTTATAATTTCTAAAGCAACACCCTCTTTATCTATTGTTACACATTCGATTCCTGCCATAATATAGGCAGATGGCACACACTCTGTTACGGTTATACATATTTTGTCCGGAAAAACCCTCTTAACGGACACATCATCCACCAGAGGCATCTTTGAAATTTCTCTCTCTGCTCTGCCTACATTTGCAAGAAGAATGTTTCCGCCCGTCTCGATGCGGGATGCTGATATCAGATCTGTCGGGTTTGTGTTTACACAACCCTCACAGTAAACCTCATCCACATCAAAGCCCGGAAACATAAGCACGCCTGATGCCACAACTATAAAAACCAGAACGGTTATTAAAATTCCAAGTCTCAATGTCGACGGCATTGGTTCTCTCCTATGCCGACGTGTTCTTCTTTTCTTACCCATAGTTTTTCTCCTTATTTGCGGAATTTTCCTGATTTGTAATATCTTTATGCGGGACGTCGAGACGCCGTCCCCTATGACTTATAATTGTCGGGGTTGTCTGCGTCTTCTATATTCTGTAAACATCCGCGCCAAGTCTGCGGAAGTTTTCTTCGATTTTCTCATATCCTCTGTCGATATAGTTTACTCCCGACACAACCGTTGTCCCCTTTGACGAAAGGCCTGCAATCACAAGGGCCGCTCCGCCACGCAAATCTCTTGCCTCTACCTCTGCACCACGCAAATCATCTACTCCGCATATTTCTGCCCGGCAGTTATAAATGCTGATGTCTGCACCCATCTTTTTAAGTTCTTTTATATACCCAAATCTGTTTTCAAATATTGTTTCGTCAACCTCAGATATTCCATTTGCCGTTGCAAGCGCCGCACAAAACAGCGGTTGTACATCGGTCGGAAACCCCGGATACGGAAGAGTCTTTATGCCTCTTATTGCCGTCAGTCTTTTGTATGCCTGCACTCTGAAAATGCCGTCGCCGCAGTCTATAGCGCATCCGCACTTTTTAAGTCCCTCAAGCACAAGTTTTAAATGAGACGGCTCTGCCCCTTTTACGGTTACACATCCGCCGCACGCTGCTGCTGCACAGGCATAGGTCGATGCAACAATTCTGTCGGGCATAATCTTATATCTGCAACCGTGAAGTTTTTCTGCAGGCATAATTTTTATCATATCACTGCCTGCGCCCGATATGTTTGCACCCATAAGGTTTAAAAAGTTCTGTAAATCCACAATCTCAGGCTCTTTTGCAGGATTATACACTCTTGTCTCTTTGCCTGATGTTGCACACATCAGCATAATGTTCTCAGTTGCGCCGACGCTTGGATACATAAGCGTTACATCGCCTGAGGGCGGATTTTTCAGTTTGCAGCATATGCACTCGCCTGTATCATCTATCTCTGCCCCAAGAGAGCGGAGCGAATTTATATGTATATCAATAGGTCTGTCTCCGATTTTACACCCTCCCGGATAGCATATCACAGCCTCGCCCATCCTTGCAAGAATCGCCCCCGTAAACATCACAGAGGAGCGCATCTTTTCCATCAGGTATCTGTCTATTATGCTTCCGTCTATATTTAACGCATGTATACATAACTTATTTTCCGTCTTGTGCACATCTGCGCCAAGAGTTGTCAGAATACGCACTGCCGCATCAACATCCGAAATATCAGGGCAGTTTTCGAGAATGCATTCTTCCTTCGTCAGAAGCGTTGCCGCCATAATGGGAAGCGCTGAATTTTTACTCCCCTGTACTTCTGTTTCTCCGAAGAGTCTTCGCCCTCCGTTTATAATCAGTTCACTCACATTGCCTCCACCTTTCATACTATCATACTACTGATATATGTATGTTTCAGGTTTTTGGTGAGTAAGGGCATCTCTGTACTACTTTTGTCTGTTTTTCAGTTTTATAATCTCCCTGCAGATTATCTCTGCAGAATCAGGCATACCCATAGCCGCCGATGCCTTTTTCATATCTGCAAGTCTGCCTGAATTTTCTATAATTTCGCAAAGAGTCTTTTCAAGCCTCTCTGCCGTAAATTCATTTTCTGTTATAACAACCGCTCCGCCTGCCTTTTCTACCGCTCTTGCATTGTGCTCCTGATGATTGTCTGTCACATAAGGTGACGGAACCAAAACAGCAGGCTTGCCGATGGCTGTAAGTTCGGCAAGGGTACTTGCCCCCGCCCTTGAAACAACAACATCTGCAGCATTCATCGCAATATCCATATCATAAATATACTCATTTATCTTTATATGGGGATATTTTTCTGCATCAAACCCATTATCCCTGAGTCTTTTAATCACCGCATCATACTGATTATTTTTGCCTGTTCCCATAAGAATCTGGTATTTACCGCTCTCTGCCACTTTTGCTATCCACTCTGCAGCATTTGCGTTAAAGTCTCTTGCCCCCAGGCTTCCGCCGAAAATCACAATAAACGGTCTCTCGTCAAGACCAAGTTTGCGTCTTGCCGCAAAACTGTCGGTCGACAGAATTGACGGTCTTATGGGGTTGCCCGTAAAAATCACATTTTTTGTATCTTTAAGGTATTTGCCTGCCGCCTCCATACCAAGTGCCACTACATCAACATATTCTGATAATATCTTTGTTGTTATGCCCGGAAATGCGTTTGATTCGTGGATAAACGCAGGTATCTTCATCTGCGCCGCAGCATACAGAACAGGACCGCAGACATATCCGCCTGTGCCCACAACCACATCGGGTTTAAACTTCTTTATTATCTTTTTTGATGCCGCTACTGCAAAAGGAATCTCACATATGTTTTTTATATTTTTAAGGCTGAGTTTTCTCTCAAAACCGTGGACCTTTATAAGGTCAAGTTCAAACCCGTTCCCTGGGATAAGTCCAATCTCAAGCCCCTCTTTGGTGCCTGTAAACCTTACCTCTGTATTGGTGTCATTTTCAATCAGATAATTAGCGATAGCAAGGGCAGGGTTTATATGTCCTGCGGTTCCTCCGCCTGCAAACAAAATCCTCAAGATATCCCCTCCTAATGTTTAGCCTGACGCGACACGTTAAGCACAATTCCCATTTCTGTCATAGTTACTACGAGGGCTGTACTTCCGTAACTGAAGAACGGAAGAGGCATACCTGTGTTGGGTATTGATGCCGTAACAACGGCAATGTTTATAAGTGCCTGAAGCGCCACAATGCCGATAATTCCCGACACAAGCAGTGTGCCGAACAAATCAGGGGCCTTTGCCGCGATTTTAATTCCTCTTATTACCAGGAATATAAACAATCCGATAAGAATAATTGCCCCTATCAGGCCGAGTTCTTCGCACAGAACAGAAAATATAAAGTCGTTCTGAGGCTCAGGCAGTGATAAAAACTTCTGTCTGCTCTTGCCAAGTCCCACGCCGAAAATTCCGCCTGAACCTATTGCATAGAGCGACTGTACTATCTGCCATCCGCTGCCCTGAGCATCTGCAAAAGGATCCAGAAACGACACCCATCTTGCCATACGATAAGGTGCTGCCATAATTGCCCCGGCTAAACCGATTGCGCCTAAGCTTCCCATAGTCACGAAAAACTTAAATGGCGCCCCTGCCACAAAAAGAATCACCATTGCCGCGAGAGATATCAGAATAACGCAGGATAAATGCGGCTGAAGTATAATCAAAAAGTCATATATGCCAAGCATAATCAGATATGGCAAAAAACCGTTTTTAAAACTTTTTAATTCTTTTTGCGCCGATGGCTGCGACAGGTTATATGCAAGCAAAATAATTATAGCAATTTTTGCAAGTTCCGATGGTTGAAATCCGAAAATCCATCTGGTTGCGCCGCCTGCAGTACGTCCGGCAACCAACACCAATATCAGCAGTACACCGCAGAAGATATAAAACCCTCCCGCAAATTTTCCGCCAAGCCAGTGATAATCAAACTTCGAAGCCGCCCACATTCCGGCTGCGCCAATGGCAACTCCGCCCAGTTGTCTTTTTATAAAATAAAGACTGTCGCCATAATTCGCCAGCGCTCTTGAACTTCCTGCACTGAAAAGCATCAATAACCCAAATCCCAAAAGCACAGCAACAATTGACAGGAACAAATAATCAACCACAGGTTGTTTTTCTTTAAGCCAACTCAGCGATAATGCCGATTTTTTATCCGTCCGTCTTCTTGCAGAAGAAGTTCTGCCGGCCGGCCGGACTGTTTTGTTGTTATAATTTACACGTCTGTTATCCATTTTGTTTCTCCTATCCGAAATAATACATAAGAGCACAAAGCACTGCAGTTACAGATGTAAACACAGTGACAACCTTCCACTCACTCCATCCGCACATCTCAAAGTGATGATGGATGGGGCTCATCTTAAATATTCTTCTGCCTGTTGTTTTAAAGGATATAACCTGCAAAATAACAGACAGAGACTCTATAACATACACAAGACCAACAATCAAAAGTGCAAGGGGCTGCTCTAAAAGTATAGCCATAGTGCACACCGCTCCGCCAAGGAAAAGCGAGCCTGTATCACCCATAAACACCTTTGCGGGGCACTTGTTATAAATCAAAAATCCAAGCAGGCTTCCTGCAAGTATTGCCGCAAAAAGTGCAACTGCAGGGCTTGGGAAACTTCCAAACTCTGCAAAGAGCATAAAGAAGAGCGCAACCACAGTTGTTATACAGGTTGCAAGTCCGTCAAGCCCGTCTGTCAGGTTTACGCTGTTAACCGTTGCAAGTATTACAACAACCGCAAAGGGAATATATAAAAATCCCATATTTATCTCAAATGCGGTAAAGGGCACTTTTACGACGGTGCTTACTCCCTCGCCGTATACAGCCCAACACACAAAGGCAACTGCACAAATAAGTTGAAGCAAAAACTTCTGCTTTGCAGTAAGACCAAGATTTCGTTTGAGTATTACCTTTATATAATCATCAACAAATCCGACTACTCCAAAAGCAATTGAAACAACAAGGAGCATTGTAATCTCAGGCCCTGCCGGAACATCAACCCCAAACAAAACACCTGCCATATAGCAAATGGCACAGGTTACCACAATTGATATTATAAATATAAATCCACCCATTGTAGGTGTACCTGATTTTTTTGCATGCCACTTTGGGCCCTCTTCTCTTATCTCCTGACCAAACTTAAGACGCCTGAGCACAGGTATAAAAAGTTTTCCGAAGATCGCTGACAATATAAAGGCACAGACTGCGCCGATAAGTAATTGATACATTGCTATCTCCCCTGTCTTTTCGAAGAATTTTTCTCAAGATATTCTGCTATTTCCTCAAGATGCATACTTCTTGACGCTTTAAGCAGCATCACATCTCCGTCTTTTAATATTTTATAAATGTTTTCGCAGAGTTTCTGATTGTTTTCAAAAGAGTATACACATTTTTTGCTCATTCCTGCCGCGATGGCACCTTCTGCAATCAGTTTTGCCCTCTCGCCGACGGTTATAAGACAATCCACGTTATAATCAACTACGCACTCGCCAATTTCTCTGTGCGCTTTTTCAGAAATCATTCCGAGTTCAAGCATATCCCCAAGGCACGCAACCTTTCTTCTCTCATCTTTTCTGAGTGACAGAACCTCAAGCCCTGACTTCATTGATGTGGGGTTTGCGTTATAGCAGTCCTTTATCACTATGTATTTGCCAATCGCCACCGCCGCCTGCCTCATACCAACGGTGATAAACGCCTTTATTCCGTCAAGTATTTTATCCATGGGCACATCATAAGTAAGCCCCACCAGAATTGATGCCAGCGCGTTATACACATGATGCACACCCGGCACACTTATCTCGGCAGTATATTCTCTGCCGCCTGTTTTGAAGGTAAACTTTGTTCCTTCTGCATATGTTTTGATATTCTCTGCCACCAAATCACATCTGGTGTTCTCGATTCCGCAGTAGAGGGTTTCATACTCTAAAGTTCCGTTGACACTCCAGAGCATATCGTTATCACCGCCAAGTATAACAGTGCCGCCATACTTTAGTCCTTCCAAAACCTCAAGTTTTGCCCTGAGTATTCCCTCACGGCTGCCGAGGTTTTCTATATGCGCCTCCCCTACGTTGGTTATAACCGCAGTATTTGGCTGTGCCGCCGCAGTAATCCTTGACAACTCTCCAAAGTGGTTCATACCCATTTCGATTACTGCAATCTGATGCTCTTTATTCATCCCGAAAATAGTATGGGGTACGCCAATCTCGTTATTGAGGTTGCCCTCAGTTGAAAGAACCTTGTACTTCTGCGAAAGCACACTTGCAATCATTCCTCGTGTTGATGTCTTACCTACGCTGCCCGTTACCGCAACAACAGGAATATTAAACTTGTTTCTGTACGCACCTGCAAGGTCAAGAAGCGCCCCGCCCGTGTTTTCTGCTACAATTACAGGCAAATTATCAGGTATATCTGCTCCGCGCTCTACAACCGCGCATATTGCTCCGCTGTCGATTGCAGACGCCACATATCTGTGACCGTCAAACTTTTCTCCGCGCAGGGCGATAAACAACGCACCATCTGTGATTGTTCTTGTATCGGTTGATACAGATGTAAAAACTGTTTCTGCACAGTTTTCGCAGTTTTTCATCTCTCCCGATACCGCTTTTGCGGCATCATATATCGTAAACATACTTTCCATATCTATAGCCCTTTCTTTTTCGGCATAATATGCAACACTATTTACACTCTGTACCGAGCAGTTTGCAAACTATTTCTCTCTCATCAAAATCAATAGTTCTGTCTGCGAGAATCTGATAGGTCTCGTGTCCCTTTCCTGCAAGAAGAACAATATCGTCCTTTTCTGCAAGGTCAAGAGCAAACTCAATCGCCTCAAATCTGTTTACAGCAACCGTGTACTCGCCACCGCCCTGAACTACTCCCTCTACTACCTGATTTATAATCTTTTCAGGGTCTTCTGTTCTTGGATTGTCACTTGTAACCACGCAGTAATCAGACAGTGTTGCCGCAATCTTGCCCATCTTGGGGCGCTTTGTTGCATCTCTGTCGCCACCGCAACCAAAAACTGTTATGATTCTGCCTTTGCAAAAACCTCTTATTGTTCTGATTACATTATAAAGACCGTCAGGGGTATGGGCATAGTCGATTATAACGCTGAAGTCTCTGCCCGTCTCCACAACCTCTACTCTGCCCTTTACACCTCTTGCCTCTTTAAGACCCTCAACTGCGTCTTCTATCCCGATGCCTGCCGCGACAAGACAGCCAAGGGCAGTCAGCGCATTGTAAACCGAGAACTGTCCAGGTATGCCAAGTTCTACATAGTGGCTGTCGCCTTTATACTCTAACTTAAAAGAAACTCCTTTTTCAGAAAGTTCAACATCCCTGGCACGCAAATCACAGTCATTCTTTATGCCGTAGGTCAGCATTTTTCTGCATTTTGAAATCCCCACAAGATACTCTGCGCTGTCATCGTCTGCATTTATAACACCGTTTTCTGATATAGTGTAGAGGATTCCCTTTGCATCAAGGTACTTCTCCATAGTCTCGTGGAAATCAAGATGGTCCTGAGTTATATTGGTAAAAGCACCCACATCAAAGGTACACGCCGTTACCCTGTCAAGATACAAAGAGTGGGATGAAACCTCCATAACCACATATTCTGCACCTTTTTCCGCCATAAGAGAGAAAAGTTGCATAAGTTCCAGAGAATCAGGGGTTGTATGCTTTGACGGTATAACCTCTGTACCTATCATATTCTGATTTGTACCGATTAAGCCTACCTTTTTGCCCATAGACTCAAGCACCGATTTTACTATATATGTGGTTGTGGTCTTTCCGTTTGTGCCTGTGATACCGATAAGTTTAAGTTTCTTTTCGGGATGACCGTAAAAGTTTGCCGCCGCAAACGCAAGGGCAAGTCTTGTATTGTCGCAAAGCACGCAGGTGACACCAAGTTCACTAAGGTCGCGCTCTGCCATAACCGCAATTGCTCCTCTTGATATGGCATCTGCCGCATATTTATGTCCGTCCGTTTTAAAACCCGTTATACACACAAATATATTGCCCGGCTTTACATCAAGTGAACTAAAAGCAATGCCCGTAATATTCAGATGCTCGCTTCCGATTATCTGTTTTACCTTTACTCCCTCAAGCAGTTCAGTAAGTTTCATACCCTACACACTCCTTTTTCAAATCATCCTTTATCTGACAAATCGGGTTAGTCAGCCATACCCGAGTATTTAAAGTCTATTGTTACTACGGTACCCGGCTCTACTATTGTTCCTGCCGCCGGTGACTGTCCCGAGCATATTGCCGCTCCGGCACCTGATACGCCCTTTACCCTTGCGTTTAATCCACAATTTATCAGGGTTGACGATGCATCAGCCGCTCCCATACCTGTAACCTTTGGCACAGTAATGCTTCTCTCTACGTCTGTACCTTCCATATATATAACAACGGTTGAGTTTGCCGCAAGTTTTGTATGGGCTTTTGGTATCTGGTCTGTAACTTTGCCGCCGCTGCCTTTTATCCTAAGATAGAATCCTGCCTCGCGCAGAACTTTTTCTGCATCGATTGCACTCATGCCCGAAACATCAGGCACCTCTACCTCTGCATATTTCTTTTCTTCTTCGCTGTACTGTGGCTCTACACCAAGGTATATAAGACTTTCTTCAAGTATACTCTTTACAACAGGCGCCGCAATTGTACCGCCGTAATATGGCATACCAACCTCTGGCTGGTCAAGAATTACAAGGCAGGCAATCTGCGGGTCATCCGCCGGTGCAAAGGCAATGAAAGATGCTATATACTTTCCGTTTCCTCTGGGGATTTTCTCGGATGTACCTGTTTTACCTGCGATTCTGTAACCCGCAAGATATGCGTTTTTACCACCGCCGTCAGAGACAACAGATTCAAGGATTGAGCACATTATATCACTTGTCTCCTCGGATATAACCTGACGCACAACCTCAGGCTTGCGATTTTCTATTACTATATTATCAGAGTTTACGATTTCTTTTACAAGGTGTGGCTTATAAAGGGTTCCGCCGTTTGCAACGGCGCTTACTGCAGTAATCATCTGCAGCGGTGTAACGGTGATTGACTGACCAAAAGACGTTGTCGCAAGGTCAACCTCTGAGAAGTTATTCTCTGTAAAACCAACACCTGCCGTCTCGCCGGGAAACTCAACGCCCGTCTCTTCAAAGAAGCCAAAGGCTCTTGCACCTTTCAAAAATCTCTCTCTGCCTATCTTTTGTCCTATATTGATAAAAGCAGGGTTACACGAATTCTGCACCGCCTGTGCAAAACTCTGCGACCCGTGTCCTTCTCTGTGCGCACAGTGGATGGTCTCTGTCAACACTTTTAAAGAACCTCCGCAGCTAAACACATCCTCAAGGGTGCACGCCCCTGTCTCTATTGCCATAGCCGCAACAACCGCCTTAAAGGTTGAACCCGGCTCGTAAGAGTCAACTACCGCCTTGTTACGTCTTACAACCTGAATCACCTCATTAAATCTGTTGATATATTCGGCTCCTTCAAGTTCTTTCAGTTCTTCTTTTGCATTGGGGTATTTTTCCTCAATTGCCGACGTTATTTCAAAGGGCTGATTCAAATCATAGTCGGGCTTTGTTGCCATAGCAAG
>JAZSBQ010000040.1:0-9885 GCA_045602485.1 Clostridia bacterium
ATTCTTACATTATTCCTGATATAATTATACCTTTATATCAAAATTGGTTTTAAATAATTATTTAAAAAAATTTTGTTTTTTCTCTTGTCAAATCACATAGAATTATGTAAAATATATTTAACCCCTTATTGATTGGAGACAGGGTAATGGATACTCTACTGAATAAATATTTCGATTATCTTTCAAACGAAAAAAAGACTTCAGTAAACACGTTTGAGTCATACAAACGTGATATTTTGGGTTACGCAGAATATCTTAAATCCATAAACTGTTCTTCTGTAACTGACGCAGGAACCACATTGATACTTAACTATCTTCTTTTGGTTCAGCAGCAAGGCAAATCAAATGCAACTGCTTCAAGAATACTGTCATCAATAAGGTCACTTTATAAGTTTCTCCAGCAAAAAGGCTATGTATCGGTTAACCCGACTATTAACCTTCATAATTTCAAAACAGAGAAGAAATTGCCTCTGTGGCTCTCAGATATACAGGTAGACATCTTACTTGACACTCCGGTATGCAGAAACATAAAGGGCTATCGTGATAAAGCAATGCTTGAGATTTTATATGCTACGGGAATAAAAGCCTCAGAACTGATTAACCTCAGAATCTCGGATGTTAACTTAAAGATTGGCTTTATATACTCCAGGAGTAATGGCAAAGAACACATAATCCCCATATATGCCTACGCAAGAGACTGCGTTCAGGAATATATGGAGAAAAGAAAACAGATTCCTGATTCGGATAAAACGGATATTTTATTTCTTAACAGAGATGGACAACCTCTCTCAAGACAGGGATTATGGAAAATATTCAAAACATATCAAAAAAAATCAGGCCTGCCCGAAGGAGTGACGCCACACACCCTTAGGCATTCATTTGCAGTAAACCTGCTCGAAAACGGCGCTGATTTAAAATCTGTGCAAGAAATGCTTGGGCATACGAATATCACATCAACTCAGGTTTATGAGCGAGTTATAAACAACAAACTCTCTGAAGTTTATGCAAATTCTCATCCACGCTCTAAGCATCATAAATAAACATATTTAAGTCAAATTACACCGAAAGGAAGATTTAACAAATGAAAGTTTTAGTAATTGGAAGCGGCGGCAGAGAACATACCATAGTATGGAAACTGAGTCAGAGCAAAAAAGTATCAAAAATATTTTGTGCACCGGGCAATGGCGGCATATCGGCAATTGCTGAATGTGTGCCGATAAATGTTATGGACTTTGATGCCCTGACATCCTTTGCAAAGGAGAATCAGATTGATATGACCGTTGTTGCACCTGATGATCCCCTTGCAGCAGGAGCGGTAGATGCGTTTGAGGACGCAGGTCTGCGTGCTTTTGGTCCTAACAAGGCCGCTGCTATTATAGAGGGCAGTAAGGCGTTTTCAAAAGACCTTATGAAAAAATATAATATTCCAACAGCCGGCTATGAAGTTTTTGATAACAGCAAAGATGCAATAGAGTACATTAAAACAAATAATCAATATCCGATTGTTATCAAGGCTGACGGCCTTGCGCTTGGCAAAGGTGTTATTATAGCAGAAGATTTTGCTGCTGCAGAGAAAGCAGTTTGTGAAATTATGGATGATATGGTATTTGGTGCAGCTGGTGGTAAGGTTGTTGTTGAGGAATTCCTTACAGGACCTGAAGTTTCCGTCCTTGCATTTACCGATGGTAAGACATTAAAGCCAATGGTGTCCGCACAAGACCATAAGAGAGCCCTCGATAATGACAAAGGCTTAAACACAGGTGGTATGGGCACATTCTCCCCAAGCAGAATATACACAAAAGAACTTGAAGACGAATGTATGAAGAACATATTTATTCCTACAATGGATGCTATGAACAAAGAGAGCAGAACATTTAAAGGTGTATTATACTTTGGCCTTATGAAGACACCAAACGGTGTAAAGGTAATCGAATACAACTGCCGTTTCGGTGATCCGGAAACACAGGTTGTTCTTCCAAGGTTAAAAACAGATTTATATGAGATTTTTGATGCAATAATTGATGAGCGTCTTGATGAAATTGAGATTGAATGGAATGATAACGCCGCGGTTTGCGTAGTTCTCGCATCAGGCGGTTATCCCACCGAATATAAGACAGGATATGAGATAGATGGTCTTTGTCAGGCAGAGAGTCTTGGAGCGTTACTCTTCCATGCCGGAACAAAATCTGATGGAGATAAAATACTTACATCAGGCGGCAGAGTATTAGGTGTAACAGCAATTGGTGACAATTTAGACGACGCTATCGAGAAAGCTTATCGCTATCTCAAACCCATCAATTTTAAGGATATGCACTATAGAACAGACATAGGTATTAAAAAACAGTAAATTATAATAGATAGGCAACTGCAAAAACTTTTTTGCAGTTGCCTTTTTTCTGTATAAAATTCCAAAAAAGACTTGATATTTCTCTATTATAATAGTATAATACAAAGATATGGTTAACAAATATTAATCAACCATTAAACCACTTTTAACGATGCACTCAATTGCTGATAAAGGAATGATTTTATATATGAAAAAACTTAGATTTACATTGCCTCTTCTGCCGCTTCGGGGGATTACGGTTTTCCCCGGGATGGTACTCCACTTTGATGTTGGACGTGCTCAATCCATTGCTGCGGTAAAACAGGCTATGATTGACGATAAACACATATTTTTATGTTACCAGAATGATATAACTGTAGAAGATCCCGTTTATGAAGACCTGGCAGAGATCGGTACGATTGCTGAGATACATCAGATTCTTAATCTTCCTGATGGAAATCTACGCATTCTTGTCGAGGGTTTAGACAGAGGTAAAATAACAACATACACCCCGGGAGAACTTTATACCGAGGTAAACGCTTCGCGCGCAGACGACATATATGATGAGGATTGGGACGATGCATCTGTAAACGTCCTTATGCGCAGAACTCTTCATCTTGTTGAGGAGTTTATGGAACTTTATGACAGATTATCAGCCGAAGCATTGTCATCCTTACTTTCTATCGATGACCCGGCCGAACTTGCTGATGTTGTTATGTCCAACTTCCCGATAAAACCTCAACTTAAGCAGACGATTCTAAACGAACTTAACGTAAAGAAAAGAATTGAAAAACTAATTTCAATTTTAAGTTCAGAAATTGATATTCTTTCTTTAGAGAAGTCAATAATGTCTAAAACCCAGAAAAACATTGATAAAAACCAACGCGAATATATGCTTCGCGAAAAAATGAGGGTTATACGTCAGGAACTTGGCGATGATGAAGAATCATCTTCTGATATACAAAAATATAAATCAAAACTTGACGGACGCAAAATTCCTGACGAAGTAATGCAGAAACTCAACGAAGAGTTCGAAAGACTTTCTCACGCCAGTCCTCACTCTCAGGAGTATGGCGTTATACAAAACTATATTGAGACAGTTATCGCTCTTCCGTGGGGTAATAAAACCGAAGAATGTCTTGATGTTGCAAAAGCCGCTAAAATACTTGACAGAGACCATTTTGGTCTTGAAAAGGTCAAAGAGCGCATACTTGAATATATCGCTGTCCGTTCTCTCGGTGGAAAGCCAAAGAGCAATATAATTTGTCTTGTTGGACCTCCGGGAACAGGCAAGACCTCTATTGCAAAATCTCTTGCAGAGGCAGTTGGCCGCAAATATACAAGAATAAGTCTTGGCGGTGTTAAGAATGAATCTGAAATCAGAGGTCACAGGAAAACATACGTTGGCGCAATGCCCGGACGCATTATTGACAGTCTGAAAAAATGCGGCACATCTAACCCTCTTATGCTTTTTGATGAAATAGATAAAATGTCAAAGGATATTACAGGCGACCCATCATCTGCTATGCTTGAAGTTTTAGATCCTGAGCAGAACAAGGATTTCAGAGACCATTTTGTTGAACTTCCTTTTGATTTGTCTGATGTTTTATTTGTTACAACAGCAAACACTCTTGATACAATTCCAAGGCCACTGATTGACCGAATGGATGTGATTGAGGTAAGTGGTTACACTCCTCAGGAAAAACTAAATATCGCAAAAAAATATCTTTTTCCAAAACAAAGGGAACTCCACGGACTTACATCTTCTCAACTCAAACTTGCTCCTTCTTTCTATCCTGCAATTATTGACGGATATACAAAAGAATCAGGTGTGCGTGAACTTGAGAGGAAGATTTCTGCAATTTGCAGAAAAACCGCAATGAAGATTTCATCTAAAGAAATTGACTCTATATCTGTTAAAAAATCAAACATTACAGATTTACTCGGTAAACCAATTTACCTCTATGATACAGCGGACAATACAGATAAAATTGGTGTTGTAAACGGCCTTGCGTGGACAAGCGTTGGTGGTGATACTCTTTGTGTAGAGGTCAACACAATGCAAGGCAGCGGAAAACTTGAGTTAACAGGAAATTTAGGCGATGTTATGCAGGAATCTGCAAAAGCGGCGCTCAGTTACGTCAGAGCAAACACCTTTAAACTTGGTATTAAGCCTGATTTTTATAAGAGCACAGATATACATATTCATGTGCCGGAGGGAGCAGTGCCAAAGGATGGCCCTTCTGCCGGAATAACAATTACAACGGCTCTTGTTTCTGCTCTTACGGGCAGAACTGTGAAACATAACGTTGCTATGACAGGTGAGGTTACTTTGACAGGCAGAGTTTTGCCAATAAGCGGTCTCAAAGAAAAAACTCTTGCCGCATACAGAGCTGGCATTAAAACTGTTATTATTCCCGATAAAAACAAGGCCGACTTTGCCGAACTGCCCGATGTTGTTAAAGAAAACATTAAGTTTATTTTCGCAAAGAATGTAGACACAGTTTTATCAACAGCCCTGTCAGGCGAGAGTAAAATTACAAAATCTATACATTCAGGCAATAAATATATAGAGCCGATAAATGATAATAAAGAACTTAATATTTGCTCTGCAAATGTTAATTAACGGAGAAAATTATGGATTACATTGATGCAAAATTTCTTGCGACCGCAGTTAAGCCCGAGCAATATCCGGATACATTTGTTCCGGAAATTGCCTTTGTCGGTCGTTCAAACGTAGGCAAATCTTCTTTAATTAATTGCCTTACCAATCGCACTAAACTTGCAAGAACAAGCAGTTCACCCGGGAAAACTGCAACAATCAACTTTTATGATATGGCAGGCAGATATCGTCTTGTTGACCTTCCGGGATATGGCTATGCAAAGGTTTCAAAAACCGAACAGGAACGCTGGGCAAAAATGATTGACACTTATCTTTCTGACCGATACAATCTCGTTCAGGTGATACAACTTGTTGACGCAAGACACAAACCGACAAAAGATGATGTTACGATGATAGAATGGATCAGAAGTTTTGGCTATAATCCCATTGTTGTTGCAACAAAACTTGATAAACTTAAAAAATCCCAGATAGAAACTAATCTTACTGAGATATACAACACACTTTCTCTTGACGACGATTCTGTTCTCTTTCCCTTTTCGTCAGAAACACGCGAAGGAAAAGACGAGGTTTTGGAGTTTATAGAAAACATGTGCAGTAAATACACAGAAAAATAACTATCCAAAGGAGTTTTTGATATGATAAACAAACCCCGTGGCACAGAGGATATTCTACCATCCGACAGTCCTCTCTGGCGAAAAATAGAGCAGACCGCTCACAATGTATGTCAAAAGTTCGGTTTTAAGGAAATCAGAACGCCGGTTTTTGAAGATACTTCTCTCTTTCAGAGAGGCGTTGGCGACACAACAGATGTTGTACAGAAAGAAATGTATACTTTTGAGGATAAAGGTGGCAGAAGCATAACCCTTCGTCCTGAAGGTACAGCCTCACTGGCGCGCAGTTTTATAGAAAACTCTCTGTATGCAAACCCTCAGCCAACAAAACTTTATTATATTATCTCATGCTACAGATATGAAAAACCACAGTCAGGCAGACTACGTGAATTTCATCAGTTTGGTATAGAGTGCTTTGGTGGTTCATCAGATGCAACAGATGCAGAGATAATTTCTCTCGCTCTTATGTTCTTTAATGAACTCGGTATTAAAAATCTTAAATTGAACATCAACAGCATTGGATGTCCTGAATGTAAAAAAACATATAACGAAAAACTCAGGTCATATTTTGAAGGATATAAAGACAAACTTTGTGATACATGCAAAACCCGTCTTGAGAAAAATCCAATGCGAATTATAGATTGTAAATCCGAAATATGCTCTGACATATCAAAAGATGCACCCAAAATGATAGACAATCTATGCGATGACTGTGATGCTCACTTCAAGAAAACTATAGCATATCTTGATGCACTTGGTATTGAACACACAATTAACCCTGATATTGTCAGAGGTCTTGACTACTACACAAGAACAGTATTTGAAATCACATCCGATGCACTTGGAGCACAATCAACTGTGTGCGGCGGCGGCAGATATAATGGTCTTGTCGAAGAACTAGGTGGTAAGCCAACAGAAGGAATCGGTTTTGCAATCGGTCTTGAGCGTCTGGTTATGATTATGAAGTCTCAGGGACTGTATGATGACCCTGTTGCAAACACGGATATATTTATTGCATCAATTGGCGACACACCTGATATTGCGGCGCAGAAACTTGTATATGATCTGAGGAATATGGGAATCCACGCAGAACGTGATTTATGCGACAGAAGCGTAAAAGCGCAAATGAAATATGCAAATAAAATAGGCTCCAGATTCAGCATCGTACTTGGCGAAGATGAAATAAACGCAAACTCAGCTGAAATTAAAAACATGGAAACCGGCGAAGTTACCACTGTAACTGTTGATGCAAACAGTATAGCAGAAATAATAAATAAGAATTAAGGGAGATTTAATCATGGGATTTGAAACAATGCAAGGAATGAAACGCACGCATTTGTGTGGCGAACTTAATAAAGATAACAATGGACAAACCGTTATCCTTTGCGGATGGGTTGCAAGAAACCGTAAACTCGGTGGTCTTGACTTTGTTACCCTTCGCGACAGAAGCGGAATAATTCAACTTTCTTTTAATGACGAAACAGATTCTGCTGTGTTTGAAAAGGCTACATCGCTCAAGAGCGAATATGTTATTGCAGTTACAGGCACGGTTGCCCTCAGAACAGAAAAAAATATCAATCCTGATATGGCAACAGGAGAAATCGAAGTGTTGGTATCAGAACTCAGAGTTCTCAATGGCTCAGAGACACCTCCCTTCTATATTGAAGAAAATATCGACACAAATGATGCTCTTCGCTTAACTTACAGATATCTCGACATCAGACGTCCTGATATGCAGCGTAATCTTATGCTCAGACACAAGGTCGCAAAAATTGCCCGTGACTACTTTGATGAAAATGGGTTCCTTGAAGTTGAAACACCTATGCTTACAAAGAGCACACCAGAGGGCGCAAGAGACTATCTTGTTCCAAGCCGAGTTCATCCAGGCAACTTTTATGCCCTCCCCCAGTCACCACAGATATACAAGCAACTTCTTATGCTTGGTGGATATGACAGATATTTTCAGATTGTAAAGTGCTTCCGTGACGAAGATTTGCGTGCAGACAGACAGCCTGAGTTTACACAGATGGATATGGAACTTTCATTTGCTGATATTGATACAATAATTGAGATAAACGAAGGATTTTTAAAGAGAGTGTTTAAAGAAGCATTAAACATTGATGTTCAAACACCTTTCCTCCGCCTCCCTTATTGCGAAGCAATGGACAGATTTGGTTCTGATAAGCCTGATATGAGATTTGGTATGGAATTTATCAATATTTCAGATGAGGTTAAAGACTGCGACTTCAAGGTATTTTCTGATGCAGTTGCAAATGGCGGAAGCGTACGTTGTATCGTTGCAGAAGGACTTGGAGAAAAACTTACAAGAAAGACTCTTGATTCACTTGCTGAATATGTTAAGACATATCGTGCAAAGGGTATGGCGTGGATTGTTGTTGAAGAAGGAAACCTTCGTTCACAGATAACAAAATTCCTGAGCGAAGAAGCGGTCAACGCAATACTTGAAAAGACAAATGCAAAGGTTGGCGACGGTATTCTTATTATCGCTGATAAAGACAGCGTTGTATATGATGCACTTGGCAATCTTCGTCTTGAGGTTGCGCATCGTTTTGACCTTATTGATAAGAATAAATTTAACTTCCTCTGGGTTACAGAGTTCCCACTTCTTGAGTACTCAGAAGAAGACAATAGATATGTTGCTATGCATCATCCGTTTACTCACCCATTCGATGAAGACGTTGATAAACTCGAGACAGATCCGGGAGCGGTTCGCGCAAAGGCGTATGATATAATCCTTAACGGCTCTGAAATCGGCGGCGGAAGTCTCAGAATATTTAATACAGAGCTTCAGGAAAAAATGTTCAAAGCCCTTGGCTTTACCCATGAAGAGGCCTGGGACAGATTTGGCTTCCTGATGGAAGCATTCAAGTACGGAACTCCTCCTCACGGTGGACTTGCATACGGGCTTGACCGCCTCGTAATGATTATGGCAGGATGTGACAGTATCAGAGACGTGATTGCATTCCCTAAAGTTCAGAACGCATCCGAACTTATGATGCATTCTCCTGATAAGGTTAACGATAAGCAACTTGATGAACTGTGCATTGCGGTTACAAAAACTCAGGATGTTTCAACTGGGATATAAATAGAAAGGAAAGATAAAAATGACTAACGTATATGATATATTAAAAGCGAGGGGTCTTATCGCACAAACAACTCACGAAGAAGAGATTCGCAATATTCTCAGCGAAAAGAAAATTACTTTCTATATTGGCTTTGACCCAACCGCAGACAGTCTCCACATCGGTCACTTTATGCAGTTAATCGTTATGAAGCATATGCAGAATGCAGGCCATCGCCCGATCATTCTTCTTGGCGGCGGTACAACCATGGTTGGCGACCCGACAGGCAAAAGTGATATGCGACCAATGATTACTCAGGATATTATTCAGAAAAACGCAGATAACTTTAAAGTTCAGATGTCAAAATTCATTGATTTTGAAGACGATAAAGCTATTATGGTGAACAACGCAGACTGGCTTCTCGGTCTTAACTACGTTGATTTTCTGCGTGAGATAGGTGTACATTTTTCAGTTAACCGTATGCTTACAGCAGAATGCTTTAAGACACGTATGGAAAAAGGTCTTACATTCCTTGAATTTAACTATATGCTTATGCAGGGATATGACTTTTATAAACTTAACAAAGATTATGATTGCCTTATGGAGTTTGGCGGAGATGACCAATGGTCAAATATTCTCGGTGGAATTGAACTTATCCGTCGTAAAGAAGGCAAGCAGGCATACGGAATGACATTTACTCTTCTTACAACCTCAGAAGGCAAAAAGATGGGTAAGACCGAAAAAGGTGCTCTTTGGCTTGATCCTGAGAAGGTATCTCCTTATGATTTTTATCAGTATTGGAGAAACGTTGACGATAAAGATGTAATTAGACTTTTAAAACTTGTTACCTTCCTCCCTCTTGAGCAAATTGCTGAGTACGAAAAACTCGAAGGACAGGAACTTAATAAAGTTAAGTGCATTCTTGCATACGAAGTTACAAAAATGGTACATGGCGAAGAAGAAGCAAAAAAAGCAAACGATGCTGCTCTTGCAATTTTCAGCAACGGTAACGATACTTCCAATATGCCATCATGCGATGTTGCTGCATCGGTTATAAACAATGGTGTAAATGTACTTGATCTTCTCGTAGATGTAAATCTTGTTCCATCAAAGAGCGAGGCGCGCAGACTTGTACAACAAAACGGCCTTGCTGTTAATGGCAATAAAGTTACAGATCCAAATGCAACCATTGATAACAGTTTTGTAAAAGAAGGCGAAATTATCATCAAAAAAGGAAAAAAG
>JAZSBQ010000041.1:0-11450 GCA_045602485.1 Clostridia bacterium
AACCCAACCGGTAAGATAGAAAAACCAAAACTTCGCGAGATTTACTGCGGCGAAGCCCTGGGTGCAAGTCAGGTAAACAACTAAAGCAAAAGCCGATAAATCTGCAACCCAGATTTATCGGCTTTTTGATTTATTGCATGATGATGAATACGGGTTGATAATATAAATCTTTGTAATTTTTTTGTTATGTATTACCGCAGGGGCGGCAATCTGCCGCCCGTTTATAAATGCAATAAAATTTGTATAAAATACTTGAAAATCTGTAGAAAATCTGTTATTATATTTAGATAGGTATTTATAGATTTTTTGAGAGGAATGATTACTGAATGAAGAAACTTATGCTTGGTAATGCGGCGGTTGCCCGCGGTGCTTATGAAGCAGGTGTTTCGGTGGTTGCATCATATCCCGGAACCCCAAGCACAGAGATTACCGAAAATATTGTAAAGTATGAGAATATATATGCAGAATGGTCGCCAAATGAAAAGGTTGCGGCAGAGGTTGCAATCGGTGCATCAATTGCAGGGGCAAGAAGTATGTCCTGTATGAAGCACGTCGGCCTTAACGTTATGGCAGACCCTGTCTTTACAGTTAGTTATACAGGTGTAAACGGCGGTCTTGTTTTCTGCGTTGCAGATGACCCGGGTATGCACTCATCACAGAACGAGCAGGATTCACGCCACTATGCAGAGGCGTCAAAGATTGTTATGCTTGAGCCATCTGATTCTGCCGAGTGTAAAGATTACACAAAGGCGGCATATGCCCTTAGTGAGAAGTTTGACACACCTGTGTTTATAAGACTCTCTACAAGAGTTTCACACTCACAGAGCCTTGTTGAAGAGTGTGAGCCTGAGACGGTTGAACTTAAGGATTATAGCAAAAATATAGATAAGTACGTTATGATGCCGGCAAAAGCGGTAAAGCGCCACGTTGATGTTGAAAACCGCATAGCGGCACTTAAAGAGTATGCCGAGGAGTGCGAGTTTAACACAATCGAAGATAACGGCAGTAAGATTGGTATTATCACATCAGGCATTACATATATGTACTCAAAGGAAGCACTCGGCGACAGAGTAAACTACTTAAAACTTGGTATGGTATATCCTTTGCCTGAAAAGATTATTCTTGATTTTGCCAAAAAGTGCGACAAGGTTTTTGTTATAGAAGAACTCGACCCTGTACTTGAAAAGCACTGCAAGGCGCTTGGCGTCCAGGTAATCGGCAAAGAAAAGTTTACTCTTCTTGGAGAGTATACACCGTCTATGATAAAGGCGGCAGTGTTTGGAGAGGCAGCAGCAGAGAGCCTCAGCGTTGATGAGGCGATTCCTGTACGTCCTCCTGTAATGTGTGCAGGATGTCCTCACAGGGGTACATTCTATGTGCTCAAAAAACTTGGCCTTGTTGTGTCGGGCGATATCGGTTGTTATACACTCGGTGCGGTTGCACCACTTGAGAGTGTTGACACAACCATCTGTATGGGTGCATCTGTCAGTGCTGCACACGGTATGGCAAAGGCAAGAGGTGCAGAGTTTAACAAAAAACTTGTATCAGTTATTGGTGACTCAACCTTTATGCACTCAGGTATTACAGGTCTTGTTGATATTGTTTATAACAAGGGTGCAAACACAGTTATCATTCTTGATAACTCAATCACAGGTATGACAGGACATCAGAACAATCCGACCACGGGCTATACAATCCGTGGCGAGGAGACAGTACAGGTTAATCTTGTTGACCTTTGCCACTCAGTGGGTGTTAAGAATGTTGTAGTGGCAGACCCGTTTGATGTAAAGAATTTTGAAAAAGTAGTAAAAGAAGAAACTCAGAGAGAAGAGCCGTCAGTTATTATTGCGCAGAGACCCTGTGCACTTTTAAAGAGTGTAAAGTACACAGGCAAGTGCAAGGTAAACGATAACTGCAAAAAGTGTAAGATGTGCTTAAAACTTGGATGTCCTGCGATTTCTTTTGACGGAGAGAATATAAGGATAGACAAGACACAGTGTAACGGATGCGGACTCTGCTTTAATGTTTGTCCATTTAATGCAATGGAAAAGGAGGAGGCGTAATTATGAATATTATGATAGTTGGCGTTGGCGGTCAGGGCACATTGCTTGCAAGCCGAATCCTCGGTAATACCGTTGTAAACGAAGGGTATGACGTTAAAGTTTCTGAGGTACACGGAATGAGCCAGAGAGGCGGAAGCGTTGTTACATATGTTAAGTATGATGACAAGGTGTATTCTCCAATCATCGACAGAGGAGAGGCTGATATAATTCTTGCTTTTGAACTCCTTGAGGCATATCGTGCACTTCCTTACCTCAAAAAGGGCGGAAAGATGATTGTAAATACTCAGCAGATTGATCCTATGCCCGTAATCACAGGTGCAATGGCATATCCTGAAAATATTGCTGATAAACTTGCAGATAAAATTAATGTTGTTACAGTTGATGCGCTAAGATATGCCATAGAGGCAGGTAACGCAAAGGCTGTAAATGTGGTTTTAATCGGTCTTATGGCTAAGAATACTGATATTCCCTATGAGAAGTGGGTAGAAACCATTAAGACATCAACGCCTGAGAAGTTCCTTGAATCAAACCTCAGGGCGTTTGAACTCGGATATAATCTGGATTAATAAAAAGTCAGGAGTGAAAACAATGGAATATTATCAGGAGCATATCGAATGTATGCCAAGAGAAGAACTCAAAAAACTTCAGGATGAGAGACTTGCCTGGCAGGTAAAGAGAATGTATGAAAGAGTTGAGCTCTTCAGAAAACGTATGGATGAAAAAGGTTTAAAGCCTGAAGATATCAAAGGCGTTGATGATTTGCACAAGTTACCTTTTTCATACAAGCAGGACCTTAGAGATTACTATCCTTTTGGTCTTTTTGCAGAGCCGCTTAAGAATATTGTAAGAACTCACGCGTCATCAGGTACAACGGGCAAGCAGATTGTTGTAGGATACACAAAAAATGACCTTGACAAGTGGGCTGACTGTATGGCAAGGCAGTTTGTTGCAGCAGGTGCTGATGAGAATGATTTGATTCAGGTATCCTACGGCTACGGTCTCTTTACAGGCGGTCTTGGTGCACACGACGGTGCGCAGAAACTCGGCGCAACTGTTATCCCTACATCGTCGGGCAACACTGCAAGACAGATGCAGACAATGGTTGACTTTGGTTCAACAATTTTGTGTTGTACACCGTCTTATGCTATGTATCTTGCAGAGTCTATAAACGAAGCAGGGCTTAGAGATAAACTTAAACTTAAAGCCGGAATTTTAGGTGCAGAGCCATGGTCTGAGGATATGCGACATGCAATAGAGAAATGCCTTGGAATCAAAGCCTATGACGTATATGGCCTCTCTGAGATTATGGGTCCGGGTGTTAGTTATGAGTGTAAATGCCAGAATGGTATGCACATCAATGAGGATATGTTCATAGCAGAGATAATTGACCCGGACACAGGCGAAGTTTTGCCGGAAGGATCATCCGGAGAACTTGTTTTCACCACTATCACAAAAGAGGGCTTCCCTGTTATCAGATATCGTACCCGTGATATATGCTCTCTCAATTATGAGAAGTGTGAATGCGGAAGAACATTTATAAGAATGAACAAGCCAACAGGCAGAAGCGACGATATGCTTATCATCAGGGGTGTAAATGTCTTCCCGTCACAGATAGAAGAAGTTCTTCTTAGAGTAAACGGGGATATCACACCTAACTATCAGATAGTTGTCGGCAGAGAGAACAATACTGATACACTTGATGTAAATGTTGAGATGAGCGAGGCTTTGTTCGCTGATGATATTAAATCAGTACACAAGATTGAAAAAGCGATTACCAATGACTTAAGAAGTGTACTTGGTATTGGTGCGCAGGTTCATCTTGTAAACCCGAAAACTATTGCGCGCAGCGAAGGTAAGGCAAAGCGCGTAATTGATAACCGTAAAATATAAAAAGGAGCGATATGGTATGGTAAAGCAATTATCTGTATTTGTTGAAAACAAGCACGGACGTATAATGGAGATACTTGGCGCTCTGGCAGAGCATAAGGTTGACATAAAAGCATTGTCTGTTGCGGATTCTACTGACTTTGGTATAATGAGAATGATTGTAAGCGATGATGAACTTGCAAAGAAGGTTCTCACAGAAGAAGGCGTAATAGTCCGCGTGAATAAGGTTATAGCAGTTGCTGTCAATGATGAACCGGGCGCACTTATGAAAACTTTTGCTATTTTGTGCGATAACGGAATTTCAGTTGAGTATATGTATGCTTTTGCAGAAAAACTAGGTGATTCTTCGGTTATAGTAATCCGTACTGATGACCAGGAGAGAGCGACTGCAAAACTTAAAGACGGCGGAGTAACCGTTTTAGAGCATGACGATATAAAAGAACTGTAATCTGAACTGAAGTTTGCCAAAAGATAAAAATCGGGGGCGAAAGTTATGTATAGTACTGCGATTTATCCCGGGTCTTTTGACCCGTTTACAAACGGACATCTTGATGTTGTAAGAAAAGCATCTTTGATTTTTGATAAAGTAGTTATAGTTATTGGTCTTAATGTAAACAAAAAGAGGACATATAATGAAAATCTGATAAAGGATGCAATAGAAAAAACTCTTGAGGATAACAAGATTACAAACTGTGAGGTTTGTATATATGATGGCCTTATTGCTGAATACACAAAGAAGAACAAAATCGGCTATATGATAAGAGGCCTGAGAAACAATATGGACTATAACTATGAGGAAAACATTGCTGAGGTAAACAAACTTGTAAACCCAAACCTTGAGTATATATACTTCAGGGCGGATAATGTGGCAGTATCCTCGTCTATGGTAAAGGAACTGAGCAGTTTTGGTCAGGATGTTTCAAAGTATGTTCCGAAAGCAGTATTTGAAATAATTCAAAGCGATAAAAAATAAATTTCAGGAGGAAACACAATGAAGAAGATTATTGCATTGTTGTTGTGCTTGGTGCTTGCTTTGTCAATTGTCGGATGCGGCAAAGATAAGACAAATGAAGAGCCGGAATCCGCGTCAATCGGGATTATAGAAGAAGAGGGCGAAAAAGAACCCGTAATGATTGATGGGTTTGGTACCCAGGATGAGTTTATTGATATGATAAACGAATTCAACAGTACAACAGACCCTGCGAGAAAAGAAGAACTCGGCAAGATAATAGAAGAAGTACTGAAAAGCGCAGAAGAGGCAGCAGAGGCTGCTGAGACTGCTGAGTAATAAACAAAATAAACGCAAGACCGGACGGGAAATCCAGCCTGACCGGTTTTGTCTTATAAAAGAAAAAAGTAATCACATAAATTTGTCGGAGGAGATTTGTTATGAGTAAGAAGTTTTTAGCAATGCTAATGGCATGCATTTTGTTAGTTAGTACAGCAACTTCAGTTATGGCAGATGACATCGGTAATGATGCATGTGTGCAAGTTGAAGAAAGCGATGAGGACGAGCCACCTGACGTCATTAAGGAGCCCGAAATTTATCCTGAGCTTTTAAAACCGGTGGATAAGGGCGCGATGCTTCTTTCGACAGAAGGAGAAATAGGAGTGTTATCAGGGCGTGTATCACTTGCTGACGATGCTACGGTCAACGGAGGAAGGATAGGCGTTGATGTATATAAGTTTGAAAAAACAAATGGCAAGATTACTGCACGTTCTGTCGTGTCTGTAGCATATAAGTCATACCAGTTAGTTAACAATCACTATGTTGATTATTCATTTACATTGCCAAAGGGCAGTTATGCAGTAAGTGCAGAATATTATTATGGCATAGGTGATGCAGTAGGTTATCCTATGTACTACGCGGCTTCAAAATCTGTTAACTCTGTATATGGGGCAGATTCTATTGCCCTTGAAGACAGTGCGGTTGCAGATATAGTTATTTCAAAGGCAGAAAGAGTGATAAAGGGTACAATAACATTTGAAAGTGCTATGACAGAGGACACGGGTTTTTATGTAATGGCATCAGATAACAACTACACAGTAGACGGATATAATTATTTGCCTGTATCAAGAGGTACAACCTCAGTTGAGTACAGTGTCGGTGTAGGAGTTGGTACATACAACCTGAATATGGGCGTTGACGGATACAACTATGGATATTACTCGATATATGATACTGTGGATGACTGGAAGAATGTATGCTATATCGATACGACAAGCGAGAACCTTGCGGATGTTGATTTTAATTATGCAGCGGGGAGCGGCAGAGCGGTTATGCCCGTTACTGTAAAACTTCCGAATGCAGTATCTGCGGATAAAATATACAGAGCCGGATATATTTCGGGGAATACAACTACTAGCTCAGGAAACGCAATGGTTTCTTCGGGCGAGAGTGAGTTTGAAACTGAATTAAACGTTACAAACACCAAAAACGGATATGTATTTATTGCCGATGCAACCATCTCAAACAGCGTGTATTCGCAGGAGTATAGTGGATTTTATTATTACAGCGAAGAATTCGGTATAACCTCAGATTTGGATAAAGCAACCCTGGTTGATTTTGAAAAAACTGAAGCATTGACAATTACTTTCCCTGAGAGTGTAACTTTAAGTGGTACAGTAATAAGAAACGGAAACGCTGTAGGAGAAAGTATTGAGTTCAGCGTCAGGGCAGACGTTGAAGGTGAAAGTTTTTATAAAACAGTACGAATAGAGAAAGATGCTGACAGTGCAGAATATTCGTTGGATATTCCTAAGACATATGAAGGAAAGACGGCACAAGTATATCTTGTATTAAAAGAGAGAGAAACAACAAGAGAGCTACTGACAATTGGCGACACACATAATGTAACTGTTGCCTGGGACATGGAGACAATAAATCTTAGTGTCCCGGATGGTTTGTTTGTTGAAACAAGCGGAATATTTAAACTTTCTGCTCCTGCACCTGCAGGCGGTGTCAAGGCTACATTGTCCAGCAGATTTAAAAAGGGAAACACCACTATATCATATCGAAATGCTGATTTTAATATACCGGAGGGTCAGGACGAACTTGCTTACAGTACATACATTTTAAACTGCGATGGCACAAAATCAAACGGAAATATAAATGTTCAGATAAGTACAACATCAACCGATTATTCATTTGACAATTATAAGAATATAAGCGTTGACCCTGCAAATGCAACCAATATGGAGATTGCTTTGGTTTATAATAATCAGACTCTGTCGGGTAAGGTGATTCTTCCACAGGATATAACTGTAAGTACTGCGTCAACATATAGAATAAGCGCAAGTTATACATACGCCGGAGCAAGTTATTACGAGGATGCATATGTATCTGTAAAGAAAAATACACGCGAGGCAGAGTATTGTATTTATCTGCCAAAGGGTGCAGTTATTACAAACCTTTCTATGTATACAGAAAATATAGGTGACTGTTGCGTAGAAGGCAATACGCTGTATTATACAGGCAGTGGCACAAGCAAAGATTATACTAATATTTCTGTTGTTGCAGATAACCCTGTCAGCGTAAACTTCAGACCACAAAAAGCAAAACTTATTAGAGGTACTGTAACTGTGCCTGATGACTTTACGGGCAGTGCGTATGCATGGGTATATGCAAGAGGAACATCGGTAACATATGTTCAGATTAACAGTCCCGGCGAGATAAAATATACAACATCTGTTCCACTTGATACTGCATCTACAACGGTATATTTAAGTTTTTCGGATCAGTATGTATGTAACTATTTTACAGGTAATACATATTACAATTCAAATGGCTCTAAATATATTTCTTCAGAGGCAGAAACCATTGCTTTAAGCACAGACCTGACAGACAACATAAACTTTACATTGATAGAGGCGGCAGTTCTGACAGGTACTCTCACCTACGGAGAAGGTGCAACCTATGAGGGTAGCGGAAGCCTCAGAGTTTACGCTCAGGGCACAAACTTTTCAAACAGCGCACATCTCAATCTTACAAGTCTTGAGGATTTTGATTACAGTATAAGCGTACCAAAGGTTGAGGCGGAGAGCGTATATGTGTATGCAGAGTTATCTTTGTATAGCGGAACTGCCAGCAATATGTCGGCAGGAAAGTATTATTATAAGGGTGAGCAAACCCTCTCTGTACTTGAATCAGATAAACAGGCGGTTAACCTGAATAATGTATCAAAAATTGATATGACAATACCGACAGGATACCGCATATCCGGTAAGATAGTATATCCTGATGGCGCAATAGGAAAACTTGAAAAGGGAAACCTGTATGCAAGTTATAAGGATGGTACCACCACAAGGAACATAAGTTCCTATATTGTGCCGGACGAAAATGGCAATTATGAAGCGTATCTTCCGCCGATACCGCGTACGTATACTTTCTATTTAAACCCGACTATGTCATCAAAGACAAATCTGATAGGCTCAACTTATTATTATGTAAGCGCAAACAGTTCGGCAATGTCAAATTCGTCCGCAACATCTGTTGATATTTCAGGTGGAAAGGCAGATATAAACTTTATAATAGAAAAGGGAAGCACTATATCGGGCAAGATAATTTTGCCGGACGGAGTTGAATATTCAAGCGGAATGAGCGCATCGTTGTGTCTGCAGAAGTCAAGCCCATATCTGTATCAGTATGGAAACGTTGCTCTGACAGGCAGAGAGACAGAGTATATGATTGCATATCCAACGTCCGCGGGTAACGGAGTATATATGCGCTACACTTGCTACACAAGTCCGATTTACTCTGATTTCCTTTATTATACAGGAAAAACTCCAACAACAGATGAGGCATCAGCTGCGCTTCTGGATGCAGGAGCAACCAATGTTGATTTAAAACTTGCAAAGCAAGGCGGAGAAGTTAAGATTAAACCATACAGAGATGCAGGCTCATCAGGGTATGTAGGTTATAAGATAAAGATTATGACAGATGCAGGGGTTGTGGTGACGACGACAAATAATTCTATGTCAGGCACTGCAACAGAGGGAAGTGAAAAAACCATTAAACTTCCTGATTTTGGCAGAACGGCTACAAAGTTTAAACTTGGTTTTATAATAAACAACAAGGTAGGATATTATATGACCGAAACTATGTATTCGCCGGAATCTGATGAGGGTACCTGGATTAATATAAGTAATATAACATTCAGGGCAAAACTCCCAGATATGAATAATCTTGTTTCAATGGGTGATATACTTGTTGACGGAATCAAAAGCGGCGCTGTAAGCGTTGGTGTATCTGAAGCGGTTGCAGACAGTTCTTCAGATGAGTTGAATGTGTCGTTTGACTGTAAGAATAATGCACAGATACCACTTGTCTCAAATATTTATGTTGGTGTGTACAAGAATAATGTTCTTTTAGAGGTTGTGCCATATAAATATGAGATACCCCAAAGTTCAACAGAAGGCAGCGTAGATGTAAGTATCCCAATGGATATAAGCGGAGAGTATGAATACAAACTCTATATGTGGGACGGATTGTCAAAGCGCAGACCTGTAACCTCCAGCGTTGAGGCAGAAGTAAAATAAGACAGCAAAAAAGCAGATGCATAGCATCTGCTTTTTGTTTTATCCAACTATTTTATTAGGTTCCGGCTTGATTGACTCTGTCTTTGCTGTGGGTTTTTTCATAGCCTTTCTGTTGGTGTTATAAGTTATTGTCGGCTTTGATTTGCCCTCAACACAGCCTCTGGTTACAACCACCTTTTCAATGGTCGGGTCAGAGGGGATGTCGTACATAATGTTTAGCATAATATCTTCTAAGATTGTACGGAGACCTCTTGCGCCGGTTTTGCGCTCTGCTGCAAGTTTTGCGATAGCAGAGATTGCACCGTCCTCGAATTCAAGTTGAACGTCATCCATTTCAAGAAGTGCCTTATACTGCTTGGTAAGGGCGTTTTTTGGCTCTGTAAGGATAGAAGAAAGTGCGCCAACCCCAAGGGAGTCAAGAGTTGTGACAACAGGAAGTCTGCCGATAAGTTCAGGAATCATTCCGAACTTAAGCAAATCCTCAGGCTCTAATTGCTTTAATATATCGCCTCTGTTTTTGTCCTTCTTGCTCTCTACCGAAGCGCCAAAACCAAGCGTTTTTGTGTTTACGCGGCTTTCGATAATTTTATCTATGCCCTCAAACGCACCGCCACAAATAAACAAAATATTTGTGGTGTCTATCTGTATAAATTCCTGATGAGGGTGCTTTCTTCCGCCTGTTGGCGGGACAGATGCCACAGTGCCCTCTAAAATTTTAAGAAGTGTCTGCTGAACTCCCTCGCCGCTGACATCGCGGGTAATAGAGGGGTTTTCTGACTTTCGTGAAAGTTTGTCAACCTCGTCAATATAGATTATGCCCTTTTCGGCAAGTTCAATATCGTAATCTGCTGCCTGAATAAGTTTAAGCAAAATGTTTTCAACGTCTTCACCAACATAGCCGGCCTCTGTAAGAGAGGTTGCATCTGCGATGGCAAAGGGTACGTTAAGCATTTTTGCAAGAGTTTGTGCAAGGAATGTCTTACCGCAGCCTGTGGGACCGATAAGAAGAATGTTGCTCTTCTGGAGTTCTATATCGCTGTCGGCTTTTGCAGAGCATATACGCTTGTAATGGTTGTATATGGCAACGGACAACGCCTTTTTGGCAAGGTCCTGACCGATGATATACTCGTTTAAAAATCCGTGTATCTCGGCAGGCTTTGGTATGTTTTTAAGTTCCTCTGTGATGTCAACCTCATAATCATCTTTAAATAGTTCTACACAGAGGTCAACGCATTCGTTGCAGATATAGGCGCCGGGCCCTTCGATGAGGCGCTTTACACTATCTTCTGTTTTGCCGCAAAAGGAGCAGCGGCAAATTTCTTTTTCATCTATTTTATTTGGCATAGAAAATCCCCTATCTGTTGGTTACAATCTTGTCTACAAGACCGTATTTAACCGCTTCTTCGGCGGTCATAAAGTTGTCACGCTCAGTGTCTGCCTTGATTACGTCAAGAGGCTGACCTGTGTTCTGACTTAAAATATTGTTAAGGTTATCCTTGATTTTAAGCATTCTCTCAACGTGGATTTTCATATCAGTTGCCTGACCCTGAGTTCCGCCAAGTGGCTGATGAATCATAATCTCACTGTTAGGAAGAGCAAATCTCTTGCCCTTTGCACCTGATGAGAGTAAGAATGCACCCATAGATGCCGCCATACCTACGCAGATCGTAGATACATCTGCTTTGGTATACTGCATTGTGTCATAAATCGCCATACCGGCAGTAACAGAGCCGCCGGGGCTGTTGATGTAGAGGTTAATATCCTTATCGGGGTCCTCACTGTCAAGGAAGAGGAGCTGTGCTACAACGAGACTTGCAGTCACGTCGTTTACCTCGTCAGAGAGAAAGATAATTCTGTCTTTTAAAAGACGGGAGAATATGTCATAAGAACGCTCGCCTCTGCCGGTCTGCTCAATTACGTAAGGAACTAAACTGTTATTCGGATTAAAATTACTCATTTTTG
>JAZSBQ010000042.1:0-5408 GCA_045602485.1 Clostridia bacterium
TAAAGGTGCATAACTATAATTACAATAAGTTTCCTATGCGGCCACTTAATTGGAAAGCTCCGATCGATTACATCAAATCTTTTCTCGAAGATGGCTAAGTTTTCTAATTATTTTTGTAACACATCATTGACAAACCTACAAATTTGATAAACGGATAAATTCAGATTTCCCCAAGGGTTATTTGTATGCTACGGCTTGTCAACGCTCTGACAAGTTGCCCCTCGGTAAGGGTTTTAAGTATGGTTAAATCATCGTCTGTCACACATACAATGTGATAGTTGTTATAAGAAAGTTTTTTAAGAATTCTCCGCGCGGGAGTGTCCTTGTGGGCAACCAAAGCCGATGCGCGTGTCATCTCGCCCCTTATTATTTTGTCTTTATAAAAGAGCAGTTCTTTTATGGTTTGCTTTGATATGTTTCTCTGCTCAAGACACAGATTGCCAAGAAGAAAAGCCCCGATAAGGATAAGAGAGAAGTTAAAATTGCTTGTGAGCAACAGATAAACCGCCCCGCCGGTTATAATAAGAATTACAACGCGGCTTAACTTTATACAAAAATTATATGCAAAGACGGCGCCTAATTTTATGGTCAGGTATGCACGCAGAATTCTGCCCCCGTCAAGGGGCAGACAGGGCAGAAGGTTTACAGCCGCCATAGAGAGGTTGCAGGTTACAAAATAATTTAAAATGTCAGAATTGATTGACAGTTTATATCGAAATAATAATGCACATGCCGATATGACGATATTTGTTAAAGGACCCGCCAGAGCGATGAGAATCTCCCTTGCGGGATTTTTTATAATATCTGCTTTAAGTCTTGCGCATATGCCAAAGGGTAAAACTTCTATATATGAAATCCCCACACCGAGACGCCATGCGACATAAATGTGAGAAAACTCATGGAGTATGGCGCACAAAAATGCGGCAGAAAAGGCAGAAAAATATTTGCCCAGTATGCTTGCGGCAAGAAGCGGGAAAAATAATATATTGATTTTAAAATGATGAGAGATGTTTATGCTCATAACTATGTATCAATGAAAGGTTATCTCGCCTGCGTTGCCATTTGTTTCGGGGGTATCTTTGTCCGATGGTTCAAAAACATCGGGGAGTTTATCCTCAAACCACGACAGAACAGAATCTGCGGCGATATTCCAGTTGGTGTTTTGCCTGATGGCACAGCCGAGAGAGTCTGTCCATAAGGCCATACGGGGGTTGCCGCAGAACTTCATACCAAGGACAAACGCTACGCAAATAAAAACTGCAATACACTGACGTATTACTGCAGAAAAAAGGCCGCCGTGCCTGTTGATTGATGCGTTATTGGTTTTTCTCTTTTCAGATGACATAAAATCACCGCTCCTTATATGCTTGTATATTTAATTTTATTGAGATTTGTCCATATTTATGCTTGAAAGTTGAGACGCGGTAGTGTATTATAATAACATAGAAAATTATTACAAAACTCAGTTGCGGAGGATGTATATGTACAGAACAAAATTTGAAGGCTGTCTCAAAAGAGTTCAAAAGCCGTCGAGATATATAGGAAACGAGTTTAACAGTATACACAAGGAATGGACAGACTCTATGATGTCCTTTGCATTTTGCTTTCCTGATGTGTATGAGGTTGGTATGTCCCACCTTGGTATGAAGATACTTTATCATATGTTAAACGAGCGCAGCGACACTGTCTGCGAGCGCGTCTTTGCCCCGTGGGATGATATGGAGCAGGAGATGAAAAAGGCAGGGATTCCACTTCTGTCACTTGAGAGTTACAAGACTGTTAAGGATTTTGATATAGTAGGCTTTACTCTGCAATATGAGATGAGTTACTCAAATGTAGTAAATATGTTGCGTCTGGCAGAGATTCCTCTGCGCACAAAAGACAGAGGAGAGGATGACCCGTTTGTATGTTGCGGAGGGCCCTGTGCGTATCACGCAGAGCCACTGTCTGATTTGGTTGACTTTTTTATCCTTGGAGAGGGAGAAGAAGTAAACAGCGAGATAATGGATGTATATAAAGAGTGGAAAGAGTCAGGGAGTAGCAGAGAGGATTATCTTGAAAGGATTGCAAAGATAGAGGGTATATATGTACCGTCCTTTTATGATGTTGAATATAACGACGATAATACAATAAAGTCATTTGTACCCAATCGCGCCGTAGCCCCCAAAAAAGTAAAAAAGAGAATCATTAAAGACCTTGACAACACCTACATCCCCGAAAAACTGATAGTTCCGTTTATGGAGACTGTCCACGACAGAATTATGCTTGAACTCTTCAGAGGTTGTATAAGGGGTTGCCGCTTTTGTCAGGCAGGATATATATACCGCCCTGTAAGAGAGCGCTCGGTGGAGCGTTTGCTAGGTGTTGCACAAAACTCGATAAACGCCACAGGCTATGAGGAGATGTCTATGTCATCCCTCAGTACAAGTGATTATACAAAACTGCAGGAGTTGACCGACGGGCTTCTTGATATGACGGTAGATAAGAGGATAAATCTGTCTTTGCCGTCTCTTAGAGTTGACAACTTTTCGATGGAACTTATGGAAAAGGTGCAGAAGGTCAAAAAGAGCGGACTTACCTTTGCCCCTGAGGCAGGCACACAGAGGCTTCGTGATGTTATAAACAAAAACGTACTTGAAGAAGATTTGCTGAGAACCTCCAAAATAGCATTCGGTGGCGGATATAATCGTATGAAGTTATACTTTATGCTTGGCCTGCCCACAGAGACAGATGCGGATGTCCTCGGCATAGGCGAACTTGCCCAGAAGGTTATAGAATCTTTTTATGAGATACCAGTTGAAGAGCGTAAGGGCAGAAGTGTATCGGTAACAGTCAGTACATCTTTCTTTGTGCCAAAGCCTTTTACACCGTTTCAGTGGGAGCCGCAGAACCGTATCTCGGATATGGAGAGGAAGGCGGCAATGCTTAAAAACAGTATCAAGAGCAAAAAGATTGTATACAACTGGCACGAGAGTGATGTGAGTTTTCTGGAAGAGGTATTTGCCAAGGGCAACAGACGCCTTGGCGAGGTTTTGATTTCTGCCGTTGAACTTGGTTGCAAGTTTGACGGATGGAGCGACTTTTTTGACTATGACAAGTGGATGCAGGCATTTGAAATCAACGGCATTGACCCTGAGTTTTATGCATACAGACAGATGAGTTATGACGAAATTCTGCCCTGGGATTATGCAGATATCGGTGTCAGCAAGGAATTTTTAATAAACGAGAGAGAAAAGGCGTACCGAGGCGAGACAACGCCCTCTTGCAGAGAGGGATGCTCTGCCTGCGGAGCAGCGCAGTTTGGAAGGGGTGTTTGCTTTGAGTAAGAGACGGCTTAAGTTTTCCAAGTTGGGTATGGCAAAATATATATCTCATCTTGATTTGCTCAGATGCTTTACAAGGTCAATTATGCGAAGCGGTCTTCCCGTTGAGTATTCGCAGGGGTTTAACCCCCATCAGAAACTCAGTTTTGCTCTGCCGCTTCCCGTCGGGGTTACAAGCGAGTGCGAGTATGTTGATATTTCCTTTACCAACGATGCCCTTGACGATGAGAGGATAATCAAAAAGTTAAATATGAATCTGCCCCCCGATATACAAATAATATCGGCTGGGGACATAAATCATAAAGCGGCAGACATAGTGTGTGCCGAGTATGTGATAACGCTTAAATCAGAGAGCGAAATTGACGATAAATGGATAATGGACTTCTTTGGACAGAGCGAAGTTGTCATAATGAAGAAGACCAAGAAAAAGGTTGATAAGCCCATAAATATTATGGAGTATATAAGGTCCTGGGAAATAATCGACAACGGCGAAAAAGCCTTAACTCTAAAGGTTGTACTGGATGCAGGCGGAGAGAGGAACATCAAGCCCGACGCGGTGATTGGTGCTTTTTGCCAGAAGCACCCGTCAGTCGATGCCGATGAAACGGACATACACAGAAAAGAAGTTTTCTGCAAATCCGAAGATGCGGATTTGATAGAGATTTTTGCATAACAGAATATTTGCTTTGCCCGAAATGAAAATTTCGGCAATTCGTAGGGGAGGATAATATTCGCCCGAAACCGAAAACATAAGTCGGGGCAATACAACCGTGATTTTTTAATGAAGCTCCGCATATATTTTAAAGATAAGATATATGCGGAGGAAAAATATGAAAAAGTACAAAGCGGTTGTAATTGATTCCAGAAAAATAATAAAGTGGTGCGGAGCGGCTTTTATATCAGGGGTGATTGCCATATCGGCAGTAAACCATGGATATCGGCAAATAATTTATAATGATAATTTTTCAGAAAATATAATAAGGCAGAATATAGGGATAGCAGATACCTCTGTATCATTCAGAGAAAGAGTTTTTAAGTGTGTGGAAACACTTAAAAACTGGACCTTTGAAATTCTGCTTGGATATGTGCCGACAGATACAGAATCTGTTCTTGAGGGTACAATCTCATTTTTAAAAACAGAGGAAAAAGAACATAGCGGCGGAATAATAGTGTCAAAGCCTAAGCCGAATCAGGACAATCTGGAGGCAACAAGAGAGTGGGAGGCATCAATACCCATAGAAAACAGGGCGCCCATAAAGAGTATAAATGCAGCGCAGAGGTCAGCCCTTGCCATAGGAAACGAAACCTCCTACAGTATAGATCTAAGCGCAATGCTAGAGAGTAAGCCTGTGTTTGACCTAAGCGGTGATGGACCGAAAATCCTGATAACCCATACCCACGCAACCGAGAGTTATGCACCAACAGGTGCTGAGATATATGACATTACAGCCGGCGACCGAAACGAGGACAAGCAAAAAAATGTAGTGGCTGTCGGCAGACGGATGAAAGAAATTTTTGAAAGTTATGGGATTGAGACAATGCACGACGAGGTGCTTCATGATGCCCCGTCATTTAACGGCTCTTATGCACATTCTCTGAACACAGTTGAAGATTATATAGATGAATATCCGTCTTTGCAGATTGTCTTTGATATTCACAGAGATTCTATTGTATATGATGATAACACAAAAGCAAAAACAGTTGCAAAAATAAATGGCGAAAATGTGGCGCAACTTATGTTTGTGGTGGGCACAGATGCCAGTGGCCTTGAACACCCCAACTGGAGAGAGAATATGAAGTCTGCAGTGTGGTTTCAAAAGGTGATAAGCGAAAAGCATCCCACCCTTATGCGGCATATAAACCTCAGAAAAGAGAGGTTTAACGGACATACAACGGGTGCGTCGATGATAATCGAAGTCGGCACAAGCGGCAACAGCCTTGATGAGGCAGTCTATGGCATAGAACTTGCGACAGACAGCCTTGCAAAGTGGATGATAAACAGCAAGTAATGATATAATAAAAGTCGGTGACAGAGCAAGGTTTTTTATTGCAATTTGATATAAGTAGTAGTATAATTAATTAAAG
>JAZSBQ010000043.1:0-11235 GCA_045602485.1 Clostridia bacterium
ACAACCTTGTCTGTTACCTCGGGGGCGCTCATCTCAGGCTGCAAATCATATGTGGCAACCTTTGGTGAGTTAACAAGCACTCTGTCCTCGCCATCATAGACTGCCTCAACACCGCCGTTGAAGAAGAATGTAACGTGTGCATACTTCTCTGTCTCTGCAATTCTTAACTGTCTGAGGCCCTTCTGGCTGATATATTCACCAAAGGTATTGCTAAGGCCCTCAGGCTTGAACGCAACCTCTACATTTGGCATTGACGCATCATACTGTGTCATACAAACATAGAATGTATTGAAGAACTCTCTCTCAAAGCCGTTAAAATCAGGGTCTACTATTGTTCTTGTAATCTCTCTTGCGCGGTCAGGACGGAAGTTAAAGAACACAACCGAGTCTCCCTCGCCGATTGTACCAAGAGGTGCACCGTCTTTTTCTATAACGGTCGGAACAACAAATTCGTCTGTTATACCCTCGTTATATGCGGCTTTAATCGCAGTAACTGCACTGTCTGACTTATTGCCGATACCGCGCACCATTGCGCTGTAAGCCTTTTCTACTCTCTCCCAGCGGTTGTCTCTGTCCATAGCATAGTATCTGCCCATAACAGAGGCAATATCGCCGACACCGATTTCACGAATTTTTGCGACTAATTCTTCAGCAAATTCTGTCGCAGATGACGGAGGCACGTCTCTTCCGTCTAAAAATGCGTGAACGTGAACCTTTTCAAGTCCGCTTCTCTTTGCCATCTCCAGAAGTCCGTAAAGGTGAGTGTTGTGGCTGTGCACACCGCCGCTTGACAAAAGGCCCATAAGGTGGAGGGCGCTATTGTTCTTTTTGCAGTTTTCAATAGCCGCACAGAGAGTGGGGTTTTCAAAAAAGACTCCGTCTGTGATAGACTTTGTAATTCTTGTAAGTTCCTGATAAACAATTCTGCCCGCACCGATGTTGGTATGGCCAACCTCAGAGTTACCCATCTGTCCGTCGGGAAGACCTACGTCCATACCCGATGCGTGAATAACGGTGTTTGGACACTCTTTCATATATTTATCAATGTTTGGTGTCTTTGCCGCGTAAATCGCGTTGCCTTCGTGAATCTCATTGATTCCGAAACCATCCATAATAATCAAAGCATAAGGTTTTTTTGCCATAATCTTGAGTTCCTCTCTATTTTCAATAGGCATTCCCAAATGGAAATGCCTATTTGCTTATCTTTTATTTTGTAGCAGCAACAATAACTGCAAAATCTTCTGCCTTAAGGCTTGCACCTCCGATAAGACCACCGTCAATGTTTGGCTTTGCAAGAAGTTCGGCTGCGTTTGCAGCGTTCATGCTTCCGCCGTACTGAATTCTGATAACATCTGCTACTGCATCACCATAGAGGCCCCTGATTGTCTCACGCATGATTCCGCAAACCTCATCAGCCTGGTCAGCAGTTGCGGTCTTGCCTGTGCCGATTGCCCATACAGGCTCATAAGCGATAACAATGTTCTTTGCATCTTCTGCAGCGATTTCAAGGAAAGCAACCTTTGTCTGACGGCGAACTGTGTCGTCAGTAATACCCATTTCGCGCTCTGCAAGGCTCTCGCCTACACAAACGATAGGTGTAAGACCTGCGGCGATTGCAGCCTTTGTTCTAAGGTTAACAGTCTCGTCTGTTTCGCCAAAGTACTGACGTCTCTCAGAGTGACCGATGATTACATATTCAACGCCTGCTTCTTTGAGCATATTGCCTGCAAGTTCGCCTGTGTAAGCGCCGCTTTCTTTAAAGTGAACATTCTGCGCACCAACTGATACATTGCTGCCCTTTGCAGCATCAATAGCCGCAGGGATACAAATTGCAGTCGGGCATACAACTACGTCACAAGCCGCACCTTCTACCTTAGCCTTTATCTCGTTCACAAGCGATAAAGCCTCGGACGGAGTTTTATTCATTTTCCAGTTTCCTGCTATTATTTTCTTTCTCATTATAAACAACCTTTCTTATTATAAAGTTTTTCAAGGCGCATTGTTGCGCCTTGAAAGTATTATATCTTATTTATCGTTAAGAGCAACAATACCCGGGAGGTCCTTACCCTCTAAGAATTCAAGAGAAGCACCGCCGCCTGTTGAGATGTGAGACATCTTGTCGCCAAGACCTGCCTGATTTACAGCCGCAACACTGTCACCGCCGCCGATGATTGTAGTAGCATCAAGGTCAGCAAGCATAAGAGCGATTGCGTTTGTACCTTTTGCAAAGTTAGGCATCTCAAATACGCCCATAGGACCGTTCCATACAACTGTCTTTGCATCTTTGAGGGCATCCTTGTAAAGTTCGATTGTCTTTTCACCGATGTCAAGACCCTGCCAGCCCTCTTCAATACCGCCGCGGCCAACTGTCTTGCTCTCTGCATCGTTGTCAAATGCCTTTGCAACAACTGTGTCAACAGGGATTAAGAGTTTAACGCCCTTTTCTTCTGCCTTCTGCATCATCTCTTTTGCATAGTCAAGGTAATCAGCCTCAAGAAGAGAATCGCCGACTTCTTCGCCGAGAGCCTTCATAAATGTATAAGCCATACCGCCGCCGATGATGAGTGTGTCAACCTTTTCAAGAAGGTTGTTGATTACAGAAATCTTTGATGATACCTTAGAACCGCCAAGAACCGCAACAAGAGGTCTTACAGGATTGTTTACAGCATTGCCGAGGTACTCGATTTCTTTATTGATAAGGTATCCGCCAACTGCAGTGTCTAAATACTTTGTAACACCAACGTTTGAGCAGTGCGCTCTGTGTGCAGTACCAAATGCGTCGTTTACAAAGATGTCTGCAAGAGATGCGAGTTCTTCGCTGAAAGCATCAACGTTCTTTGTCTCTTCTGCTCTGTATCTCGTGTTTTCAAGAAGAACAACATCGCCGTCTTTCATAGCCGCAACTGCAGCCTTTGCATTCTCGCCTACAACGTTATCGTCTGCCGCAAAAACAACATCCTGACCAAGGTGAGCAGAAAGGCTCTTTGCAACAGGTGCAAGTGAAAGTTCAGGCTTTGGCTCGCCCTTGGGTTTACCCATGTGTGAGCAAAGAATAACCTTTGCGCCGTCTGCAATAAGTTTTTTGATTGTGGGGAGTGCACCGATAATTCTTGTCTCGTCTGTAATCTGACCGCCCTTGATAGGAACGTTAAAGTCACAACGCACGAGAACTCTCTTACCCTGTGCAGAAATGTTATCTACTGTTTTCTTGTTCATTTGAAATTCCTCCAAATACTGTATTTTTTAACTCTCTGAAAAACAGAGCTGATTTTATATAGGTTTATAATAACTCTGCCACGAAATTGACATTGTTAACCAAATAACATTTTACCCTATTTTCCAAAATTTATCAAGTATTATTGCAATATTTTTTGCAAAACTTTTTATAAAATTTTATAAAAACCCCTTGATTTTTTTATAAAATATGATATACTAAAATGGTTGCAAATTTAATAGTCTGTATTTTAAAGCACAGGCCCCATATGGAGAGGTGGTCGAGATGGTTTAAGGCGCAGCATTGGAAATGCTGTGTACGTTTATAGCGTACCGTGGGTTCGAATCCCATCCTCTCCTCCAGAAAAAAGCATCAATCTTGTATCAAGATTGATGCTTTTTCAATGAAACGTTCCCTTCGGGGACACTAAGTCGCTAATGCTAATTAAGTTGCCTTTGGCAGTGAAGCGTTGCTTCGCAACATTTTAAAAACACTTCATAAATCCGCTTTGCGAATTTTCTTCATAGCGGCGTCGACGCTGCTTCATATTCGCGAAGCAAATGCTTCATTTACATTCCTGAGATTTTATGTTATACTTAATGCAAAGGTAGGTGTTTTAAATGCGTGAAGATAAACTCTCCGTACAGTCTATCGACTTTGCAGTAGAAATAATTAATCTCGTTAAAAAACTCAAATTAAAAAAAGAAAGTATTATTTCAAATCAAATTGGCAGAAGCGGAACATCAATCGGTGCAAACATTCGTGAAGCGCACTATGCTCACGGAACAGCAGATTTTATTGCAAAACTTCAAATTGCTTTGAAAGAATCAAATGAAACGGGATATTGGCTTGAAGTTCTCTATAAAACTAATTATATCGATGAAACTGTATACAAAAGTCTTGATTCAAAATGTACAAGTATTCGTGTTATGCTTATCTCCTCAATCAACACTGCAAAACAGAATATGGATAAATAAATTAAACTGTCGCAATCGTGGCAGTTTTTTCTCTTGCAATTTTTCTTCGTTAGTGTTATACTGATCCTGCGACACATCAGAATATTTTAGCCATATTAGGTGCATTTTATGATTGGTAAAAATGCATCCTCTATTTTTGCACCTTTATGGCGTAAAAGATGTGTCGCAGCATTTGGGGCTATGCATTTTTCGTGCGCAGCCTCGGCTGCGCATTTTTTACTTGTAAATCTTTAATGTAGATAGGAGTTGAATAAGTTATACCATTGTATAAATAAGAATTTGCGACGATGCTTACAAAACGAAAAAATAAAAGGAGCGAAATAATATGTACTGCAATAACTGCGGAAACGAAATAAATAACAAAACAACAATTTGCAGCATATGCGGCGAGAAGACACCAGAAACAACATCTCACAAAACAATAAGCCAAAAATGCTGTGTGTGCGGGAATGAACTAAACGATAAGAGAGAGCCATTGCTTATAGGGGAAGATGGCACCCAGAAAGATGTGTGCGCTACTTGCGCTCTACACATAGATTCATTAGAAAATAATTCTGACAAAACAATGTTCAACAAGGCAGTTGCATATTTTGATCATTACAGGAACTATATGGATATCGACGTTAAGAATTGTATATTAAATATGACAAAAGAAAAGTCTAACGCAAATAATACATCATCTTCATCAGTAGTTGTATTTAAAGTACTAGCATGGTTTGTGTTTTGGGCAACCATAATTGCAGGTATAGTAATGGGGATAGAAGCAAGAGAAATGGGCTTTATTATTTTCCTGATTTATGTTCTTGTTGCATCTTTGAGTATTTCGTGGACAATGGTATTTTTGGATTTAGCTGATGATATTAGGCAAATAAAGACACAAATGATTCTTAATAAAAAAGACTAGTATTTAAAAAATCATCTACATTCTCGCCAGACAAGCTCCCGCCCTTTTCGTCAGGTGCACCTATATGTCACAATGACATTCGTGCATTTTTCACAGGGAACCTATGCCGCCTTTTTGTCAAGCCTTTTATTTCTGAAATACAGACAAATATCTGTACCAACCATAATCAGGTTAAGGAAATAAAAAATAATACATACCATTTTTGTGCAAACTCTGCCATATATGCATCGTTTGTAAATTTTGAAAAAATGCCTGCTATGTATCCTATAAAAATAAGCAACAAAAACATAGGACTCTTACCTTTTGCGGTTCTTGCCTTCCAGGACCTTACAACACTCATAGGCCATGACGCACCAAACAAAATAATCATTCCGATTTCAAGGAATTCAGACATACATATTTCTCCTTTTCTGCCTTTTATGTTACACGTTCTGTCAAAAACGTATTTAACGAATTTTATTATGTGGGCAGTTTTTTATACAGATTCCGCAGACCGACCCTCTGCCGATGTGCTGATACGCCTTCTTCATATGGTCAGAGCACGCCCGTCTGTCAATGAGGTCTTCCTCCGGATTTGCGGCATCAAAACTTCTGCCGTAAATAGCCTGAGCCGGGCATATACTTGTACATATTCTGCAGTCTTTACATATATCATCAGTAAGCGGAGTGCCAACCTCAAAGGGCATATTTGTAAAAACTGTGCCAAGTCTCACCTTCGAGCCGTACTCGCTATGGATAAAAAGGGCGTTCTTTCCTATGTGCCCAAGGCCCGCAAGATACGCCGCCTGTTTGTGAGACACCTCCCCTTTGTAGGTAGAGTGCCCCCCAACCGTTTGCGACGCGGGTATCGGCATATACAAATATCCCTTACTCTCTATATAATTACCTATCAGAAATCCTATTCTGTCAATAAGCGCGTTGGCAGTTCTGTAATGGGTAAAATATGTATATGTCGGCTCATCTTTTATCTCGGATAAAACAAAATCCGAAAGTTTAACCCCGTACGAAACCGCATTTTCTAACCCATTATGTTCAAAATCGGCAAAACCGCAAAAGGCACCGCCACTACTTATGACAATCTCCTTTATATCTTTCTCAAACATAAAATTCCCCTATAGCAAAAAGTTACTTATCCAAATCTTCTATATGACACTTTATCGCATCAAAAGTTTCCTGACTTATTATATGCTCCATACGACAGGCATCCTCTGAGGCAACCTCTTTATCCACGCCAAAACTGATAAGCATTTTTGTCAGAACCGTGTGCCTCTCAAATATCTGATTTGCCTTTTCTTCGCCCTCTTTAGTAAGGCTGATATACCCATCGGGGTCTACAACAATATATCCTTCCTTCTTCAAAAGTCCAATTGCACGACTTACGCTTGGCTTTGAATAGTTCATACGCTCTGCCACATCAATAGAGCGGACGCTGTTTTTTGACTTGCACAGAACATAAATAGATTCAAGATACATCTCGCCTGATTCTTTCATGGATATATCCCCCTTTCTGTTGATAATATATCGTTACACTCATTATAACATTGCAACTATTGAAAATCAAGCACCATAATTTTAATATAATTAATACTCTGTATTTCTTTATAAATCTATTGACAAATATTTCATCTGGTGATATAATACAAGGTGGTTAGCGGTGGCTAACTATTTGTTTCGCGCCGCAGTTAGCAATGGCTAACTCAATTTTAAATTCAGGATGGATGATATGATATGAACTTAACTCAGGCAATAGAGGGAAAGGAATACATCATTACAAATATAAAGACCGCAGATGAAGAGTTAGATTTGTTTTTGTTCTCACTCGGATGTTACAGCGGCGAAGCGATTACCGTTATAGCCCACGTCAAAGGCGGATGCATTGTGGCAATAAAGGACGGCAGATATAACATAGACAATCAACTTGCAAAGGCAATTTGCATATAAGCATACTCTTCTTATACTTATTGCTTATTTTTATGGCAGACGGTTAGCCAAGGCTAACCAGCAATATAATCAGGAGGAAAAACAATGAGACTTGCACTTACCGGTAACCCCAACTCGGGCAAAACTACAATGTATAACGCTCTGACCGGCAAAAACGAAGATGTCGGCAACTGGGCAGGTGTTACCGTAGAGAAGAAAGAACACAGCGTTAAAAAAAGTTACCTTTGCGGCATGGACAACATTATTGTCGTAGACCTGCCGGGGGCTTATTCTATGTCTCCCTTTACCTCCGAGGAGAGCATTGCAAGCACATACATAAAAAATGATAACCCCGATGTAATCATCAACATCGTAGATGCCACCAATTTAAGCCGCAGTTTGTTTTTTACCACTCAGATTTTAGAACTTGGCATCCCCGTAGTGGTTGCGCTTAACAAGACAGATATTAACCGGAGAAAAGAAACAGTTATAGATGTAGATATTCTCTCCAAAAAACTCAACTGTCCCGTGGTTGAGACTGTCTCCACCTCCGCCAATGGTTTGAGAGAAGTTATAAAACTTGCCGCATCGCAGATAGGCAAAACCCAGACACCCCCATACTCTCAGAAAGATATTGACGTTTTGGACAAGAGCGCTACCGAGAGAGCAGACAGACTCCGTTTTGACTTTGTAAACCAAGTTGTTGAACTTGCAGAAACCCGCAAGATACTCTCAAAAGACAGAACTCTTCAGGACAGGGCAGATATTATCCTCGCAAAAAGATGGGTTGGCATCCCTTTCTTTGCACTTATAATGTATGCAGTATTCTGGATTTCTCAGTCAGGGCCCGGTGTGTGGATTTCTGACTGGCTTGTCGGAATTTTAGAGGGGCTTCAGGCAAAGGTTGCTGTCTTCTTTGCAGAAGCAAACCCATTGCTCTCCACCCTTCTGATTGACGGAATCTTCGGTGGGGTTATAGCCGTAATCGGTTTTCTTCCTCTTGTTATGGTTATGTATTTTCTGATAGCGATATTAGAAGATTGCGGATATATGGCAAGAGTATCGGTTGTCCTTGACCCTATCTTTAAAAAGGTTGGCCTGTCGGGCAAGTCTGTTATTCCATTTGTTATTGCAACAGGCTGTGCAGTCCCGGGTGTAATGGCAAGCCGAACAATCCGCGACGAAAGAGAGCGCAGAGCGACCGCTATGCTGACGCCTTTTATGCCCTGCGGAGCAAAACTCCCCGTTATCGCACTTTTTGCAGGTGCTTTCTTTAAAGGCGCACCATGGGTCGGCCCGCTTATGTATTTCTCAGGCATTGTCCTGATATTCTTTGGTGCTCTTCTTGTAAATAAAATTACGGCATATAAGGCAAAGAAATCATTCTTTATTATTGAACTTCCCGAGTATAAAGTACCAAGTCTGTGGCGGTCTTTTAAACTGATGTGTGACCGCGGATGGGCATACATAGTAAAGGCGGCTACAATAATTCTTCTTTGTAATACCGCCGTACAGATTATGCAGACCTTTAACTGGAGTTTTACAGTGACAGAAACCGCAGATTCTTCAATTCTTGAATCAATAGCCCATCCCCTTGCCTATCTCCTTATCCCCGTAGTAGGCTATCACACATGGCAACTTGCGGCGGCGGCAGTTACGGGATTTATTGCAAAAGAAAACGTAGTTGCCACCCTTGCAGTATGCTTTACCCTTACAGATATCACTAAAGAACTCCCCAGAGCCGCTCCGGAACTCACCGCAGTTGCGGCACTTGCATATCTTATGTTCAATCTTTATTCCCCGCCGTGTGTTGCGGCAATCGGTGCTATGAGTTCTGAGATGAAGAGTGCAAAATGGTTGTGGGCAGGTATCTGCCTGCAACTTGGCACAGGCTTTACTGTTGGATATCTTGTGTATCAGATTGGTACTCTTATCACCACAGGGGCGTTTGGCATGGGCTTTGTGCCCGGACTTACAGCGGTGCTTGTTATGGTTGCAATCCTGTTTTTTGCTATAAAAAATTCAAACAAAGCCGCACAAAAAGGAGCAAAGTAAAATGAAAACACTTCTGCTTATTATAATTATAGTTGCCATTATATTTTCCGCAGCGCTCTACATATACAGAGCAAAAAAAAGAGGGCAAACCTGTATCGGATGCCCTTATGCCAAGTCCTGCGAAGGCAAATGTAACTCAGACAAAAACCCATCTGTATAGCAGATGGAGTCAATAGAAAAGTCACCCCTATGGGTGCTTTTTCTATTGAGCCGAATGGTTTGGATGCCACATTGTTTAATGAAATGTTTACATCATTCGCTATTAGGGAGTATGGATAACTAAAATTTCCTCATCCAACGTTAATGGTATATTGTTAGTCATATCTTCCCACACAAACACTTTAACTTCATCGACATAATTATATGTTAAAAGAATCCCCTCCATATAATTTCCATTACTAATCGTTTTTGTTTTAATATCCTTCAGCACCCCATCTTCATATCCGCAAGCAATCAATATAGAATTTGTACTAATCTCAATATCTGGAACTGATATCATAAGATTTAGTGTGTTTTCAGATAGGTCAATTTCATAATCAGTTTGTGTCATCGGCAGAATATAATTGTAATAAATCGTTGTATTGATTGATGGTCTATAGCTACCAACATCTATTTTCTCCCAATCCTCATAAGATGAACAATATAATATACTTTTAAAATTTCCCATATAAGCAAATGCAGACTCACCTATATACTTTACTGTGCGTGGTATAACAACAGATTCAATCTCGGAACAGCCATAAAATGCATAATCTGCAATACAAGATGTTCCATAACGTATTATACAATTTGCATCTAATTTGCTTTCAGCATTAGATGTTGATAATAGCGATATACCAGATGATAGTTCGTTGAATGGAATTCCAGACAGGAAATCTGGACTCTCCACAGCAATATCTGGTTCTTCTATTGAAGACTGCCTCGATTTTGCCCTAATTAAGTAGTTCCCAATGTATAATATTGCATTTTTCCAATTCTTGTCATCGTTATAATACTCTGTATTTGAAAAAGCCTTAAATTCTATTTGGGTTATCTCATCGGGGAGAAAGATATTCTTAAGGCTGGTGCAATCCGAAAAAGCAGCCATCTCAATCGTCTTGATATGGCTGGGAATAACAATGCTTTCCAGTGATGCGCAACCGAAAAACATAAATTGAGGAATGCTTATCATCTTTTCTGATAATGAAACATATTTAAGACTACTACAATTATAAAAAACTCTCTCGCCTACATTTGAAACACTATTGGGAATCGTTACGCTAGCAATGCTACTACAGTATGCAAAAGCATCACTTCCAATGGTAGTAAGATTATCTGGAAAAACAATGTTATCGAGAGAGGTACATCCAGCAAACGCATTAGAATTAATTACTTTAAGGCTTTCGGGAAAGACAATATTTGTAAGTATATTATTTCCCAAAAAAGCCCCACCAGCAATAGTTGTTATGCCGTTAGGAATAGAGTCTGCGACACCTTTTGCTTGTGGATATCGAATCAAAATCTTTTTATCTTTATCGCATAATACTCCATCAATAGAACTATAATTAGGATTTCTATTATCAACATTAATACTCTTAAGACTTGTACAACCTAGAAAAGCCTGTGCCCTTATATCAGTAACATTACTAGGAATTGTTATTTCTGTAAGGCTGCTGCAATTTTGAAAAGCACAATATCCAATATTTGTTATACTGTCCGGAAGCGATATGCTATTTAATCCTGTGCAACCATAGAATGCACCACCAAACTCAGACCCTCCAATTTCAGTCACACTTCCCGGTATTATTACTTTTCTAAGTTCTCGTCTGTTTTGAAATGCACCTGCTCCTATTCTAGTAACTCCATAAGGGATTGTATATTCATTATTTCTTCTCGCAGGATAAAATAATAATGTAGTTGCATCTTTGTTAAATAAAACACCATCAATAGAAGTATACATTTCATTATTATCATCGACAAAAATATCTGTTAAATTAGAACAATTTTCAAACATTGGATACCAAATTGTTGTTACACTTTTAGGAATGGTTATACTTATGATTTCCGGATAATTATTAAAGCCTTTAATTTCTGTTACCGGATAGCCTTCCAAAGTAGAAGCAATAACAATATCTCCAAATGAATTTTTGCAACCGGTAATAATTACACTATTATTCTTCATTGTG
>JAZSBQ010000044.1:0-1774 GCA_045602485.1 Clostridia bacterium
CCTTAGGGTCGCAGACAACAGGCTCAATAGAAATCTCCTTAAAGCCTAAATCTGCCATATGAATAATATCCTTTGCGAAATCCTTATTAAAGGCGGTATATGTGCCACGGATATAGTAGTCCTTGCCGCCTCGTTTTTCTACAAATCTTTTGAAATTATCTACAATCTTGTCGTAAGAGCCCACACCGTTTTTAAAAACTCTCATACGGTCGTCGGTCTCTTTTCTGCCATCAAGAGAAAGCACAACGTTGCTCATTTCCTTGTTGCAGAAATCTATAATTTCATCATTTACAATAACGCCGTTGGTGGTGTATGTAAATCTGAAATTTTTGCCCTTTTCTTTTTCAAGTGTTCTGCCATACTCAACAAGTTGTTTTACAACCTCGAAATTCAGAGAAGGCTCTCCGCCGAAAAAGTCAACCTCTAAGTTTTTACGAGTGCCACTGTTTTGGACAAGAAAATCTAAGGCTTTTTTACCCACCTCAAAGGACATAAGGGCTCTATCTCCGTGGTATTCTCCCTCTCCCGCAAAACAGTATTTGCAGCAGAGATTACAGTCGTGAGCCACGTGAAGACAAAGAGCCTTTATAACCGACTGACGCTTTTTGAAAGAGGAGGCAAGAGCCTTAAACTTGTCCTCAAAAAACAGTTTGCCCTGATTTTTAAGTTCTTCAATATCCTCAAAAACTTGGTTTATGTCAGAGTCGGTAATTTCTTTGTAACGATCTTTAATTTCCTTTGCTATTTGGCTTTTTTCTTTGACCTGGTAGTCCTTTATAATACCAAAGGCAACTTCGTCCACAACGTGAACGCAGCCTGAATTAACGTCAAGTATAATATTGTAACCATTAAGTTTATATGCGTGTATCATTTGGCACCCTCGCTAAATTAAAATCGCCGCAGTTTCTGCGACGATTTTTAAGATTTAGAAACTATTTGCTTTCCTTGCATTTCTCACATTGCTGATTAGCAACAGAGCAGGAAGTTTTACTTGCAGATTGGCAAGAGGTCTGGCACTCGCCACAACCACCTGTAACAGCAGAAGCCTCAAGATTTCTTGAGCTTAAAGTCTTAATTCTTTCCATTTTGAACCCTCCCATACGGAATATATAAGTATGGTAACATATAAAGCTTTTTTTGTCAAGTAATGAGGTTTAATTATCTCTCGCTTCCCATAAAGAAAATAGCAAATGTGCCAGGTCCTGAATGGGCGGCAATAACAGTATCTATATAGTTAATGGTTACAGACTTTACCTTGTAAAGAGTTTTTATTTGCTTTGCCGCATATTTTGCATCCTCTATACAGTCGCCGTGACCAATAAAAACTTGTTGGTCTTTAAGATTTATACCCACCTCACCCATGCGTGTAATAAGTGCATCAAGAGAGGCTTTTCTGCCTCTGGTTTTTCCCGTCATAACAAGACGGCCCTCATTATCAACATGTAAAAGAGGCTTAATATTTAAAAGAGAGCCCATAAGTGCAGTTGAACCCGAGAGCCTTCCGCCTCTTTTAAGGAAGAAAAGGTCATCAACAGTGAACAAATGAACAAGATTTAATTTGTTGTCTTCCACCCATTTTGCCGTTTCTTCAATAGTTAGACCTTCACGCCTTTTTTCTGCAATATAGCAAAGGAGCAGACCTTGGCCGAAGGAGGCGCAAAGAGAGTCGACAATAAGGATTTTTCTGTCAGGATACTTTTCCTTTAAATCCTCAATACAGTTTTTTGCGACCTGAAAGGAGCCGGATAGGGCAGAGGAAAAGGAAACATATAAG
>JAZSBQ010000045.1:0-24285 GCA_045602485.1 Clostridia bacterium
ATCAGAAACAGAAATGGACTTTCCAAAGTTTAATAAAGATTTTATAATAGGACATTTTGAAGAACTTACATATGAGGGTGAAGAATATCACGTTTACACAGTTAGTTCCTATGTTGATTTCAAAAATCTTTTTGGTACAGATTCGCGAAATGAATATGTGGTAAAGATCGGCTTGCCTACCAACAAAGAGAACGATAATTATTATTATGAAATTGTTTCAGATAGTTTAGGAATATTTGAGTAAACATAAAAATCAACCAATTCAAAATATATAAAAATCATATTCATAATTTAAAAGTCCGTAAAGGTCTAAGAGCAAATCTGTGATAACAGACTACTCGATACAACCTTTACGGACTTTTTTTCATCTTGCTTGGTTATCGCAGATTTGTGATGACCTTGCAGGACTTTTAAACATATCGTCCCATTAGGCTACACCCATGCGGCACAGATGAAAAGTATGCCATTAGGGTTGCATCTGGCTTTTTGGCATATGCCATTAGTTACGGGAACCCTAGTGGGAGAAAGGGGTTAAAATGAAAATCGGATATATTCGTATTAGCACTGCCGAACAGAATACTGCTCGGCAAGAAGTTCTTATGAGGGAACTTGAAGTTGACAATGTCTTTATTGACCGTATGAGTGGCAAAAATACAAACCGACCCGAACTGCAAAAGATGATGAGCTTTGTGCGAGAGGGCGATGTGGTGATTGTAGAATCCATTAGCCGATTTGCAAGAAATACAAGAGACCTTCTTGACCTTGTAGAAAAGTTAACAGAAAAGAACGTGGAATTTGTTTCTAAAAAAGAAGCCATTGACACAACAACACCCACAGGTAAATTTATGCTTACCATATTCGGAGCAGTTGCTGAACTTGAAAGAGAATACATTTTACAAAGACAGCGTGAAGGGATAGCCATAGCAAAAGAAAACGGCGTTTATAAAGGTCGCAAGCCGATTGAGCGACCGGGATTTGCTTCTGTAGTATCTTTATGGAAAAAAGGCGAAATTACCGCAGTTGAAGCTATGAAAAGGCTTGATATGAAACCAAGTACTTTTTATAGGAAAGTGAAAAGACTATAACCGTGCTAATGTGTCAATCGGTCAAGCGTTTAATGTATACATGGTTTGTGTCATTGTGTCAGTGTTACATAAATAAACTTTTTTACTTTACAATTATTTATATGGTGCGGTATAATGATATAAGCGAGAGGTGATAAAACGTGCGTGAAAAAGAAAATCAGAATGACACTGACACATCGACACAAGAGGATACCCGAGAAAAACAAAACGAAAAAACAGAACAAGAAATCAAGTCTGAACTACAGGAAACTTGGAAATCCATACAAAAAAAGATTTCGGATGAAAAAATCACAGACAAAATCGAGAAAATACAATGTGCGTTTGATTATCTTATTTTGGATGTAATGAAGTGGCATAATTTTCATACAAAAAATTATCAATTTACAAGTAATGATATTAAAATGATGTGCGGAACAGTTGTTTTTTATGTATTGCTTGTCTGGATTGAAAACGACAAGGAATCAAGACAAACCATTGCTTCATTTGCGAAACAACCTTATACCCCTGTGCCAGAACAGAAACGAAGAGTGCTAGAACGGAATATAGGAATGGCATCCAAACTTAGATATTACGAAAAACTATATAGAGAAAACTTGATATTGCATGGGCAACAAGCCAAAAAGGCAGGGTTTAGATATAAGAGACCTTCTTATAAAAGAGAATATGATTTTATTGCTCTTCGGTTCATGGAGATGATGGCAGAGAATCATTTAGCAATCTACACTCTTCTTTTTCTGAGGAAAAAATTTATGAGACGCACCACTTCAGGAGCGGATGATGGACTTATCGAGGCATTCAAAAATTACGGGGAAATTATCCATAAGCTGAATCGATGTACCTCGGAAAAAGAATTTGTTATTGGTTGTCTTCAATTAATTAAATTTGAGAACGCTTATCGAGTAGCCCTTGCAGGAGAAATCTCAGGCTGCATGGTGAAAGATGGATTATCTCCGGAAATGGAAATCCCTCCTATTTTGAAAGCGTACTATCATAGATTGCCACCGAATATGCTTTTATTCCCCAGTAACTGGCAAACAACATGCATTGGAGGCTATTCAATCGTAAGGGATGCTTTGAAAAGGAAGGTAAATCCAATTGCTTTAGAGAAGATACTTGCCATGAGAGTTTTGGTGGAAGAGGTTGCGTTTTTAATATCAACAGGGTTTCCGGTGGAAAAATTCGGAATGTGGACAGAGGCAGAATACAAAAGAGCGGCACAGTTTCTAGTAGATGAGTTTTGCGTCTTGCAAATATTTGATGATTTTGCATTCGATCAGTTAAACACACAAGATACTGCATTTTGTGAGTGTGTTCGAAAATTGTATAGCAACAACAGCTTTATGGATCAGAATGCACTGCGAGTGGGGCGTGAGACATTAAAAGAGAAACTGAAAAAAAGAAACAAGTAGATTAAGATGAAAAAACACTGAATGACATGGTGCATTTAGTGTTTTTCTTTTACAGTTCTTTAGGAATTTTCAATTTGCTGCGGATAAAAAATGCTGTAAAGTGCATATTTAAGGGATTTTTTCGATATCTTTTCTTTTTCCCATTCTATTTTAGAATCGTAGTAAAATATATACAAGCCCAAGAGGGATAGAGAAAGGAGTTTATAAATTGCAAAATAAAAAAGAAAATTTAGTAGAAGCGATGGAATTTTTTTATCCACCGACGGAAACAACCTTCAGACCTATCTGTCAAACAAATACAAAAAAAGTATTGATTGAGCCAATGGAGTTTTTGGAAAGAACCCCTTCAAGTTTCAATAACGAAGTACATATTCAGGTTCAGAGAGAGACAGGTAATGAAATTAAAAAAGTAACGCCTCTTGCATTCTTGAACGAGGATAACAGTGGTGTAGAAAAAAGTATGGATGTGATATCTGAAGACATTGTGCCGATAAACCATAGCACAGTGACACAGGCGAAGGTTAATTGCCAAAAACAACATGCAAAAATGATAAAAAAATCACAAAAAATAACAGCATATAGGACAAAGGAAAAACTGTTGCAAAAGGAGAGTCTTATTGTATTGCAAGGAAAGCTGTATCGGTATAACTGGTTTTATTATGAGGAGTACAGCAGAGCAGATGTGGCAAGGCTATTTTTGGTGCATTGTAGGGACGATGTGGCAGAGGTCGGAACTCCAAAACAGGTTCAGGACGGCATAGAACTTTTGTTTATGGAACCCAATATACATGTTTGCCCGGAAGATATTCCCCGAAATCTTTTGTCATTTCGAAACGGTGTATTAAATATTTATACGGCGGCGCTAAATCCACATTCGCAGCAGTTTTTAACGCTGTACGGTATAAATGGCCAGTATTTACCGGACATGCATCTTTCCTGTCCGGTTTTTGATACTTTTATACAAAGTATTACTGGTGGAGATGAGGTGCTTGCACAGAGAATTCTGGAATTTGTCGGATATGTACTTTCACCCGATATGAATGCAAAAGTGTTTTTCGTTCTACAGGGCGTACCGAATTCTGGAAAAAGCGTACTTACATCATTATTAACGATGCTTTTTACAGAGAATGCTGTCATGACGTTGGATGCACATGTATTCAGTGATAAGTATTCAATCTCTGAGCTTGTGGGGAAAGCTCTTTGCATTTCCCCAGATTTGCCGGCAGCACCCCTGGATGAAAAAGCGGTAAGCAAAATCAAGCAAATAACAGGGAATGATGTGGTTTCTTCTAATAGGAAGTATGAAAGTTATGTATCTTTCCGCTGTAATGCAAAGATTATATTGGTTACAAATCATCCAATTCTTACAAGAGGTAATGACAGCGCTTTTGAGGAACGAATTGTGACAATTCCTTTTCGGTATTCTGTGCCAAAGGAGGCACAAGACAGAATGTTGATTCCAAACCTTTTTTCGGAACGGGATGCGATAATCACAAAGGCGATGCGTGCTTACTATAAGCTCGTTGAAAATTGCTATCGCTTCTCAGGCAATTATCCGACAAATGCTGTGATAGCAGATAATGCTGAAAGTGCAATGGATGTAAGTGTATGTATTTACAGGTTTGTTCAGCAAACAATTGAAAAAAGTGTGGATGATATTATTTTCACTGAGGATGCATATCAGAAATACTGTTCCATGAATCCGAGTATTTCGTTGAATGAGTTCTCACAGTATTTTAAACGATTTGCAGAAGAAATGTATAGCGGGAAAAAAGACCGAAAACGCAAAGAAGGCGAAGAAAATGCAAAGAGCTGTATTTGTGGAATAAAATGGAAGGAGGATTTTAACAATGACTTATAAAAATTTTGAAACTATGCCATTTGTTCTTGATGTAGCAGACATAGCGGATACGCTTAAAATTGGTCGCAATAAGGCATACGAGCTTGTAAACAAGGGGCAAATCAAAGCTCTTAAAGTAGGCAATCAATACAGAATTCCTAGAGATTCATTTATTTCGTTCATAAAGGGCGAAGCCCAAACAGTTTAATTTTACACCCCATTGTATCTGCAATGGGGTGTAATTACAGAAGGAGGAAATATAAATATGTCAGTACGAAAAAGGGGTAACAGCTATCAGGTCATATACCGCTGTCCTGGTGAAAACTCGCCAAGAACGGAAACATTCAAATCCGAGGAAGAGGCATATATCCGTGATATGCAAATTAAACTTGCAAAGAAAAACGGAAATTTTGAACCACCGGTGCGTGTTGCAAAAGCAGAAATAAGACAAATAAAAGATGTAACCGTTAGGGAACTATTAGATGAATATGTAGAGATGTATGGTTTGAAGAAATGGGGAAATTCATATTACACCGCAAATCTTGGTTTGATAAAAAACTATATAAATCCATACATAGGCGAGCTTTATGTAAAATGTATAACCGTTAAGGATGTGGATGCTTACTATACAAAGTTGCTTGATTGTCCTGCCGTTGTAACATCAGGGCACAAGCCTACCGGAGCCAAAATCACTGCGAACACAATTTCAAGAATACATAAGGTTCTCAAATGTGCTTTTGGCAGAGCTGTTGTATGGGGATATACGAAAGTTAATCCAACGCTTGGAGCTACACTGCCTAAAGATAATCCTAAAGCACGAGCTGTTTGGTCTGATGCCGAGGCTCTTGAAGCGATTAAAGTTTGTGATAATCCGACCTTGAAGCTTTGTTTATATCTTGCATTGGGCTGCAGTATGCGACTGGGAGAAATACTAGGATTGCAATGGGATAATGTTTATTTAAACTGTAGCGAGCCGTATCTTAAAATAGATAAGGAATTACAGCGGTGTAGTAATTCAAGTATAGAAGCTTTGGAAAAGGTAAATCGCAGTACAATTATAACTAAATTTCCGGTCATTATGCCCAAAAAAGCGACAACAACTGTGGTTCTGAAAGCACCTAAAACAGAGAGTAGCAATAGAATAGTCTATTTGCCGAGAGCTGTTGTTGAAGAACTAGTTGCTATGCAGGGAATACAAAAAGAAAACAAATCCTTACTTGCAAATGAATACCATGATTATAATTTAGTTGTTGCAAAGGTAAATGGTATGCCCTACGAGCTTAGGACGATTGACAAGATGTTTTACAAACTAATTGAGGAGAAGTCTTTGCGTCCGGTTGTTTTTCATAGTTTGCGGCACAGCAGCACTTCCTTAAAACTAAAACTGAGTAAAGGTAATATTAAAGCTGTGCAAGGCGATACAGGTCACGCAGAAGCAAGAATGGTAACGGATACTTATGCTCATAGCTTTGACGATGACAGAAAACTTATAGCTCAGGAAATGGATACTGGATTTTTTGATAAAGTGGATAATGATACCGAAACAACAGAACTGGATGCTGTTACCGTTGAAAAATTAAAATCCCTAATTAAACTGCATCCAGAGCTGATTAATGATTTGCTTAATACAAATTAGACAAAAACTGTTGACAAATAACAAAAACAATAATATAATAAATATAGGATATATCCTATACGAAGAGGTGGATAATAGATTGAAAAATTTTAATATAGACTTTTTTAATTTAGATAATGGCGATTGCCCCATAAAAGATTTTCTTGATTCATTGGATAAGAAGATGCGAGCAAAAATCTTGTGGACAATCGGATTACTTGAAACAAACGGCAATATGCTCGGCATGCCATATTCAGAGCATTTAGATGACGGAATATTTGAGTTGAGGACAAAACAAGGCAGCGACATTTCAAGAGTATTATATTTCTTCTGTATTGGGAAAAATATAATATTAACGCACGGTTTTACTAAAAAGACAAGTAAAGTTCCAAAAAGAGAAATTGAAACTGCTAAGAAGTACCGAGACATTTATTTAAGCAGACAGAAAGGAGAATGATTATGTCTGATTTCAGAAACTATTTAAATGAACAGCTAAAAGACGAAGAATTTAAAAAAGAATACGAGAAGCTTGCGCCTGAGTTTTCTATTATCCAGGCGGTCATTGATGCGAGGAAGGAAAGCAATCTTACACAAAAGGAATTGTCGGAAAGAACAGGTATTGCGCAATCAGATATAAGCAAGCTCGAAAACGGAAACAGCAACCCTACATTGGGTATGCTGAAGCGTTTGGCAGAAGGTATGAATATGACCGTTAAACTTGAATTTGTGCCTAAACAGGTTAATTGATTTTATATAATTTTAATCTGTTTTGTTGGCAAATGTAAGCAAAACGTCTTTTGCGGTGCAAAAAACAAGCACGATTTGTAGGCAAAAAATAAGCCAAATTGTAATTTAATTATTAAAAAATTAACCGCCGAAAGCTAGATGCGTTTCGGCGGTTTTTGGCGTCCCAGATAGGAATCGAACCTACGGCGTTTCGCTTAGGAGGCGAACCCTCTATCCTACTGAGGTACTGGGACATATGTGATTTTCTCTTAAAATGGCAAGCGTTCTACCTTCCACTTAGGAGGGGCTTGTTATATCCACTTAACTAAGAGGGCATATGATAAGCATATTAAATTGAAACCAACAAGGCATAGAATACACAATATATTTAGTTGGAAAAAGGCTATTCAAAAGAATAGCCTTTTTCTGGAGCTGCCCAGCGGATTTGAACCGCCGACCTCTTCCTTACCAAGGAAGTGCTCTACCTACTGAGCTAGGGCAGCAAATGGCGATCCGGATGGGGTTCGAACCCACGACCTCCAGCGTGACAGGCTGGCATTCTAACCAACTGAACTACCGGACCACTAAATATAACTCAGTTATGATACCATATTTTTAGAATTATGTCAATACAAAAATTAAAAATAATTGTGGTTTTTGAGTGCAGAGATTACGCCTGAACATCTTTTCTGCAGATAGTTTTTCCACTCAGATAGTCAAGGGCTCCGCAGGGTGATTTAAAATCAAAAACAATCTTATATGAGATAAGATGCTGATATGTTTTGTTGCCGTCGAGTTTTGCACCATACTTGATGTCCCCAAGGAGAGGACAGCCCATATGAGAAAATCCTGCGCGTATCTGATGTGTGCGCCCTGTGTGGAGTTCAACTTCCATAAGTGCAGGAGAGCCGCATTTTAATGTTTGATATGAAGTCTCGCAGTAGGTTGCACCTTTTTGATTTGGTTCTGCCTTACTAAATGACATTTTGCGGGTTTTCCCGTCCTTGACAAGCCATCCGCGTATCATACCCTGTGGGGGATTTGGAGTTTTTTCTGTTTCACACAGATAGAACTTGCGTATCTCACGGCATTTGATTTTATCGGTTATGATTCTGAGCGAGGCGGCGTTTTTTGCCGCAATAACCAGGCCCTCGGTATTGCGGTCAATACGATGGCAAAGGGATGGGATAAACATTGGTGATGCGCCTGTATCAATCTCGCCTTTTTTATATAGATAAGAGCGGATACGGCTCTCCAGGGAGTCTTTGATGTCATCTGTATCCTGAGACGGCATACCTGATGGTTTATCTGCTATAATAATGTTTTCGTCTTCGTACACAATACTGATGTCAGAGGAGGCGGTTTGCCATAAAAACCCTTTTTCTTCGGTCTCGAAAAACTCGTCATTCATATAAATCTGCACAACATCGTTAAGGCGTAGACGCTCAGCACCGTCCTTGTGTTTTCCGTTTATGCGGATTTTTTTCTTTCTGAGGGCTTTGTATACCTCGCCTGATTTTATGTTTGGCATTACCTTGAGCATAAACTTGTCAAGGCGTATGCCATCGCTGTTTTTATCTATTATAAATTCCTTCACAAGCGCTCTGTCCTTTCTTTAAAATCCAAAAATTTTATTAGCAATCTCTACATCTGCTCTTGCATCGGCTACATAATAATCGGCGCCTACATATTCTGCGTATTCTTCTGAGAGAACAGCACCGCCAACCATAATTTTTGCAGGGCAGCCTGCTGCTTTGAGTTTCTCTATGGTGGTCTTCATACTTGAGACTGTTGTTGTCATCAGGGCGCTTAGACCAATCAGTTTTATGTTGTTTGAAAGAGCCGCTTCTACTATTTGTTCCGCGGGGACGCTTCTGCCAAGGTCGATAACCTCATAGCCATAATTCTCAAGGAGCATTTTTGCAATGTTCTTGCCGATATCGTGAATATCCCCCTCAACAGTTGCGATGAGGATTTGACCTCTTGATATGATTTCTTTGTCGGTAGAGTTCCTTTCTCTTAAAAGTTCAAAACCGCTTTTGGCGGCTTCTGCAGCCTGCATAAGTTGAGGAAGAAAGATAATACCCTTTTCGTATTTGTTTCCTACCTCATCAAGGGCAGGAATGTAATAATTCTCAATAATCTCCATAGGGTTTGTGCCTGCGTCTAAAAGTTCTTTTGTTTTTGCGGCGGAATCATCCTTTAGTCCCTTTTCTATAAGTGCCTTAAGGTCTTTTTCTGCGGACTGGTTTGTGACGGGTGTGGCATCTGTGATTGAATAGCAGGAGATATACTCTGTCGCATCTTTGTCACTGCCGTTTAAAACACGAAAGGTGCGTACTGCATCCATAACCTCTGCTGACATCGGGTTAATTATTGCACAGTCAAGCCCTGCACCAAAGCACGCACTGAGGAAAACGGAGTTAAGTTTTGGTCTGCATGGCAGACCAAAGGAAACATTGCTGACACCAAGCACGGTTTTTACGCCTAGATTTTCTTTTACAAGTGTTACGGCTTTTATAGTCTCTTTGACAAGGTCCTGCTGAGCAGAAGCGGTAAGCACAAGACAGTCGACAATTATGTCCTGTTGTGGAATTCCGTATTTCTCTGCGGTTTTAACTATTTTTTCTGCAATCCTGAGGCGTCCCTCTGCAGTTTCGGGAATTCCGTCTTCGTCAAGGGTGAGGGCTACAACGGCGGCTCCGTACTTTGCGGCAATGGGGAATATCTTCTCCATACTGTCTGCCTTTCCGCAGACGGAGTTAATTACAGGCTTGCCTCTGTAAATCCTGACAGCGGCCTCTATTGCGTCGGGGTCAGAACTGTCTATCTGCAGCGGCAGATTAACAACTGATTGTATCTCCTCAACGGCACGCCTGAGGAGATATTTCTCGTCTACCTCGGGCAGACCGCAGTTGACGTCTAAAATGTCGGCGCCTGCATCACTCTGACGGACTGCTTCTTCCATAAGATAAGCAAAGTCGCGATTGCGCAGTTTCTCTTTAAGCAGTTTTTTGCCTGTCGGGTTTATTCTCTCGCCTATTACTGATACTTTGTTATCAAGTTCAACCGTTTTTGTTCCTGATGTAAGGGCACATATTGTGTCAGGAATATTTTTGGTTCTTCTTTTGCTTTCAAGTTTATCACATAATGCCCTGATATATTCGGGTGTTGTGCCGCAGCATCCGCCCAGAATTGCCGCGCCACTTTTTGCAAGGCTCAGCATATAATCGCTGTACTCGTCTGCGGATATATCATAGTAGGTTTTCCCGTCTTTAAGTTGTGGCAGACCTGCATTTGGCTGAATAAGGACCGGAACTGTCGAATATTTAAGAAGTTCTTCTGCAATGGGCGTAAGTTCATTTGGGCCGAGAGAGCAGTTTAAACCAAGAGCATCAACCTTAAGAGCTGATAAGGTAGCCGCTTCTGTTTTGGGGTCACAACCGACAAAGGTTCTGCCGTCGCTCTGATAGGTCATGCTTACAAAAACAGGCAGGTCGCAGTTTTCTCTTGCGGCAAGAATTGCCGCTTTGACCTCGAGTAAATCTGACATAGTCTCGATTAAAATCAAGTCTGCACCGCTGCGTGCTCCTGCGATAATCTGTCTTGCAAAGGCGTCATAAGCGGACTCAAAACTGAGGGTACCCATAGGGTGCATCATCTGACCGAGAGGCCCGATATCAAGGGCGGCATATTTTGCGCCGCTGCTTTTTGCAAGTTCAATTCCTGCGGCTATAACCTCTTCAACACTATGACCGTGGCCGCGGAGTTTAAATTCATTTGCCTGAAAAGTATTGGCGGTTACAACGTCGGCCCCCGCCTTTACATAGGATTTGTGAATCTCTCTGACAACATCAGGGTTTGTTATGTTGTAGAGTTCGGGCAGGCCGCCGGTAGGAAGCCCTGCCGCCTGAAGCATTGTGCCCATTGCTCCGTCAAAAATAAGTATATTATTCTCTAAATATTTAAGTATTTCGCAAGCCATATTTAAAATCCTTTCAGGTTTTATTTTCTGTATGTGCAGTGATTTGCCATATTGCAGTTTTCACAACCGTTTTTGCAGTTTGATTTATTTGCTGATGGCTTATCTGACGCACCTATAAAAGCGGTTACAGATTTGGTCGGTAACAATAAAAATTCATCTGTCAGGGTTAAACCGATTTTTCTGTTTGTGTCAAGAAGATGGCAAACATCTTTTTGCAGAGAGAGGGGCAAGTCCCCGTATCCCGGGCTGAATCTTTGTCCTGCATACAGGCCATCAGATGCTGCAAGGGTTGAAATTTCACTCTCTGCATAGTCGCAGACCTTTTCAATAAGGTCTGTTGCACAGGCATCATATACCACTGCCCGTGCCATATCAGTGACCTGTGCTTTGCGTATAAGGACATCTGCCTCCTGCCCCAAAGTGGCTGCCACAACATAGCAACTACTGCATTTCTGCAATCTGCTGTCCGCGGTTTTACCTGACAATTTTGTATCACAATCTATAAGAGAATAGTTTGTTCCGTCATATAAAAGGTAAAATTTACGGTAGACGTACATAGGGCGTATAACCGAGGATAGGTGATTGCTGCATTCATCTATAATCAACTCTGTCTGCGGGTCGGGGTCGCCTTTAACGCCGAGATAGCGAAGAACCTCGGCCTTATCAATCTTATAATTCATACACAATCGCTCCCGTATATGTTATATGTTTTTTGAGTATCTTCCGGGGGAAATCCCGACGCTTGCAGTAAATGTGCGTATAAAGTTGGAGTAATCCCGAAAGCCGCACATAAGAGCGGTGTCTGATACATTGTTGCCTGCCTTTAAAAGTTTTTTCGCCTCGGCAATTCTTTTGCCTATTATGTACTTCATAACTGTTGTGCCGAGAGTGGATTTAAAGATTTTACACAGTTGATTTACGGATATGTAAGAGTATTTTGCTACGTCATCAAGGGTAATATTATCCCCAAAATGCTCGTTGATGTATACAATAGCACGTTTTATAGGGATGCTGGGGGTAAATGAATGGATGGCATCATCGTGCTCGAAAAACGCCTTGTTTACAAGGATTAAAAGTTTGGCGGCTATTGTTGATTTGTATATGTCATCACCATAGCCGGTGTCATTTTTGAACTCTTCAAAAAGTTCAATTGCCGTTTTTGTCTCTTCTGCAGTCAACAATGTTTTGTTTGAGATTTTATCTCTGTCTGCATAAAAACAAGCAGATAAATCTGTGCTCTCTGTAGACAAAGAAAAGAGGAATTCGGGATGCAACTGCATTATATATCTGTCATCCTGGCCGCCTCCGCACAATGTAAGTTTGTGAGGCTCAAACTGGTTTATAACAAACAAATCGCCGGGATTTACATCGTATACTCTATTGTCGATTAGGAAGTTTCTGCCGCCCCTGATGCAGAGCATAAGTTCGCAACATTCGTGGGTATGGATATTCAGATTGCCCGAGCCCGATGTTGAATGAAACACCCCAAAACTTTTTTCTTCGGTTGCGTGCTTGACTGCTTCGGAACAATTTTTAAAAAGGACTTCCATAATATGCGCCTCCCTGCCGTTAGAAGTTGTGTTACGGTTATTATACACCTTTTGTGTGAAATTTGCAATATAAATGGTGAAAAAAGCAAAACAATTGACAATCTTAAGTGTTATACTGTAGTCAGGTAAAAATATTTATTTTTAGGAGGTAACATCATGGAAGTAAGATATGGTGCAAATATGGAAGACGTAAAAAAATATACAACTGAGGAATTAAGACGCGAGTTTCACATCAGCGCGCTTTTCCACGCTGACGAAGTAAAAATGGTATACAGCCACATCGACAGAATCATCACTGCAGGCTTTATGCCGGTAAACAAGGAATTAAAACTTGAAGCAGGCAAAGAACTTGCGGCTGATTACTTTCTTCAGAGACGTGAGATGGGTTGTATCAACATTGGCGGTGCAGGTGTGATTACAATAGACAACGTTGATTATGATTTAAATCCAAGAGACGGTATTTACATAGGTATGGGCAATGAAGAGATTACCTTTAAGTGCGTTGATGCACAAAATCCGCCTAAGTTCTATGTAAGTTCATGTCCTGCTCACAAGGAATATCCAATCGCAAAGATTGATATTACAAAGGCTAAGAAAGTTCCCTGCGGTTCAACTGAAGATTGCAACAAACGTGTAATCAATCAGTACATTCACCCTGAGGTTATGCAGAGTTGTCAGCTTGCTATGGGACTTACCCAGCTTGAGCCGGGTTCAAACTGGAACACTATGCCAAGCCACACTCACGAGAGAAGAATGGAAGTTTATATGTATCTTGATATGGATGAGAATGATGCAGTATTCCATATGATGGGTCAGCCTCAGGAAACACGCCACATCATTATGCACAACGAAGAAGCTGTTATCAGCCCAAGTTGGTCAATCCATTCAGGTGTTGGTACAAAGGCTTATTCCTTCATCTGGGCAATGTGCGGTGAAAATCAGGAATTTACCGATATGGACTTTATCGAAACAAAAGACTTAAGATAATATTATGCCTCGCCGGCCGTTACGGTCGGCGAGGTGTTTATATTCAGGAGAGCATAGAATATGAAGAAGACAGATATCCGCAAAATTATACTGTGCGCGTTTTTCTCGGCAATGATTATTGTCGGGGCTTATATCAGGATGCCCATACCCCCTGTGCCTGTTACACTTCAGACGTTTTTTGTATTGCTGTCAGGAATGGTGCTTGGCTCAAAGTTCGGAATATACAGCGTTTTGGCATATATAGGACTTGGCCTTGTCGGCATACCGGTTTTTGCCGGAGGGACAGGCGGAATCAGCAGCGTGCTGATGCCGACATTTGGATATGTGCTGGGCTTTGTGCCTGCTGTGTATCTGGCGGGTAAAATATCGGGAAACACATATAACAATTATTTGATATCTGCTTTTGCGGCAACGGGAGCAATATATATCTGCGGAGCGGGTTATTATCTCATTCTGCAGGAGTTTATACTGGGTGGAGAGATAGAATTATTTAATTTTGTCCTCAGTTTTTTTGCAATGTCGCTTCCAAAGGATATAGCGGTATGTTTTGTGTCTTCTGCCGTTGCAAAACGGCTGAGGGCCGTAAAGTGATGTTTATGTTCTAAATTGCAATAAAGAAAGATGTCTTAATAAAGAGTTTTTTGGGTAATTTTTTGCTTGACTGAACTGACAGTATGTGCTACAATTAGTGTAATATATTTTTACACATAGGCGCCAGAGGCATATCGGTTTGGCGGTTATTTTTTTACATTTATGCAGGTTAATTATAACAGATCAAAGAAAGGACGTGTACGTAACAATGATGGACAAGTTTTCTAAAGAGGGTCTCACTTTTGATGATGTGCTTCTTGTTCCGCAGGAATCTAACTTTCATCCAAGAGAAACTGATCTTTCTACAAGACTTACAAACAAAATCAGATTAAACATCCCCATTGCAACAGCGGCTATGGATACTGTTACCGAAGCAACTATGGCTATTGCAATTGCCAGAGAGGGCGGCATTGGTATTATTCATAAGAATATGTCAATAGAAGAGCAGGCAAGCGAAGTTGATAAAGTAAAGCGCAGCGAGCATGGCGTTATTGTTGATCCGTTCTTTTTATCACCCGAGCATACCCTTCAGGATGCCGAAGAACTGATGTCAAGATTCAAGATATCAGGCGTTCCGATTACTGAGGATGGTTTGCTTGTTGGTATACTTACAAACAGAGACCTTAAGTTTGAGACTGACTATACAAAGAGGATTAAAGAGTGTATGACATCAGAAAATCTGATTACTGCACCAGAGGGTACAACTCTTGCTGAGGCAAAGGAAATCCTTCGCCGTCATAAGATAGAGAAGTTGCCTATCGTTGATAAAAAGGGTGGTCTTAAAGGCCTTATTACAATAAAGGATATTGAAAAGGCGGTTCAGTACCCTAACTCTTCAAGGGATGAAAACGGACGTCTTTTGGTTGGCGCGGCACTTGGTGTTACTGAGGATGTTTTAGACAGAGCGGCTCGTCTTGTTGAAGCAAAGGTAGATGTTGTTGTTCTTGACTCTGCTCATGGACATTCTCTCAATATCGCAAACTGCATTCGCAAAATCAAGGCAAACTTCCCTGACCTTCAGATTATTGCAGGTAATATTGCAACTGCTGAGGCGGCAGAATATCTGATTGAAGCCGGCGCAGATGCAGTAAAGGTTGGTATCGGGCCCGGTTCTATCTGTACAACAAGAGTTGTTGCAGGTATCGGTGTACCTCAGATTACTGCTATTTATGATGTTGCGCAGGTTGCAAAGAAGCATAACATCCCCGTTATAGCAGATGGTGGTATTAAGTTCTCAGGTGATATTGTAAAGGCAATTGCCGCAGGTGCAGACCTGATAATGGCAGGCAGTCTCCTTGCAGGTTGTGAAGAAAGCCCCGGAGACAGCGAGATTTATCAGGGACGTCAGTTCAAGGTATACCGCGGAATGGGTTCTCTTGGCGCTATGAACAACGGCAGCCGCGACAGATACTTTCAGGAAGGCAACAAGAAACTTGTTCCTGAGGGTGTTGAGGGTCGTGTGCCATATAAGGGCCCTGTTTCTGAAACAGTATATCAGTTGCTTGGCGGCTTGCGTGCAGGTATGGGATACTGCGGAACCCGCACAATTGAAGAACTTAAAGAAAACGGCAAGTTTGTAAAGATTACAGGTGCAGGCCTCAAAGAGAGTCATCCACACGATGTCTTTATTACAAAGGAAGCACCTAACTATTCAACCAATAATCTTTAATAAGAAATTAAAAGGCAGAAACGAAAATTCCGTTTCTGCCTTTTTTGCGCAAAAAAATACGGACAAGCAAAATGCTTGTCCGTAAAAAAGTTGTTAAACTTATTTGTTGATGAGGTCCTTAAGAGCCTTACCAGCCTTAAATGTAGGAACCTTAGCAGCAGCAATCTTCATCTCTGCACCTGTCTGTGGGTTTCTGCCAACTCTTGCAGCTCTGCCTCTAACTTCGAAGCTACCAAAGCCAACGAGCTGAACCTTGTCACCCTTCTTAAGTGCGCCTTCAACTGCGCCTACAAATGCTGCGAGAGCAGCCTCTGCATCTTTTTTTGTAAGATTAGCATTTTCAGCAATTGCTGAAATTAATTCCTGTTTGTTCATTTCAAACACTCCTTTTAAATATAAAAATTCCTTTGGATTTTATTTTACTATAAATCCTTAAAAATTGCTACATATTTTTATAAAATCTTATATTTTTGTAGGTTTGCACAATTTGTGTGACGCAATTATGGTGAAAATGACCATAAATCTACGGGTTTGCAGGCTATATTAACCATATATGTGGTGAATCTGTCCTACTCTTCGGGATTGTTCATACGCATTTCCGCGAATTCTTCCCTTGTAATCAGTACCTGACGGGGCTTAGTGCCTTCGTAAGGGCCAATTATTTTGTACTTTTCCATCTGGTCGATAAGACGTGCGGCTCTTTGATAGCCTATTTTGAATTTGCGCTGGAACATAGCAACCGATGCCTGACCGTTCTCAAGAATAAGTTCAACTGCTTCCCAGAAGAGTTTATCTCTCTGGCCACTGCCACGATCATCGTCGTCATCTTCTTCGTAGGAGGCTATGTTTGATGCAACCTGCTCGCATTCGCGTTCAATATTCTCAATTATTTCTTCGTCATAATGCGCCTCGTACTGGCTCTTTATAAAGTCTATTATTGATTCAATCTCCCGGTCTGATACGAAGTTGCCCTGAATACGCATAGGCTTTGCTGCACCTCGTGGACTGTAGAGCATATCGCCTTTGCCAAGAAGTTTCTCAGCACCTACTGTGTCAAGAATTGTTCGGCTGTCTACGTTTGAGGTCACCGCGAAGGCGATTCTTGTTGGAATATTGTTTTTAATAACACCTGTTACAACGTTTACGGATGGGCGCTGAGTTGCGATTATCAGGTACATGCCTGCTGCTCTTGCAAGGGCGGCAAGACTGTTAATTGCACCTTCGACTTCGTTCTTTGCTGCCATCATTAAATCGGCAAGCTCGTCTATAATTATAACGATTTCGGGCAGCTTGCTGTCAGGCTCGCCTATTTCTTCCATAAGTTTGTTATAGCCCTTTAGGTTTCTTACCTTATTGTCTTTTAAAAGAGCGTAGCGGTTTTTCATTTCGCCAACCGCCCAGTTAAGTGCACCTGCCGCGTGTTTCGGGTCTGTGACAACAGGGATAAGAAGATGAGGAATTCCGTTGTAAACGCCAAGTTCAACCATTTTTGGGTCAACCATTATCATCTTTACCTCATCGGGGCGGGCTTTAAATAAAATGCTGGCGATAAGAGAGTTTATGCACACACTCTTACCTGAGCCGGTTGCACCTGCTATGAGTCCGTGAGGGAAGTCAGCAATATCTGCCACCACACAGTTGCCGCTGATATCCTTGCCGAGGGCAAAAGCAGTCTTTGAAGTAAAGTTTCTAAACCTCTCACTGGCAAAGACCTCGCGAATGGGAACAGGGCTTGGGGTCTTGTTGGGAATTTCAATACCTATTGCGGATTTTCCCGGGACAGGCTCTATACGGACGCCTGATGCCGCAAGTGAGAGGGCTATATCATCTGCAAGATTTGTGATTTTAGACACCTTTACACCAAAGCCCGGCTGAAGTTCAAACCTTGTAACTGACGGGCCTTGAGTTATATTCATTATAGATGCATCTACTTTAAAACTGCGGAGGGTATCAAGAAGTCTGTTGGCTTTTTCCTCAAGTTCTGCCTTGACTTCCTCGCGGGTTTTTGCATGAGGTTTAGGCTCCTCCAGCAAATCAATTGTAGGCATATGATATTGAATTATCTTAGGCGGTGCTGATTCTTCCTCTTCAATCTGTCTTTGTATCTGTGCCTCGGGTGTTTCCTCTTCTGCGTCGTCGGTTGCCATTCTTCTGCCTGCCAGAACCGCTCTGTCAAGAGGAACTCCGGCATCGACTGCCCTTTGTGTAAGAGGGTCAAATACATCTTCAAGTTTTGCCTCTGAGGGTGGTTCAAAGTCTGTACCTTCTTCGTTTTCTACGGGTTTTTTAATGTTTCCGTTTTTATCAGGAAGTTCTGTCAGTACACCTGTTTTGACGTTGTCTATGGTAAAAGGCAAATCAGGGGCAGAGTCTGTATCCGCAGTTTTATCTCCGAAAAGATCGTCAAAGATTTCATCGTCTTCTTTAAACTCAAACCTTTTTGGCGGTTCGTTTTCGTCAATGGTTTCTTCGCCGTCAAAGTATCCGTCAAAGAATTTTTTGCCACCTTTGCGTTTTGCATCGTCGCCCTCCATAGCGGCTCTTCTTTTGCGAAGTTTTTCTTTAACCTCCTCGGATTGCTCAGAGTATTCAGGAAGTTCAAATTCAATTTCGCTGTCTGCAACCTCGTGATAGTCATCCGAGCGGCGTTTGAAAATCCCTGTAATACCGCGGAAGACTTTTTCAAGAGAAATTTCTGTCAGCAGAATAATCAGTATAAGTTCAAGCGCCAGAGACACTACCCATGCACCGGCGGTGCCCAGAAGAGCGGTAAGGAGCAGACAAAGGCTGCCGCCTATGATTCCGCCGCCTGTCAGGTCGATGCCTGCGTGCCAGAGAATTGCCACGTTTTCTGCAAGACTTGTGCCGCTGAGTTCAGTCTCGCCTGAGATAAGTGTAACGAGTATAGAAGTTATAATTATCAATATCGATAAAAGAGTGTAGCGGAAAGAATTTCTCTTCCCTTGTTTATCGGTGAAAATATAAAAGCCTGTAAGTATAATAAAGATACAACTGATGGCTATGGAACAACCGAATAATCCATAGCCGAGGTCTTTTATAAACCTTCCGACAGCCCCTGTTGTGTTTGTAAGAAATGCAAGAGCAAGAAAGATGCCGAGTGCAATAAAAATAATCCCCTTTATCTCACCTGACAGGGTTTTTTGCTTTGCGTTTACGGGGGTGCTTGGTTTTTGAGGCTTTCTGCCGGTTTTAGTCTTTGGGCTTGTCTTTGCCTTTGTCTTTGTTCCGCTTGTGCCGGTTTTTTTCTTTTTTGTTTCCGACATATCTTCGTCTCCTATCTATGTTTAAGTTATAAGTAATCCTTAAAAAAGTATACAATACAACTACAGTATACCATAGAAAGGCAAACGAAAATATTAAATTTGTGTTTCATTTTATATAAAAAACGGGCATCTGGGATGCCCGTATAGATAAAATGCTATAATTTAACCCATTTGGTAAGGGCTTTTACGAACATCTGTATTACGCTGATTTTAGGTACGTCCTCTGGGGCGCAAATATCTCGTCTTGCAACTTCAGAACCGTCTATGGTATAGACTACCTCGCCAAGTTTGCTGCCCTTTTCAACAGGAGCGGTAACATTATCAGATATTTCGAATTTTGACTCAATTTTGTTAAGATTGCCTTTTTTTACTATAAAACCTTTGCCGCTGATTTCGGGGAAAATTTGTTCTTTAACCCCACCTGTAATATTTATATATGGAACAGGAATATCAAGGGCATCATCTTTTGCAACCTCATAGTTTGCAAAACCATAGTCTAAAAGGGCCGTGGCAGAAGAAAACCTTTCTGCAGTAGAGGGGGCACAGAGAACAACTGCAATCAGTTGCATTCCGTCACGCTCTGCAGAGGCGGCAAGACAGTATTTTGCCACACTTGTAGAGCCTGTTTTGAGCCCGTTTGCGCCCTTGTAAAAGCGTATAAGTTTGTTTGTGTTGGAAAGTCCGAAAGCACCATCTCTCAGACTGTCCATCCATACAGTTGTATAATCAAATATTTTGCTGTGGTTTAAAAGTTCTCTTGATATAATGGCTACATCTTTTGCACTGCTGTAATGTTCGTCTGTTTCGTCAAGGCCGTTGCAGTTGATAAAGTGGGTGTTAAGGCATCCGAGTTCCTCGGCACGCTTGTTCATTTTTTCTACAAAGGCGGCTTCGCTGCCTGAGATAAACTCTGCCATTGCGACAGCGGCGTCATTGCCTGAGGCAATGGCTATTGCTTTCATCATATCATCAACGGACATTTGCTCACCTACCTCGAGGAAAACCTGAGAGCCACCCATAGATGCTGCGTGTTCGCTGACAGGAACCATATCGTCTGTGCTGATTTTTTCACTGTCCAGGGCTTCCATAATGAGAAGCATTGTCATCGTCTTTGTAACGCTTGCAATCTTAAGCCGCTCGTCGGGGTTTAGTTCATACAAAACCTCCCCTGTGGATTGTTCCATTAAAATTCCTGATTTTGCGCTTATAAGGCGTGTAGACACATCGGTGTCCACCTGAGTTGCCTTTTCGCCAAATACACAAACAGGGATAATAAAACAGAAGATAAGAACAAGGCATATTGTCTTTTTTAAAAACTTCATAAATATTTTCCTTTCTTATTTACAAATTGTACCTTAATACAACTTATGCCCTTAAAACAAATTTATACCGCCTGCTTTTTTGTATTATTTCAAAACTTTGATTACAAAATTATTACCTGCTTGCAATTTGTATTAATAAAGGTTATAATATAGTTGGGGTATAGTCTGCCCGTATAAATAGAAGAAAACTGACGGAGATGACAGAAATGGATTTTTTTGTTGAACAATTGGTAAAAAGAAAAAAGACACCATCGGATTATGTCAAAGTAGTCCTTTGCCTGATTGCCGCTGTTGTAATTGTGGCGGTTATGCTTGTCTCGGTTGCTACGGTGATAAGCCCCTTTGTCTTTTTGATAGGAATACTTCTGATACTTTTTTTAAACAAACTGCGTGAGACAATCAACATTGAATACGAATATTGCTTTACCAACGGGGCTTTGGATGTTGATAAGATAATTGCAGCAAATCGCAGAGGCAGAATGGCAGACATTAATGCAAGAGATATAGAACTTATGGGCACAAAGAAAAATCCTGAGTTCAGACGCAATATAGAAGACCGCAACGTGGACAAGATATATGCCTGCACTTCGATAAATGATGACGATGTGTGCTTTATAATATATGATGCAGACGGAAAAAGAAAGATGCTTTTGTTTAACCCAAATGAAAGAATAAAGGATGGGTTTTCAAAATATAATCCAAGAAAAGTAATTTTAGACGATTAGGAAGATTATAATGATAAAAATCGGAACCGATATTGCTGAGATTGAAAGATTTTCTCAAATGGAAAATATTGAAGCCTTTACAAAGCGAGTCTTTACGGAGCGGGAGAGGAAATATTTTGCCACTTTTAAAAATCCGGTAAATAGTATAGCAGGCAGTTTTGCTGCAAAAGAGGCTTTTTCTAAATATCTCGGCAGCGGTGTTAGGGGCTTTGGCTTTTCCGATATTGAGGTTCTTCATAACGAAGCCGGCAAGCCGTATATTTGCTTTAAGGGTAGGGAGATTGCCGCTGATGTGAGTATAAGCCACTCAGAGACAAGTGCGGTTGCGGTTGTCTGCGGAGAAGAATTTGCCATAGATGAAGAGCGGATCAACTTGCTTAAATCGTATGCGGAACTTTTGCCAAAAAGGCGCCCCAACATGAATAAGGGTGATTGTGGCAAGGTTTTTGTTGTTGCCGGGTCTGTTGGTATGGTTGGCGCGGCGTGCCTTTGCGCTAAGTCGTCAATGCGCTCGGGAAGTGGGCTTGTTACACTTGGAACGCCCCAGTGTGTTCAGCCTCAGGTAGCGGTAAAACTTGATGAGGTTATGACCATGCCTCTGCCGTGCAGAGACGGAAAACTCTGCGTCGATGCGACAGAGCAGATTATAGAAAAGGCAAAAAAGAGTGATGTGTGTGCAATAGGGCCGGGGCTTGGACGCTGTGATGATATAAAAGAGATAATAAAGGCACTGCTTAAAGAAACAACCCCTATGGTTATTGATGCAGACGGGCTTAATGCAATATCAGACGATATGGGTGTTTTAAAGAGTAAAAGCTGCCCTGTTGTTATGACTCCTCATCCGGGAGAAATGGCAAGACTTACAGGATTGTCAATAGAAGAAGTTGAAAAGGACAGAGTTGGCACAGCAGCAAGGCTTGCAAAAGAATGCAGTACAGTTGTTGTGCTTAAAGGGCGCAGAACAGTTGTAGTATCTCCGGATGGAGAGGCGCATATAAATGAAAGCGGAAACAGCGGTATGGCAAGCGGCGGTATGGGTGATGTGCTGACAGGAATAATAGCATCTTTGATAGGCCAGGGCAAAAATCCGTATGATGCGGCGGTTCTGGGTGTGTTTATCCATGGACTGTCAGGAGATATGGCTGCAAATGAAATTGGTGAATTCGGGCTTGTTGCAGGCGATGTGGCAGAAAAACTGCCCTATGCAATAAAAACGCTTGCAGACAGAATATAGTTTATATAAAGGAAGTATAAAGTATGGAATACAATGGCAGAGCATGGGCTGAAATAGACCTCGATGCGATAAAAAATAATATTAAAAATATCCGAAGTTATGTCAGCCCGTCGGCAAAGATACTTGGCGTTGTAAAAGCAGATGCCTACGGACACGGATGCTTTGAGGCTGCGCGCACACTTCTGGAAAACGGTGCAGATTCTCTGGCGGTAGCGTGCATAGATGAGGCGGTTCAGCTTCGTCAATATGGTATGACATGTCCGATTTTGATTCTGGGTCACAGTGATGTTAAGGATGTAGAAAATATTGTCGAATATGAAATTACGTCTGCGTGCTATGAATATTCTCTGGCAAAGGCTTTGTCAGATGCCGCAAAAAAATGCGGCAAAACGGCTAAAATTCATATTAAAGTTGATACTGGTATGGGACGTATCGGATACAGATATGCAAGTGATGAGAGTGTAAACGGAGAGACCGTCGGGGAAATATTAAGAATATCATTATTGCCAAATGTTGAGGTTGAGGGAATTTTTACTCACTTTTCCGTTGCTGATGAGAATGATGATGAGTATACGTTTATGCAGTTTAAGAGATTTTGCAATCTGTGCAGAGAAATAGAAGAAAGAGGATTGCACATCAAAATCAGACATTGCTGCAACAGTGCTGCGCTTATACGTTTCCCGCAGATGCATCTTGACATGGTAAGACCGGGGATCATACTCTATGGTCACAGTCCGTCGGAGTTTGTGGACTGTGCAAAACTTTCTCTTGTTCCTGCGATGAATTTTAAAGCGAAAATAACCAATCTTAAAATTATTGAAGAAGGCAGCGGAGTCAGTTACGGCAGGAAGTTTGTTGCAGACAAATCGAGCAGGATTGCCACTATTCCGGTTGGATATGCCGACGGATATTCAAGAACATTATCCGGCAAAGCACAGGTAATTACAGATGGAAAATTGTGTGATATTGTCGGAAATATTTGTATGGACCAATGTATGATTGATGTTACCGATGTCAATACTATTAATATCGGCGACGAAGTCATTTTGTTTGGCAAAGGCGATAATATAGAATTACCGGTAGAGAGCCTTGCTGAAAAAATGGGGACTATCAATTATGAAATCCTTTGTATGGTAGGCAAGAGAATCCCGAGGGTTTACTTCAAAGAAGGTAAAGAACAAAACACCCACAATTATCTTCTGGATTCTCCTGTTGCAGATTGATTTCAGGATGTTTTGGTCGTACATAATCACAAGTTCGTTTGCCGCAAGTTTGTCCTTTGATTATGTACCAAAACAAGTCAGGCTGCGTATAATACAGATGAGAGCGAAGGACACAATTTAACTTGCGGAGTGTGAAAACATTGGTAGTAAAAAGAGGAGATATATATTATGCGGATTTAAGTCCGGTTGTCGGCTCTGAACAAGGCGGGGTCAGGCCTGTGCTGATTATTCAGAATGACATAGGCAACAGATACAGTCCGACTGTGATTGCTACGGCTATTACGTCACAGATAAACAAGGCAAAGATGCCGACGCACATAGAGATAGATGCCGGCGGATTTGGGTTATCAAAGGACTCGGTTGTTCTGGCTGAGCAAATAAGGACTATTGACAAAAAAAGACTTAAGGAAAAAATCGGCCACATTGACGGAAGCCTGATGGACAAAGTAAATGAAGCCCTTGAAATATCCTTTGGTCTGACTTAAAATATTAAACAGATAATAATTAAACTTTTATATACTTAGGAGGATTACCATGAAAAAAAGAAATCTTTTAAGAGTCGGAATAATTCTTGGTTTGTGCATTGTTATTGCAAGCACCATAATAGTATTTTCTGAGCCGGGCGGCACAGATGACCCTGTTGTAACAAAGAGTTATATAGTTGATAAGGTTATCCCTGAGATTAAGGCATATATTGACAAGCAACTCGGAATCATCCCGTCAGACGGAAGTATAACAGCAAGTCCGACGGCGTTTGATGTGGTAAGTGTAAGCAAGGGTCAGAGCATAATAGGAGAGGCAGGAACAGAGATGATTCTGCGCATGGGCAAAGGAACGATTATTGCGACGCAAAAGGGTGGCCTTGCCGATACAACTGCAGGCTATGACCTCTCTGACGGGACTGCAATGCCATCTAACCATCTGTTGATTATACCCGTTGCAGACGGAAGAGGCTTTAGTGCCGACACGGATGTTCTTGTAATGGTTAAAGGCGGATATACAATAAAATAATTTAAAAGCCAATGTCGATGACATTGGCT
>JAZSBQ010000046.1:0-12299 GCA_045602485.1 Clostridia bacterium
GAATATATCTTCTTTATATCAGAAAGTTTCGCCCCCGGGACACCTACGAGACAATGGCGTATAGGGATACATATTTCTCCTACTATGCTGAACTTATATCCGTTAAGCAAATCTACAACTCTTGCAATAGTACCTGTTGAAGAATTTTCAATGGGAAGAACCGCATAATCAACTCTGCCGCCTGCGAGTTCCTCAAAGGCTCCGTCAAAGGTGGCAGAATAAACTCTGTCACACTCCCTGCCAAAATACTCAATTGCAGCCGCCTCGCTGTATGCACCCTCGCTTCCGAAATATACAATTTTAGGGTTTTTGATATGCGAAACCGACTTATCGATTATTTCCCGACATTCTTTATTCTCCGCTCTGTCGCTTAAGATTTTTCCCTGATGTACACGGCTTATACACATCATAGAATTAAAAAACTCATACACTTCGTCTGCCATATCGGGGTTTTCAAGAAGTTTAACCTTATTGTCCAAAACCTGCTTTTCGCGCACAGGGTCAAAAATCGCCATACCTGTCTGTCTCTTATACTCGGCTACCTTGCCGCAAAGTTCCATCCTTTTTAAGAACAAAGGCAAAATTTCTTTATCAACTTTGTCTATTTCACTACGTAATTTTTCAAGTTCATTCATTATGTGATACACCTCACAAAATCATATCAAGAATTGCAACCGCTGTTGCCGCCTCAACCACAACCGCTCCGCGATGCACAATACAAGGGTCATGTCTGCCATCTGTTTGAATTTCTGCGTTTTCCATTTTATCAATATCTACAGTTCTCTGCACTATACCGATAGACGGTGTGGGTTTAAACACAACACGAAAAACGACGGGCATTCCATTGGTTATGCCTCCGTTTATACCTGCATTGTTATTTGTATATGTCTTTATTTCTCCGTTTTCAATATAGAACTCATCATTGGCTTCTTTTCCGTCAGCCTTTGCAAAATCAAATCCAAGTCCAAACTCAATTCCCTTTACTGCAGGAATCGAGAACATCATTGACGAAATTTTGCTCTCTACCGAACCAAAAAAAGGTGCACCTATACCAGCTTCTATCCCTGTAACACCACATTCTACTATTCCTCCTGCGGAGTTTCGTTCCATTCTCTTCTCTTCTATAATGGACTTCATCGCCTCACCGCAGGCCCCGTCAATAACAGGAAAGTCTTTTTCTGACAGTTTTTTTAAGGTATCAGGTTTTAAATTTACCATATCAAACGGTGTGTCCGAGGCCTCTCCTATGCTATATATATGAGTGCCTATGGTTATTCCCTTTTTTTCAAGTATCTGCTTTGCTACCGTTCCTGCAAAAACAAGAGGAGCAGTAATTCTGCCCGAAAAATGGCCGCCTCCGCGAAAGTCGCGACAAAGCCCATACTTTTTAACTGCAGTATAATCAGCATGTCCGGGTCTTAACAGTTGCGGCTCATAATCTTTTGACTGCGTGTTTGTATTTTTAATAACCGCACAAAGGGGAGTACCTGTCGTCACTCCATTATAAAAGCCTGACAAAATCTGTACTTCATCGCTCTCTTTTCTCGGTGTAGACATTTTGTTTCTGCCCGGAGCACGACGTTGCATATACCTTGATATTTCATCCAAATCGAGTTTTGTCCCTGATGGTACTGAGTCTATTACAACACCGATTCCCTCACCATGAGATTCTCCAAATATACTGAGTTTTAAATTTTCGCCCCATATATTCATATTTTTTACCCCACTTTAAATTATAACTTGTTATATACCTCAAAAAAAACAGGGTATGATTTTTTAACCGCATCTTTAGCGCCCTCAATCACTATTTCCTTGCCCTCGCATCTGCATGCTGCAATCGCAAGTGCCATTGCAATCCTGTGGTCATTCCACGAAGAAACCACACCGCATTCTGCCACCTGACGACCCCTGATAACAAGGCTGTCACTGCCTTCTGTTATATCAACCCCAAGATGGGTCAGTTCCTTTGAAATAGCCGCAAGTCTGTCGCTCTCTTTCATCCTGAGGCGACCTGCACCGGTTATCCTGCTCTCTCCTTTGCAGAAAGCAAACAAAACTGCTAAAATCGGAACTAAATCCGGAATATCCTTTGCATCAACGGCTATCCCTCTCATATCCTCGCTGCGGATTGCGGAAATTCCGCCATCTTTTCTGACGATTTCTCCGCCTGTTTGCTCTATAATATCAATTATAGCACGGTCACCCTGCAAACTGTCTTCACTCAGCCCATAGCAGGTAACATCACATCCGAGTGCACCTGCAACAAGAAAGAAAGCCGCCTGAGAGTAATCCCCCTCAACAGCAAAGTCTGTTGCCTTGTATTTCTGTTTTCCTTTTATCACATATCTTTTATAATCGTGATTTTCTATTTCTATTCCAAAATCCTTTAATACGCCAAGAGTAATATCGATGTATCCTTTTGATTCAGGCGTGGTTGTTACGATTATTTCGCTATCCTCTTCCATAAGGGGCAAAGCCATAAGCAGACCTGTTATAAACTGAGAACTTATATCGCCTGCAATCTTATATTTGCCTCCCTTTAGTTTACCGCTGAACTTCAGGTAGTTATCGCCCTTCTCACATACGATACCCTTTTTTTCAAACATCTCTATGTAGGGCTTCTGAGGTCTCTGCATAAGTCTGCCCCGACCTGTAAACTTCACACTGTCGCCAAACACAAGGGCAACAGGAATCAAAAACCTGAGCGTAGAGCCGCTCTCTCCGCAATCGATTGTCATATCGGATAGTTTTTCTGCCTTATTGCCGGAAACACAGATGCTTTTTTTCTCTTTGCAAACATCGCATTTAGTGCCAAGAGTTTTTACTGCATCAATGGTGGCACAGATATCATCAGACATTTCTACATTATCTATTCTGCATTCTCCCCCTGAGAGGGCCGTCGCAATTATAGCACGATGTGCTACACTTTTAGATGGCGGAACAATCACCTTTCCGCTGAGCCTCTTAGGGGTTATTGCTATTTTATCCATAAGTATCCTCCGTAAAATCTCTTCTGCACAAAATTTATATGTCACTCTTATCAATAGAATGTATCAGGGCATTTCCGATTTTGCTGAGCAAAATCAGATTTATTTTATCTCCTACGCCCTTTTTATCCACCAAAGCGGCAGACAAAATCTCATTGTGAGTAATATCTGCAGATACAGGCAGGGAATATTTCTCAAGAATTTTTATCATTCTACCACAGGCACCAATATTCGTAATGCCCCTCTTCTCGCCCCACTCGCACGCCATAACCATTCCTGCCGCAACAGCCATACCATGGGTAAAGCCCTGATAGTTAAACTTTTTCTCAATAGCATGGCCAAAGGTATGCCCAAAATTCAGCACCATTCTCTCACCGGTGTCGTGCTCATCCATCTCTACAATTTTTCTCTTTATATCACAACAAGTATACACTATCTCGGGGATTTCAGCAAACAACTCGTCGGTATCTTTTATTTTCTCAAGCATCTCAAAAAGTGCCTCATCCCTGATTGCACCATATTTAATTACCTCTGCCATACCGTCTGATAAAATCTCAGGCGAGAGCGTCCTCAGACACTGAGTATCTATAATCACGAGTTTTGGCTGATAAAACGCACCAATCAGGTTTTTACCCTGAGGAAGATTTACTGCAACCTTACCGCCAACGCTGGAATCAACCTGCGCAAGCAATGTAGTCGGTATCTGCACAAATGGAACACCCCTAAGCAGACTTGCCGCTGCAAATCCCGTCAAGTCTCCAACCACTCCGCCTCCGAGAGCAACAATCAAATCAGAGCGCGTAATACCAAAGTCCAGCATCTGCCTATACAGGTATTCAAGCATACTTATGGATTTACTTGTCTCGCCTGCCTGAACTGTAATAATCTTAACTTCAAATCCGCCGTCTGTCAGTGCAGACTCAAGTTTATCTGCATAAAGCGGTCCTACATTTGTATCCGTAACAACGGCAATCTTTTTGCCGCTATATACCTTTGATATAAGAGTTGCAGAGTCTTTCAGCAAATCGGTCCCTATTTGTATATCATACTCTCTGCCCGGAATATTAACTTTTAGCGTTTTCATTTTTCTCTGCCCCCTCACGGCAATTTTTTAAACCTTAAGGCCAAGGTTTTCGCCTATTTTATAAAGTTTATTCATAAGGGTCTCAAACTGATTAAGGTCAAGAGACTGTGCACCGTCACAAAGTGCCTTTTCAGGGCAATTGTGTACCTCTATCATAAGTCCGTCTGCACCGACCGCCATAGCAGCAAGAGACAAAGGCTCTACCATCCATCTAACGCCTGCTGAATGTGACGGGTCAACAATAACAGGCAGATGACTTTGCTTTTTAATTACAGGGATAGCACTCAAATCAAGAGTATTCCTTGTGTATGTTTCAAAGGTTCGAATCCCTCTCTCACACAGAATTACATTTTTGTTGCCTCCGGCAAGGATATATTCAGCCGACATCAGCCATTCCTCTATTGTAGAAGAAAGACCTCTCTTTAACAAAACCGGCTTACTGCACTTTCCGAGTTCTTTAAGCAGGTCAAAGTTCTGCATATTTCTTGCGCCAACCTGGATTACATCAACATTGTTCTCAAATTCTTCAACCATATACGGTGACATAATCTCAGTAACTATCGGCATTCCTGTTCTTTCTTTTGCAACTTTTAACATTTCAAGGCCTTCAAGTTCAAGTCCCTGGAATGAATATGGGGAAGTTCTCGGCTTAAAAGCCCCGCCTCTGAGAAGTTTTGCACCGTTTTTCTTTACCCCTTCTGCCACCTGTGTTATCTGCTCTTCGCTCTCAACAGAGCATGGGCCTGCAATAATAGTAAAACTTTTGGATTTGCCAATCTCGGCGTCTCCAATTTTTACGATTGTATCCTCAGGATGAAACTTACGGCTTGCCTTTTTAAAAGGCTCAGCTATCCTCATAACCCTGTCAACGTGAACATTGAGCATCAAAGTACCCGGATCTACATTTGCCGTGTCACCCAAAAGGCCCAGAACAGTGCAATCTGTACCCTTGTTGACCGTTACATCAAGACCCATATCACGAATATAGGATATAACCTTTTCTACATCCTCTTCTTTTGTTGCCTGTTTTAAAATTACTACCATTTTCATCATCCCCCGAAAGAAATTTTGTGCATTGCAGATTTATATAACCAAAAAGGGCAGGTTCCTTTGAACCTGCCCTTACAATGCATTTGACATTAAAACATTACACAGATAAGGCTCAAAGGTTTTTTACATTGCCGCACTCAAAATAGCCGTAGCCAAAAAAGCTAAAGCTAAAGCCAAAATAAAACTTATTTGCCGATTTTGAGTTTGACAAAGAGTTCATAGCCCAATCTCCTATCCGTATTTGACCTGTATGCAACATAACTTGCATACAATCTTGCTAATTATTATATGCCCATTTATTTCAAATGTCAAGTATTTTCTTTATTTTTTTACAATGAGTATTAAATCGCCGTGACTTACATCTTCTTCGGCATAGGCAAAGGTTATATCCTCGCATTCGTCACTGTTACACACAACCATTGGGGTTGTAACCATAAAGCCGTCTGCCTTTATCTCTTTTATATCAAATTCTGCAAGCAAATCACCTTTTTTTAAAGTATCACCCTTTTTAACTCTGACATTAAAATGTCTGCCGCCGAGTTTTACTGTGTCTATCCCCATATGCAACAGGATATCTAGCCCTTCTTTTGTTTTAATTCCAAGTGCATGGCCTGTATCAAAGACGTTATCCACCACACCGTCTGCAGGCGAATAAAGTTTACTCTCTGTCGGCTCTATTGCGATGCCTTTGCCAAGTATCCCCTGAGAGAACGCCTCATCCTTTACATCGCCAAGGCGCACAATCCGTCCGCTAAGGGGCGACCAGAGACGGATCTCCTGTGTTTTGCTGCTGTTTTTAACTTTCGATTCTTCCTTTTTTATATCGTCGGTGATACTGATATTATCAGCCACTCCTGATGCAAGAAAATCTTCGAGTTCTGACTTTATTACTGTTACTCTCGGTCCATATATTATCTGTACACCATTACCCTTTTTAATTACACCTGCGGCTCCACTGGATTTTAACTTTGCATCACTTACTTTGCCTCCGTCACGGACAGTTATACGAAGCCTTGTTGCGCAGCAATCAACATCACTTATATTATCTTTACCGCCAAGACCCGAAACAATCATCGCTGATATACCGCTGTCAGTATTTGCCTGCTTTCTTTCCTCATTTCTTGCATTCACATCGGCTCTTGTGTAGAGTTTTGTCTCCTCTGTGTCTGCCTCACGTCCGGGGGTTTTAAAGTTAAACTTTCTTATCAGAAATCTGAATAAGAAATAATAAACTACAAAATAGAAAATACCTATTATAACTATATTTATCCAGTCTGTCTTTGCGTTACCCTGAAGCGTACCAAACAGGAACAAATCTATAAGTCCGCCTGAGAATGTCATACCAACGCCGACGTTGAATATATGGGTCAGCATATATGAAAGGCCTGCAAGTACGCAGTGTATAACATATAAAAGCGGTGCCACAAACAGGAAAGTAAACTCAATAGGCTCTGTTATACCTGTCAGCATTGAAGTAAGCGCCGCAGAGAGCAAAAGTCCGCCTGCAACCTTGCGTTTTTCGTGTCTTGCACAACGGTACATTGCAAGGGCAGCACCGGGCAAGCCAAAAATCATAAACGGGAACTTACCTGACATAAATCTTGTGGCTGATACTGCAAAATGCTCAACACCCGGGTCAGATAACTGTGCAAAAAAAATATTCTGCGCACCCTCCCAGGTTCTGCCCATTATCTCCATCACTCCGCCAACGTTTGTCTGCCAGAACGGTAAATAGAACACATGATGAAGTCCAAAGGGAATAAGCGCACGCTCAGTTATACCATATATCCATGTACCTATATATCCTGAACCCTGAACAAGTTTACCGATATATGAAATCCCTGCCTGTATCGGTGGCCAGATAAAGAACATTAATATACCAACCACGAGATAAACAGCTGAAGAAATTATGGGCACAAATCTGGTTCCGCCAAAGAAGGAGAGAACTTGCGGAAGTCTTATCTTATAAAATCTGTTATGGAGCGCCGCAACACCAAGACCAACAATGATACCGCCGAAAACACCCATCTGCAAAGACCGTATACCGACAACCGACGCCATTGTGCCGTTTGCAATATGCTCCTGAACGCCGACTTCTCCATAGGTATTAAGCGCAAGAGCACCGATTGCCGCATGCATAACAAAAAATGCTATTGCACCTGCAAGAGCGGCTACCTCTTTTTCTCTCTTTGCCATACCGATTGCTATACCTATGGCAAAAATAAGAGGCAGATTGGCAAATACAATGTCGCCGCAACTGCTAAGCACCCGAAGAACTGCGTTTATGGGCGTACCGGGCCCCATAATCCCCATAAGGTTATACGCCCTAAGCATTGTTTCGTTTGTAAACGCCCCACCAACGCCAAGGAATAACCCTGCCACCGGCAATATTGCTATAGGAAGCATAAACGACCGGCCAACTCTTTGAAGAACTCCAAAAATTTTATCTTTCATAATTTATGGACCTTTTCCTTTCAAAAATTTCTATACAGACTCTAGTCTGTCCAAAAATCGGAAAATTAGTCCCTTTTATGAAAATTTGTAATTTATTTAGTCTTCATCATCCTCATAGGGCATAACTACCTCTGTGTAGGTATGATGTACCTCAGGCAAAAATTTATCTATAATATCCGCCGTCTTCATTCTAAGGCTGGATGTGTTTATACAAGGGTGACATCCAATATGCTCGCTGTCTAAAACTTCTTTATCAATATATAGGGCAACATCATTGTTTTTGTCGTTCATAAGTCCAAGTATGCTCACAGAGCCGGGGGTAACATCTAAAAACTGATCCATCTCCTCAGGCGGGCCAAAAGACAAACGTGAACTGCCTGCAAGTTTTGAAAATATCCTTGTTCTGTATGGCTTGTCAGATGGCATCATCAAAAGATAAAATTTTGTTTTTTGTCTGTTGCACAGAAACAAATTTTTACAGATAACAACACCTAAAGTCTCGTCAATCTCTTTGCATGCCTCCATCTTTCCTGACGGGCTGTGATCAACACGGTAGTATTTTATACCGAGACTGTCCAGCATATCATACACTCTTACTTCTTTTTCAAGTCTGCCGCTGCAATCTTCAGGGCGTCCGATTAATAGTTCCATTTTATCACCTGCTATAAAAAATATGGGCGGATGACCGCATCCGCCCGAAAAACCTACAGATGTTTATCTGTCAAGATATACTCTAATTATACTATCATATTCTCCGATATGTGTCAACAAAGGCCCTTAACTTTATATCTCACTCCCCGGCAAATTACTTATATTTAAAAACATATACTTTAAAACTCTACTCTGCGTCAACAAAACTATGCATTTGGAGCAATTTTTGTCAAAAGGTGAAAAATACATATTATTTTTAAAAATAACGCAAAAATTGTTAATATTATGATTAAATAATTCTTGATTTTATCTGCTTACAGATATATAATTGCATTGTTAAATTTTTAACGCACTATAAAAAAAATAAGGAGATAAAATTATGGCACGCTTTACTCTTCCCCGTGACCTGTATCACGGCAAAGGGTCTCTTGAAGCCCTTAAATCACTTAAAGGAACCCGCGCGATGGTTTGTACCGGCGGCGGTTCAATGAAAAAGTTCGGTTTTCTTGACAAGGTAACTTCTTACCTTAAAGAAGCAGGTATGGAAGTTGAAATTTTTGAAGGCATCGAGCCTGATCCATCCGTTGATACCGTTATGCGCGGTGCAGAGGCTATGCAGAAGTTCCAGCCTGACTGGATTGTTGCAATCGGTGGTGGCTCCCCTATTGATGCTGCAAAGGCAATGTGGATTAAGTACGAATATCCTGAAATCACTTTTGAAGAAATGTGCGTAGTATTTGGTATTCCCGAACTCCGCAAAAAGGCTCGTTTTTGTGCTATCCCTTCTACATCAGGTACAGCAACAGAGGTTACTGCTTTTTCTGTTATCACAGACTATGAAAAGGGTATAAAATATCCTCTTGCTGATTTTGAAATCACTCCTGATGTTGCAATCGTAGACCCTGACCTTGCAGAGACAATGCCTAAAAAACTTACTGCTCACACAGGTATGGATGCTATCACTCATGCAATCGAGGCTTATGTTTCTACCGCTAATAGCGAGTTTACTGATCCTCTTGCAATCTTTGCAATCAAGATGATTCAGTCTGACCTTGTTGATTCTTACAACGGTGATATGACAAAGCGTGCACCTATGCACAACGCTCAGTGTCTTGCAGGTATGGCATTTTCTAATGCACTCCTCGGTATAGTACACTCAATGGCACACAAGACAGGCGCTATCTTTGAAGACTTTGGTGCACACATTATCCACGGTGCTGCAAACGCTATGTACCTTCCAAAGGTTATCGCATTTAACGCAAAAGACGAAACCGCAAAGAAGCGTTACGGTGTAATTGCTGACTTTATAGGTCTTGGCGGTTCAAACGATGACGAAAAGGTCGCAAACCTTATTACATACCTCCGCGGTATGAATGATGCACTTAACATTCCACAGTGCATTAAAAACTACGGTGCTGACAGTTACCCCTGCGAAACAGGTTTTGTTCCCGAAGAAGTATTCCTCGAAAGACTTCCTGAAATCGCAAAGAACGCAGTTGCAGATGCTTGTACAGGTTCTAACCCACGCAAAATTTCCGTTGAAGAAATGGAAAAACTCCTCAAGTGCTGCTACTATGACACAGAGGTTGACTTCTAAATTATACATACAAAAGGCTCCCCATCACGGGGAGCCTTTTTGATTAGTCTTTCTTAGCCTCTGCTACTATTTTATCAACAATATTGGTTGGGGCTTCCTGATAGCGCTCAAACTCAAACTCGAACTCGCCTCTTGCCTGAGTCATACTGCGTAAGTCTGAAGAATATGTATGCATCTCTGCCATTGGAATCTCTCCCTCAATAACTGTGAGGCCACCGCCTAAAGGTGTCATACCAAGCATCTGTCCGCGACGCTTGTTTATATCACCGATTATATCACCAGTGTAGCTGTCGGGCACTGTAACCTTAAGCAAGCCGATAGGCTCAAGTATAACAGGTGATGCCTGTGCCATACCTGCTTTGTAAGCAAGGTTTGCAGCAATCTTAAACGCCATTTCGGATGAGTCAACATCATGGTAAGAGCCATCAACCAACGTAGCCTTGAGACCTACCATAGGATATCCCGCAAGTACGCCCTGCTGCATTGACTCAAGAAGACCTTTTTCAACAGCCGGGAAGTAACCCTTTGGAACACTTCCGCCGAAGATGTTCTCTTCGAACACAAGTCCTTCTGAATCTGTCGGTTCAAACTCAATCCATACATGGCCATACTGACCGTGTCCGCCTGACTGTTTCTTATGCTTACCTTCTACCTTTACCTTTTTACGGATTGCCTCGCGGTAAGGAACTTTAGGTGTCTCAAATGAGATATCAACACCAAACTTATTCTTAAGTTTGCTTACAATAATTTCTATGTGCTGATCGCCAAGACCTTTAAGAATCTGCTGACGGGTTTCCTTGTTGTTTTCAAGACGGAAGGTGTTGTCTTCTTCCATAAGTTTTACAAGACCCTGAGTAATCTTTTCTTCATCGCCCTTTGCCTTTGAAACAACTGCAAGTGACATATTGGGTTTTGCAAAATCAATACCTTCAAGCTGGAGAGGATGGTTAAGTCCGCTGAGTGTATCTCCTGTAGCGGTTTTTGTAAGTTTTGCAACCGCACCGATATCACCGGCATTTAGTCTTTCAACCTCTATCTGTTTCTTACCCTGAACAACATATATCTTACCAATCTTTTCGTTGGCATCTTTGTTCATATTATAAACCGTTGTATCCGGTGTCATAACTCCTGAGTAAACTTTAAAGTAGGAAAGTTTACCAACATATGGGTCAGCAATAGTCTTAAATACAAGAGCAGACATCGGGTCATTCACATCAACCTTAAGTCTTGACGAACTGCCGTCTTTCTTGGTTGCCATAACAAAGCCTTCGTCTGTGCATGGTGCAGGGAAGTACGCATGTATAGCATTCATAAGAGACGGAATACCATTGTTGTGATATGCGCTTCCGCAAAGTACAGGAACAATATCACCCTCTGCAACACCTGCTCTCAGGGCGCCATACATTTCAGGCAGAGTAAATTCTTCACCTGCAAAGTATTTTTCCATAAGTTCTTCAGAGGTTTCTGCAACCGCCTCACAAATCATATCTCTCATAGATGCAAGTTCATCCATAAGTTCAGCAGGGGTCTCTCCTGTAACTGTCATATTACCCTGGAATATTCTTGCTTCTCTTTCTACTATATTAACAAATCCTGTTATCTTATCGCCCTCACGCATAGGAATCTGGAAAGGAGCAATCCTTTTGCCGTACTTATCCTTGAGTTGCTGAAGAACGTTGTGATAATTTACTCTCTCATCGTCTACTTTATTTATAAAAATGATTCTCGGAAGTTTACGCTCTTCGCAATACTTCCACGCTTTTTCTGCACCAACAGTCAGTCCCGACTTACCGCTCAGTACGATAACCGCCGCATCTGCAACACGCACTGCTTCCTGTACCTCACCTACAAAGTCAAAATATCCGGGGGTATCAATTATATTAAACTTAGCGCCGTTCCACTCGCATGATGCAAGTGCAGTGCTGATTGAGAATGTACGCTTAATCTCCTCGGGTTCAAAATCCATAACGGTATTTCCGTCTGCTGTACGTCCCATACGGTCAATGTTTCCTGATGTATAAAGCATAGCCTCTGCAAGCGATGTCTTACCTGCATTTCCGTGTCCTAATAAACAAAAGTTTTTAATATTGGTTGTGTCATACAATTTCAATTGACAGTCCTCCTAAACAGTATAGTTAATAATTTAATTTTATCTCATTCTATTTAAAAAATCAACCTAATATTATACAATATTGCAAAAGTTTTTTGGCTATTTTGCATAAAATTCTCTTGTAGTCTCGTCAATTATCAAGGGTACTACAATTATAATTCTATAATTTATAATATTATGCTTGGAGTAGATAAAATTATCGAGGCTGACGGAGATTACTTACCAAAGTTTAACTAATAAAAAAATCAGGTGTTATGTGAAATAGCCAATACTTTGTAGACACAAAAAAAGAATATTTTAAGCTGCCTGTTCAAGTCTGTATTGAACAGGCGGTTTTCTTTTTAGTTTTCGCACGGGTTTTATGTA
>JAZSBQ010000047.1:0-10492 GCA_045602485.1 Clostridia bacterium
CCTTTCTGTGTGGTTTTTGGTGGTACTTAAACTTTAACACAAAAAGTTTCTATTCGCTATTTGTTTTTACCGATATATTTTGTATGAGGTTTCCTCGTATCAAAATATATCGGAATGTAACACATCTATTGTAAACCTACAGTTGTAAAAATGAGAAATTTATTAAAAATGATTGCAATTATCCGCTGTTATGGTATAATATATTAAATAAGAACTTTTTAAAATACAAATGCTAAAAGGAATGAATGTAAATGAAACTTGGTATAGAAATATATCGGGCATTTTCATATAATTTCATAAAAGCACATAAAACTCCTTGAAATCTAGTACTGGTGCGACTTTCAAAAGATTCAAATTTCATAAAGGTTTATATAACTTTATAAAAGCAAATGCCGAAATGGTGTAATCGTGGTGTAAAGACACAATTTTAAATTTGAAAAAGAGACAAATGCAACTGAATAATTTATTATAAAAACTGTGACTTTTAAGGTCGCAGTTTTTGTATTTTATAAAGAAAATGAAATTCCTCTATCGGAAAAATAAATTGGATTTTTAACAAACAAAAATATTGATATTTTTCCGATAATATGTTATACTATATACAGATAAACATTAAGGAGTTTGTTTTTATGAAATATTTATCAGTTGCGGAAGTAGCTCAAAAATGGAATTTAACAGACAGAAGTGTGCGAAAATATTGTCAGGACGGAAAAATCCCAGGGGCATTTTTAACGGGCAAAACCTGGAACATTCCTGAAGACAGTGAAAAACCTGAAAGGGCAAAGAGAAAATCTAGTAAGCCCCAGACACTTCTCGATATATTAAAAGAGCAAAAAGAAAGTAAGCTTTCAGGCGGAATCTACCATCGTATACAAATTGATTTGACATACAATTCAAATCATATCGAAGGCAGTCGCCTCACCCACGACCAGACAAGATATATTTTTGAAACCAATACCATTGGTATAACTGATGAAAGTGTAAATGTGGATGACATTGTAGAAACTACAAATCATTTTAGGTGCATAGATTCCGTTATTGAAAATGCAAAGTACGAGCTTTCTGAAAAATATATAAAGGAACTGCATCTTATTTTAAAAAACGGTACTGGCGACAGCAGAAAAGATTGGTTTAATGTGGGCGATTATAAAAAATTGCCTAATGAAGTCGGCGGTATGGAAACGGTGCTTCCTGAAAATGTGCACACGGAAATACGAAAACTTTTAGATGTGTATAATGCAAAAAAGCAAATAGAATTGGATGATATTATTGACTTTCACGTTCAGTTTGAACGCATACACCCTTTCCAGGACGGTAATGGACGTGTCGGTAGACTGATTATGTTTAAGGAATGTCTTAAACATAATATCACACCCTTTATCATTGACGAACAACATAAAATGTTTTATTACAGAGGATTAAAAGAATGGAACAACGAAAAAGGATTCCTGCGTGATACAGTCCTTTCCTGTCAGGATAAGTTTTATGAAATACTTAAATATTTCAGGATAGATAAAACATTATAAATAGAGTATATAATCAAATTAGCAGATCATAAAAGTATGGTTTGTTTTTTTGTGTGTAAAAGTCAGTATGCAAAATTTTACAGCCAATATATTGAAAAGAAAAGCAACTTTGTAAATATTTAATGTCTTTAGGGGGATTTAAAGTGCATAATAGAGTTAGGTGCTCACTAACAATGTGGAGACCTTGTTTGTTTTCTTAATGCAATCTTAATGCGGATATTCAACCGTTAATGCCATCTTAAAATATATTGTGATACAATGATAATAGAAAAAAGATACACTTGATTGGTGGTTTTGATTATGGATGCAAAAATTAAGAAGCATTTTTCTTCTTCTCAGATAATAATATTCGGCTTTGCCGGAGCAATCATATTAGGTACAATTCTTTTAATGCTCCCCATATCATCGGCAAGCGGAAATATGATACCCTTTTCAGATGCCTTGTTCACATCAACATCTGCTGTGTGTGTAACTGGTCTTGTAGTACATGACACTGCAACACACTGGTCGATATTTGGGCAGCTTATAATCCTGCTTTTGATACAGGTCGGAGGACTTGGGATTGTAACACTGTCTGTTGCGATGGCAATGCTTGCAGGAAGAAAAATAAGTCTTATGCAAAGAAGCACCTTACAGGATGCAATATCTGCGCCGAAGGTCGGCGGAATTGTAAGACTCACAGGCTTTATGCTTAAAACAACATTCTTAATTGAATTGATAGGTGCAATACTTCTTTCAACCGTATTTTGCAGAGAATTTGGAATTAAAGGTATATCTTGACATTTATCCCCTAAATCTTCCGGTAAGGTATAACGACAGAATTGCGTGCTTTACAAAGGTATATATTACTTCAAATATTCCCCTGTCAGAACAGTATAAGGATGTGCAGATTTATCATCCTGAAACTTGGAACGCATTTTTAAGAAGAATACACAAGGTTTTGGAATATCACAAGGATGGCAGCATTACAGAAAGGAGTAAAAAGGTATGAACAGACAAGATAAATATATTTTGGAACGGAATACAAGATTGAAATATCAGTTTTTAAGATTAAAGACAGGCATTTATGAAGCAATACATAAAAAATCCTACGCAATAATTACGGTTACATACATAGTTGTTTCCTTGCTGATATGGAGCATATCAAAAATATGTGTAAGTATGGAAATGGCAGATATGTTTCAGGCATTTAACCGCATTGTATTTCATCTTTTATATCCGCTTTATGCGGTTGCCGGATTTGTCGTTATGCTGATTATGATAGGAACTCCCAAAGGTGCAAAATTCATAAATGAAAATCTGTGGAGAATCGGTCTGACAAATCATGCAACAGAAGCTCCTCTACTGCCTCGCAAATACAGACAAGATAACGAATTTGATATTACAGTTATGGAATTTGATTCGAATGGCATTCACCTTTCAGATTGGGAGGATAAAAAAGAAGATATTGAAACTGCACTTAATATGCACGTTGAAAAGATTCGATATGGCAAAAGCAGAGACAAAATCGTGTTGCAAGCAATATCAGGAAACAAGAATCTGCCTGAAATAGTTTATTGGAAAGATAAATATCTTTCAGACGAAGATTTTACATTAATCTTTGGACAAAGCAGAACAGGACAAACAAAAATCAACCTGGCGAAAATTCCTCACATATTGCTTGGCGGTTCTACCGGTTCGGGTAAAAGTGTACTGCTTAAACTTCTCATTATGCAATGCGTGAAAAAGGATGCAGAAGTATTTATTGCAGACTTTAAAGGTGGTGTTGATTTTCTTCCTGTTTGGCACGAAAGATGTAATATTATTACAGAAGAAAATACCCTGCTTGAAGTTCTAACAGACCTTGTAAATGAGCTAGAGAACAGAAAACTAATATTCCGCGAATACGGATGTGCAAACATCAGCGAATACAACAAAATGAATGCACCCCAAATAAAAAGAATTGTATTTGCCTGTGATGAGGTTGCAGAGGTTTTGGATAAAACAGGTCTTTCAAAGGATGCAAAGGAGCTTGTAACACAAATCGAAGGCAAACTATCCATAATTGCACGACAAGGCAGAGCCTTTGGAATACATTTGATTTTAGCAACCCAAAGACCGGATGCAAATATCCTCCCAGGGCAAATACGAAACAATATTGACTTCAGAGTGTGTGGCAGAGCTGATAATGTACTATCACAAATCATACTCGACAACACCAATGCTGCAGAGCAGATTCCAAAAGATTCACAAGGTTTGTTTATTACACACGACGGAGTAATATTTAAGGGATATCTGTTTGATGAAAAAGCTGTTTTCAATAAATAAAGGATGTGGTAAATGTGGCTTTTGAAATTCAGCATGTGCCAATACATCTTAAAATGACATTGACCGTTAAGGAAGCAGCTGAATATAGTAACATAGGAATAAACAAAATTGACAGTATGCTTCGTTCGCCAAATTGCCCATTTGTGTTGTATGTTGGCACAAAAAAATTAGTAAAACGTAGAGAATTTGAACAATTTATCAGCCAAAAAATTACAATTTAGCATATACCTATTGATAAATTTATGCCAATGTGATATAATATCAAATGTTGCATTGGCTCTTTTTCTCTGACGAGAAAGGAGTTAAGCTTATGGGTAAAAACCTAAGAGGCAAAGAAATCGGCAAAGGAATTTGCCAGAGAAAAGACGGCTTATACTGTGCGAGATATGTAAATAAGTTCGGCAAACGCAAGGATAAGTATTTTAAAACTGTTCAGGAAGCACGGAATTGGTTGGATGATGCAAAGTATGAAGATAAACATAATGCTTTTACACCGTTTGACATGACCGTAAATGACTGGTTTGAATATTGGATTAATCATATTGTCGGTGATTTGGCACCTAACACAAGGCGAAATTACCGTAATCTTGTTGATGTTAAACCACTTCATTGCAAAATGGTGCTGAATAACATGGAAGAACGCTATGCGGGTTCAACCATCAGACAAACTTATATTGCTATGGGAACAATGTTTAAATCGGCGTTGATGAACGATTTAATTGCTAAACATCCTATGGATGGAGTGAGATACACAAAACCAATTCGTGCAGTCAATGACATCAAGTTTTTGACGGTGGAAGAACAACAAAAGTTTTTAGAAGCTGCGAAACGCTCGCATAATTATTTTCAATATGCTTTGATTTTGCAGACAGGACTCCGAACAGGAGAAATGATTGGTCTGACTTGGGATGCGATTGACTTTGAAAAATGTACACTAACCGTCAATAAAACTTTGGAATACAGACACAAGCAAGGTTATTGGCGAGCAGGACCTCCAAAAACTTTGCAAAGTTACAGAACTATTCCCTTAACTAATCAAGCTTATGAAATCCTTAAAGAACTTGAGTCAAAAAAGAGCAAACGAAAGGAAGCTGAAAGTCTGTCACAAACACTTGAGTATATTGACAGAAAATCCGGTCAAAAGATAAGTTTTGTAATGAAAGACCTTGTATTTATCAACTGGCGAACTGGAGAACCTGCAAAAAACAGTTCATACGATACCCATTTGTATAAACTTTGCGATGATGCAAATATTAAAAGATTTTGTATGCACGCACTTCGTCATACATACGCAACCCGTGCTGTTGAAAGCGGAATGCAGCCAAAACTGTTGCAGCAATTACTCGGTCATGCAAGTATAAAAACTACTATGGACAGATATGTTCATGTGACAGAGGATTCTCTTGCAAATGCAGTTATGCAATTTGAAAACCATTTTTCGTAAAAATGGCGAAGAAATGGCGAAGTAACTACATATTAAACGCTGAAAATACTGATAAATCAAGGAGATGTGATATATAATGAAATTAGGTATAGTTGGACTTCCAAATGTAGGAAAAAGTACACTTTTTAATGCTATAACACAGGCGGGGGCAGAATCGGGAAACTATCCATTTTGTACCATAGAGCCAAATGTGGGTACTGTAATTGTGCCGGATAGCCGTATAGATGAACTCGTCAAGATGCACAATCCCGATAAGACCACATATGCTGTAATAGAGTTTGTGGACATTGCAGGCCTTGTTAAGGGTGCAAGCCGCGGTGAGGGACTTGGAAATAAGTTCCTGTCAAATATTCGTGAGGTTGATGCAATCGTCCACGTAGTGCGTGCGTTTGAGGATACCAACATTGTCCATGTGGAGGGAAGCGTAGACCCTGTCCGCGATATTGAGACTATAAACCTTGAACTTATTTTATCTGATATAGAAATACTTGACCGCAGAATTGACAAAACAAGAAAATCATTAAAAGGCGGAGATAAGACATATCAGTCACACCTTGAATTTTATGAAAGACTCCGCGAAGTTTTAGAGGGCGGCAAATGTGCAAGAACAATGGAGATGACAGAGGATGAACTCGAGATGTTGTCAGATGTTTCTCTCCTTACTATGAAGCCTGTGATCTATGCGGCGAACGTTGCAGAAGATGACTATGCAAAGCCCGAGAGCGAGAATGAGTTTGTTACCAAAATCCGTGAGTTTGCAGAGAGCGAAAAATCCGAGGTAATGGTGATTTCTGCAAGAATAGAAGAGGAAATTGCGGCGCTTGAAAAAGAAGAAAAGCAGATGTTCTTAGAGGAACTTGGCGCAACCGAGTCGGGTCTTGATAAACTTATCCGCGCAAGCTACAATTTGCTTGGACTTATCAGTTATCTCACCGCAGGAAAGCCTGAAGTCAGAGCGTGGACAATAACAAAGGGAACAAAGGCACCGCAGGCGGCAGGTAAGATACATACCGACTTTGAAAGGGGCTTTATCCGTGCTGAGGTTGTTGCCTATGATGATTTGATGGCGTGCGGCTCTATGACAGGGGCAAAAGAAAAAGGCCTTGTTCGTTCAGAGGGAAAAGAATACGTCGTTCAGGACGGCGATATAATATTATTTAGATTTAATGTATAATAATTTTTGGAGGTATTTATAATGGATTTTCTGGAGAGTGTAAAAAATGTTGTAGCGGACACTGCACAAAAAGTTGCAAAAAAGTCCGGAGAGATTGTCGAGGCATCCAAGGTTAAATACACAATATTTGAGTTAAAGGGCGACATTAAAAAGTTGTATGAAGAAATAGGCAAGCAGACATATCAGACAATTGCAGAGGATGAAGATTATGCAGAGGAGATAAAACTCAAATGTGATATCATAACTGCAAAACTTGCCAAGATTGAATATTTAAAGACCACAGGCGTTGCAGTGGTTAAATGTCCGTCCTGCGGCAGAACTGCAGGCTTTGACGATGCAAACTGCCCGTCCTGCGGAGCGGATATGGCAGAAGATGTTATAGCTGAGGTCGAAGAAACAGAAGAAATTTAGCAAAGGAAAATGGAGATTTTTGCCGCAGACCTGTGCTGCGGCAAAATTTCTTCTAAGGGATAAAGGAAATGAAAGTAGCAATTGACGGACCTGCAGGTGCAGGTAAAAGTACAATATCCAGGGCGGCAGCAAAGCGTCTTGGGTTTGTTTACATTGATACAGGTGCTATGTACCGTGCTATCGGTCTTGCGGCAGTAAGACGCGGTATAGACACCAAAGATGCAGAGGGCGTAGCGGCAATTCTTGATGAGGTAGAGGTTACCATAGCGCATAACGAAGAAGGCCAGCAGATTTTTTTAAACGGAGAGAATGTTTCAACAGAAATCCGTCTGCCTGAAATTTCTGTTGCCGCATCAAATGTGGCGGTTATACCGGCGGTAAGGCTCAAACTTGTTGAACTTCAGCGTGCTCTTGCAGAAAAAGAAAACGTAATTATGGACGGCAGGGATATAGGCACATATGTGCTCCCCGACGCTGAGGTAAAGATTTTTCTGATTGCTTCTGTTGAAGAACGCGCCAGGAGGCGTTTAAAGGAACTTCTGGAGAAAGGCGTTGAAACTGATTTAGAGGCAGTAAAAACGGATATGGAGTATCGTGACAAGAATGATTCAGGCAGAGATTTTGCTCCTCTTAAGCAGGCAGAAGACAGCATTCTTTTAGACAACACCAATATAACCATTGAAGAGGCAATAGAGCGTATTTGCAAGCTTGTTCAGGACCAAAGAGGTGCATAGTAAATGAGTTTTTATAAAGTTGCAGTTGTTGTAGTCAGGGCAGTTTGCCGGCTTATCTACAGATTTAAGGTAGAGGGCATTGAAAACGTGCCAAAAGACAGACCTTTTATAGTTTGTGCAAACCACAAGAGTCTGATGGATCCTATTTTGCTGGCGGTGAGTCTGCCGGCGGAATTCAGGTTTATGGCAAAGGAAGAACTCTTTAAAAACAAACTCTTCGGATGGTTTTTGCGTGCCCTTGGGGCTTTTCCTGTTAAGCGCAGAACAAGTGATATAGGAGCGCTTAAACTTTCTATGAAGATACTTAGCGAGGGTGGAAGGCTGATTATTTTCCCCGAGGGGTCCCGCTCGCCAAAAGGCTATATGGGAGAGGCAAAGGGTGGAGCAACCCTTGTGGCAATAAAGTCTCAGGCAGATATTGTTCCTGTCGGAATCAAAGGAGAGTATAAACTTTTCTCAAAACTGACAGTGCGCATTGGAGAGCCTGTAAGTCTTTCTCAGTGGTACGGGCAGAAGGTTAATTCCGAAGGCCTGCTGGAAATCACAAACACAAAAATTATGAAGGTGATATCAGAACTTTCGGAGGTTCCTGTGTATGAAGATAGAGATTGCAAGTAAAGCCGGATTTTGCTTTGGAGTGGCAAGGGCAGTAAAGATTGCCAGAGAGTGCGCACAAAAGCAAGAGAGGTCAGTTACCTACGGCATGCTTATACACAACAGCGATGTTGCAAAAGAACTTGAAGAGGCAGGGGTTTCGTCGATAGATTCTGCAGAGCAGGTCGAAGAGGGGACAAATGTAATTTTGCGTGCCCATGGCATACCCGAGAGTGAACAACGAGAGATAGAGGCAAAAGGCGGCAATGTTATTGACGCCACCTGCCCATATGTAAAGAAGATTCATTCCATTGTGGCAAAGGCATATGCCTCGGGCAGGACTGTAATAATTGTCGGTAACCCTGACCATCCTGAGGTAAAGGGGATAAACGGCTGGTGCGGAAACAGTGCCATTATTATAAATTCTGAAGAAGAAGCAGAAAAAATTAATGGGATAAATGCCCAAAAACCTGTTTCGGTAGTGGCCCAGACGACAATACGAAAAGATTTTTTTAAAAAAATTGAAAAATATTTAAAAAAACATTTTACAAATGCGGAAATTTTTGATACAATATGTAATGCGACCAATGAAAGACAGGAGGCGGCAGCAGAACTTGCTGAGAGAGCCGATGTTATGATTGTGGTCGGGGGCGAGAACAGCTCCAACACACGTAAGCTTTATGAACTTTGTAAAGAGTATTGTGAGCATACTGTGTGGGTTGAAAATGCAAAAGAATTAAAAAAATATATAAAACAGGGGAAAATCCCCGAGACAAAAAAATTAGTGGGTATTACTGCCGGGGCATCAACGCCGGAGGCGGTAATCAAGGAGGTCTATTTAACCATGGCGGAAAACAATGAAATGAACTTTGCAGAGGCATTGGAGGAAACCTTAAAGCCTATTAAATCAGGCGAGGTTGTAAAGGGTGTTATCATAGGTATCACTCCTACCGAGGTGCAGGTTGACATCGGAAACAAGTATGACGGCGTAATTCCTTTTGACGAACTTACAAACGACTCAAACGCTAACATCAACGATCTCGTTAAGGTTGGCGAAGAAGTTGATGTATATGTTGTTCACGTAAGCGACAGAGACGGCGTTGTTACACTTTCCAAGAAGAAGATTGATGCTGTAAAGGGCATGGACGAACTGAAAGTAGCGTTTGAAAATCAGGAAGTTTTAACAGGTCGCGTAGTAGAGTTGGTAAGAGGCGGCGTTGTTACAATAGTAAAATGCGTACGCGTGTTTATTCCTGCGTCTGAGTGTGCAGAGAGATTCTTATCTGACCTTGGCGTTCTTCTCGGAACAGAACAGCGTTTTAGAATTATAAAGATGGATGTTGACAGACGTGGCAGACAGAGAGTTGTCGGCTCAATTAAATCTGTTGCAAAAGAAGAAAACGAAAAGGCTGCTGCTGCTTTCTGGGCAGATGCAGAAGAAGGAAAACTTTACAAGGGTACAATCAAGTCTCTCACATCATTTGGTGCATTTGTTGACCTTGGCGGCGTAGATGGTCTTATCCATATTTCTGAACTTTCTCCTGTTAGAATTTCACATCCGTCAGAGGCTGTAAGCATCGGTGACGAGATTGAAGTTTATATCAAAGAACTTAACAAAGAAGAAAACAGAGTTTCTCTTGTTAAAGAACTCAAAGAGCAGAAGGCAGAACAGTTCTGGGCTGAGGCTGAAGTTGGCAAGAAGTACACAGGTATTGTTAAGTCTCTCACATCTTTCGGTGCGTTTGTTGACCTTGGCGGCGTAGACGGTCTTGTTCACATTTCTGAACTTTCATGGCAGAGAATCAATCATCCGTCTGAAATCGTTAAAGCAGGGGATGAACTTGAAGTTTACATCAAGGAAATCAACAAAGAAAGCGGTAAGATTTCTCTCGGTTACAAGAAGGCTGAGGACAGCCCCTGGGTTAAGGCTGTTGCAGGTCTTAACGTTGGCGATGTTGTAAAATGCAAGATTGTTCGCATTTTGCCTTTCGGTGCATTTGCAGAAGTTGCTCCTTTTGTTGATGGTCTTATCCATATCTCACAGATTTCAAATGAGAGAATTGGCAAGCCATCTGACGTTTTGGCTATCGGTGACGAAGTTGAAGCAAAGGTTGTTGAAATCAACGACGAGACAAAGCAGATTGCTCTTTCTATGAAGGCACTTATGGCTGTTCCTGAGGTAGAGGAAGTTCCTGTAGCTGAGGAAGAAGAGCCTGTATCATACACAGAAGAGAGTTCATTCACTCTTGGTGACATCCTCGATGCTGCTGCAGAAGAGGGCGAAATCTAAGATTGATTAAAG
>JAZSBQ010000048.1:0-2749 GCA_045602485.1 Clostridia bacterium
TTCTGTCCCCCTTTAGGCAAGGGGGGCAACATCAGGCCTTCTGTGTCGTAGGGGCGGATAATATCCGCCCGTTATTGTTTCGGGACATCGAGGCACCCCAGGGTGGCCTCTCTTGCCGCCTTGCGGCAATTCACCTTCACGCCCTCTTCTACATTGCATTTATTTTTATGTTCCTTGCAGGTACGTTTGTCTCGGATATGATTATATCCTTTATCTGTGCAACGCGGCTGCCGTCAATCTCTCCGCCCTTTACGGTTACGGATACGCCGTTTTCGTCAACGGTTGCAAAACAGTCGTCATACCCCTTTGCCTTTACAAGGGTTTCTATCTTGCGCTCCTTGTCGGCGTTTTCTGTCTCTGCCGCTATCTTTTTCTCAGCATCACGCTTTGCCTCGGCTGATGTATCCGTGCCCGATGCAATCTTCTCCCATTCCGAGACCGACTGGCTTCTTGCCGCATCTCTCTCCTGCCTGAACTTTGAGAGTTCACCGCCTGTGTTTTCCTCTGCCTTATTTTCGCCCTCTGCCTCTGTTGGCACACCCTCGCCCGTTGTGGGCACTGTTGCAGAAAATTCCGCGCTCTCTATTGTCCAGCGATAGTACCCCGCCGTTATTACAAGTGCCACAAGCCCAAGCAGTAAAATCTGCTTTCCTTTAAACTGAAACTTCTTTCCGTTTCTGCTCATTTAAATTCTCCTCTCTTTATATCACAAATTTAGTATGTAACCTTTATTCTGTGGGGGGACATTCCGTAAAGAGCCTTTACCGCCTCGTAGATTTCAAGCCTTACCTTTTCATCAGCCGCACCTTTTGCCACGACTATTACGCCTGTTATTTCGGGGCGTCTTTCTTCTATTATATATGGCTCCGCTGCGGAACCTTTTCCGCTTAGCACAATACTTTGTTCGCTCTCCTCGTCGGTTATCAGTTCGGCGTTTTCTTCGCTCTCTCTTGAATATTTGTTTTTACTGTCCCTTGCCAGCACCTTCTCACCTCCGCCGTCTATGCTTATAAAAACCGAGACATCTCCTGCCCCGTTAATCTTTTTCAGAATCTTCTCAAGGCCCTCTTCCTGACCTCTTACAAACTCGTTGCTGCTCAGAGTTTTCTGCTCTTGCGCATCACTCTTTTGCTCTGTGCCCGAAGTCTTGCCAAAGGCAAGCACCGCCACTGCTATAATTATTATCCATAAAACTATTTTGTTTGGTTTCTTTCTCTCTGTCTGCGGCTCTGTTTTGTTGCCTGCCGCTTTTATAACTTCCCAAACGCCCATACACATAGCCCCTCTTTTATGCTTTTGTGTCTGACTCTACATATCTGATGCTTATCACATCCCTGTCGATTCCGTATTTGTATTCAATAATATCTATGGCACTTTTGTTTATCTCCCTATTCTCTGATGCATCCACAATTATAAAAAGCCTCTCCACCTGACCAAAATTATCACCGCTGTTTACCTCGCACTTTATATCAAAATCCACCCCTGCAGGGGAAGAAATATCCTCTTTTATCTTGTCGCACAACTTTTTCTTATAAAGTCTGAGGACGTCCGACACTTCCCTCTCGCTCATATCATCTGTCATTTCCTCTGCAGAGAGATAGGCAGGAAGCGTCGCATCAATATCCGTCACATCTCCTGCAGGCAGCCTTATAAGAGACAGTATCAGCATAAGCCCCACGCACAACTGGATATACTTTTTATACACTCCGTTTGGGATTATCCTCTCGCACACTACGCCAAAAGTGATAACCCCCGACAGAGACAATATCCACGCCCTTATAAACTCCCCCATACTTTCAGCCTCCGATAGTTACTGCTAAGTTTCCTGCGTTTATTATGATTGTCACAACTATAATAAACATCACCATAATTGCCGCCACCATAGAAAAAAGTACCGAAACAGAGTTTGCAAGCCTTGAGATACAATCTACAATTTTAGGGTCTGACACAGGCTCGGTCACTGCGGCGGTAAGCCGCATCAAAATCAGCATAGAGCCAAGTTTAAGCACAGGGCCCAGGGCAATTATTATAATGCAAATAATCCCGAGTATGCCGACGGAGTTTTTTATAACGGCGCTGCAGTTCATTATGGTCTCTGCAGACTCGGATAAAATTCCGCCTACCATTGGCACAAGGTTAGATGCGGCAAATTTGGAAAGTCTTACCGTCAGCCCGTCTGCCCCTGAGGAGGCTATACTTTTAAGCCCCGCAAGAGAAACAAATATAGTAAGGGTAAGGGTAAGCCCCCACCTGACCGCCTTGTTCAAAAGCCCTACCAGTCTGTCTGTCCTGAACCTGTCTGACATTCCGCCCACGATACCAAGGGCGGTTGAAACCAACACAGCGGGGATAAAAACATTTTGTATAACAAATACCGCCACCTCTATCATCGACAAAAGCGCAGGCTCTAAGGTTGCGGCGGACAAAAGCGCTCCGCTTGTCATCAGGGCGGTTATCATTACGGGCACAAGTACGCGCATAAAAAACGCAATCTTGTCAACCGCCGCCGTTGCACACTCCACCGCCTGATAAAAAGCAGATGCCGATATGCCTGCGATAATTATATAGCATACAAAAAACGCACATTCCGCTACCGAGTCTGCGCCAAAACCCGACTTTAACTCTCCGAGATAAGAGGACAGAACCGCCATTGCAAGCACCGACGCAAGAAGCCCAAGCCCCGTATACACCTCGCCAAGGAGCAGTTTTATAATCAGGTTTATAACCTCACGCCCGTCAACGTCCAGAC
>JAZSBQ010000049.1:0-4547 GCA_045602485.1 Clostridia bacterium
TATAACTCCTGCGGAAGTTTAAGCATCTGATATACAAGTCCTGAGTAGAAATCAACGTTTGCACACATTTCCTTTTCAATTCCTTTTACTTCACGGAATGCAATCGGGCCAAGTTTTTCAACAAGATCATAAAGGGCAAATTCAGCCTCGTGCCCTGTTGCTTCTGCGAGTTTAGCTGCGCGTTCTTTCAGAATTACTGCACGTGGATCAGAAATAGTGTATACTGCGTGGCCAAGACCATAGATTAAGCCCTTTCCGTCGCCCGCTTCTTTGCAAAGTATTTTCTTGAGATAGCTCATCACTTCTGTCTCGTCAGTCCAGTTAGATACATTTTCTTTAATCTCTCGCATCTGTGATAACATCTTGTCATTTGCACCGCCATGCTTTGGGCCTTTCAAAGAACTTACGGATGCAGATATTGCCGAATATGTATCTGTGCCTGTGGATGATAATACTCTGACGGTAAACGCAGAGTTGTTACCTCCGCCATGCTCAGCCTGAAGTATCATCGTTAAATCAAGTGTTTCTGCTTCGATTTCATCAAACTGTTTATCAGGTCTTATCATATAAAGAAAGTTCTCTGCAGCCGACAGTTTTGGATTTGGATTATGAAGAACAAGGCTGTCTCCGTCAAAATAGTGTCGTTTACAACTGTACGCATCTGCAATAAGAACAGGGAATCTTGCGATCAAATTTAGGCTCTGACGCAATAAATTCGGAATAGAAATATCGTCAGGATTATCGTCGTACGAATAAAGAGCCAACACAGATCTCGCAAGTTTATTCATTATATTTTTACTTGGTGCTTTAAAAATCATATCCTCTGTAAATTCGTCAGGCAGATTTCTTTTTTTAGCAAGAAAAGAACTGAAGTTATTAAGCATTTTGTTATCAGGAAGAAATCCAAACAAAAGCAAGAAAGCAGTTTCTTCAAAACCAAATCTTTTTTCTCTTGAGCAGGCTGCGACTATATCTTCTATACTTACTCCTCTGTATCTGAGTTTCCCGGGGACAGGTGTTTTATAACCTTCGTCCATAATATATCCGTGTACTTCACCGATAGATGTAAATCCGGCGAGAACACCTGTGCCGTCAGCATTACGAAGACCCGATTTAACGTTATAATCCGTATAATAATGTGAGGGGATTGTATTCCATGCAGAATTGCGAGAATTAATAAGATTAATATACTTATCTATCTCTGTGTCCATTTTGTCCTGCATAGCTCTAAATTCATATTTGTTCAAAGTCTTCACCTCAATAGTTATTTTTAAATAGATATTATACAACGCTTTGGCAAATAAGTCAAGAAGTATATGGTATAATTAATTGTATCTACATAATATTGTTGCAAACAGATATAATTTTGTCCGCAGCCCCTCTTGCCCCGGAACAGTTTTTAAACCCTTTAGAAATTTCTATGGCATTTTTCTTATATGTTATATCACTTAATATCTGATTTACAGCATTCATAACAGAAATTGCATCGGGTTTATCAAGTTTTATTCCTGCACCAAACTCCAGAACACGCTCCGCAACACCATTTTGCTCTGTTGTCTGGGGATACATAACAAGCGGAACTTCAAAGTATAAACTTTCACTGACACTGTTCATTCCTGAGTGTGATACAAATACATCTGCATGTTTAAGTACGGCAATTTGGTCAATATATGAAAAGACTGATACATTTTCGGGAAGTTCTCCAAAATCTTCAATAGAAACCAAGTTGCCAACCGACATAACAACCTGATAATCTGTATTTGATAAAGCAGATATACAAGTTTTATAAAAAGGCATCATATCATTATTGACGGTTCCCATTGATATATAAATTAATTTATCTCTCTTTTTCTCTATTATCTCGGTTGGATTACGAATCAAAGGACCGACAAACGCATATTTCTCTGAAAAAGTTTCAGAATATGGCTGAAACTCAGGAGATGTATAAACAACAGTATGTGTGTTATCATCGTTTCCAATAATATCAAGAATATTTTTGACAGGGTATCCTTTGTCTCTTAAACGCTTAACTTGCTTTGATATTTTGGGAGCCTCCAAAATCATCTTAAATAAATCTCGAATCCCCTGCTTCATAATTTTGGCTGAATGCTGATTAAAAGCAAACGTCGTTGTTGAAGAAACAAATGGAATATCAAATTTCAGCGTAACTGCCTTTCCCCATAACGCCATGGAATCTGCTACAATGCAATCAGGCTTCAGTTCAGCTATTTCTTTGCAAACTTTGTCATCAAGCGCCAACGTTGTATCTACCAATAATTTAGTAGAGAAAGCAAGGTCTCTTCCCACACGGTCAGAATCTTTTGCGCTGAGTTTAAGTTCCATATTGTAATCATCACAAGATATAAACATTGCGCCTGTTGACTCAATTTTTTCACGCATAATATTATATGAATAATACCACACCTGGTGCCCGCGGGAAATCAATTCTTTGACAACTCCCAAGGTAGGGTTTGTGTGTCCATGTGCCGGAATACAAAAGAAAACTATTTTGCTCATATTACTTCACCTACTTTAATTCTTCTATATCACTGAAAATTTGTTTAATAAAATCTTGTTGTTTTGCTTTGGGAAGGATTGCTATTCCTCTTTCTTTATCACCCAGAACCAGAATTTCATCTCCTGGTTGTAGGTCAAACAATTCTCTTGCTTCTTTTGGAATAACAAACTGTCCCTTTTCGCCGATTTTGACCATTCAAGCATATTTATCAATTTGTATATTCATAGTAGCCTCCTATTTGTGCGATTAGTATGAATAATCATACCACAATTCTATATGTATGTCAATAAAGCAAATAAAATAATATCATATTTTTTTATTTGCTTTATTGTTGCGTCTGTATTGTGTAGGAGAAACTGAAAATCTTTCTTTGAAGTGTCTTTCGAAATTTGCATAATCACTGAAGCCTGATTCAAAACAGATATCTGTTATTGTCATATTTGAGTGTTCAAGTAATTTTTTTGCATAGTCATATCTGATTGTATTTAAATATTCTTTAAAATTTACGCCATACTCTTTAAAAAAAAGACTGCTCATATAGGATGGCGACAAACCTGAAGCATCAGCAATGTCTGAAAGACCGATATTGTTTCTGAAGTTATTTTGAATAAACAGCATCGCTTTTTGCACTCGTGACATATAGCCATGCACGTGGGATGTTTTTATCCTACATATTTTTCCCAAAATACTGTTCAGCAAATAGAAACTATATTCGTTATCATTTTCAGATGAGGCAATGTTAAGTTCATGCATTACAGTTGCAAGGTATTTTGCATCCTCATCAGAGAGCATAACACTATTGGAGTTAAAAATAGTTGAAAGTCTGTATAGTATATCATCATCACACATCTCGCCCATAAACATAAGTGTAATAACCTGCGCGTCATCGGTTATTACTTCGTGAAAGTTTACCGGTGTCATAAAAAACAACAGATTTTTCTCTATTTTCCGCTCAACGCCATCTATAATATAGCGACCGCTTCCTGATATAATGAGTTCTATTTCGTAAAACTCATGACAATGCAACGAATAACTATTCATCCTCTTCTCTTTTACCATTAAATTTTTGTTGTTAATCCTCTGTAATTTTGTATATCTGTCAATCATAATTCATCACCAACAAACATTTTACATTAAAATCACAAAAAAAGCAATATTTTTTATAAATTAGCAATGCGTATACAAAAATAAAGTGATATACTTTCTTGAAGAATAAATGGGAGGGTAAATTATTATGAAACTTTTTATTGATACTGCAAATATCGAAGAGATTAAAGAAGCAAACGACCTTGGTGTAATATGTGGTGTAACAACTAATCCATCACTTATTGCAAAAGAAGGCAGAGATTTTAAATCTGTAATTGAAGAAATTACATCTATTGTAGATGGACCTATATCTGCCGAGGTAATCAGTCTTGAGGCGGATGGTATGGTTGAAGAGGCTATTCCCCTCGCTAAGATGAACAAGAATATTGTAATCAAGATTCCTATGACAAGCGAAGGTCTTAAGGCAGTAAAAAAACTCTCCGCTATGGGAATACATACAAATGTAACTTTGATTTTTTCTGCTGCTCAGGCTTTACTTGCTGCACGTGCAGGTGCAACATATGTTAGTCCGTTCCTTGGCAGAATTGATGATATAAACTCTGATGGTATGGCGTTGATAGCAGATATAGTTGATATTTTTGACGCACATGCAATAGATACTGAGATTATTTGTGCAAGCATAAGAAACGCAAATCACGTAACAGAATCTGCAAAACTTGGTGCAGATATTGCAACAGTTCCTTATGGTGTAATAATGCAGATGATAAAACATCCGCTCACCGATGCAGGAATCGCAAAGTTTATGAAGGACTGGGAAGCACATATAAACAGATAACATATAAAAAGGATGCAGATAAAATTTGGGAAGTGATATAATGATGGTAGACACAAAAAAGTGTCTGCCATCATTTTTTATGCTATACTAAAGAAAAGGAGTTGAATTTTATGGGAAGACCAAAAGGTGGAACTAATGTATTTCACA
>JAZSBQ010000050.1:0-1755 GCA_045602485.1 Clostridia bacterium
AACACAACTGCACCAACAGCAACTTGTCCTGTGTAACTTTCCCCTCTGGCTTCCGCATTTATTATTCTTGCAAGGAGTCTTGCATTGGTTTCTGCAGAGCCTGATGCGGAGTTTGAGGAGATGCCCATTTTTGCAAGAGTATTTTTTCCTGCAATTCCGTCCTGTTTAAGACCGTTATTTTTCTGAAACTGTATAACTGCTTTTTTTGTGTTACTTCCGAAAATTCCGTCAACTTTTTTTATGTCGTATCCCCATTTCTGAAGACGTGACTGTATTTCTCTTACCTCGTCTCCGCGGGAGCCGTATTTTGATAATGTAGAAACGTTAATAAGCGTTGCAGATAAAGATACTATCACAACAGATAAGGTAATAAAAAGTATTGATTTTTTCATTGTTTTTCAACTCCTTAAAAATAGTGTTTCCAAAACAATGTGATATTATGACAGTTTTTCCCGCATTTGCAAAAGTACCCGCTTTTCTATCCGTGACACCTGCACTTGTGAAATTCCTATTTTTTTTGCAATTTCGCTTTGAGTCTTGTCCATAAAATATCTCATAAAAATTATTTGTCTTTCCCTTTTGGGAAAGGTGGATAGAACTGATTTAAGGGCAAGTCTGTCAATACTCTCAGTTTCTAAATCGGTGTTTGCGGACAACTGTTGCTCCAAAGGCTGTTCCCCGTCTTCCGCATAGTTTAATGATGCAGGGCGGGTGTATGCCTCCATAGCCACAACAACGTCTTCGGTACTTACACCCACTTCTTTTGCAATTTCTGAAACTGTGGGCTCACGGTTTAAGGTTTTGGACAGTTTTTCCCTTACTGCCATTGCCTTTATGCCTGTTTCCTTAATGCTTCTGCTGATTTTTATTATGCCGTCATCTCTTATAAATCTTTTGATTTCTCCTGTTATCATAGGTACTGCATAAGTGGAAAACTGAAGACCTAATGAGGTGTCAAACTTGTCAATTGCTTTAATAAGACCTATGCACCCCACCTGATACAAGTCCTCAGCCTCGTGTCCTCTGTTTAAAAACCTTTTTACTATACTCCACACCAGTTTACTGTTATTTTCCACTAAAAAGGAACGGCTTTCCCTGTCGCCGTATTTTGCCTTGTTAATAGCAAGATAAATGTCAGGCTGCATAGTTTACACCTGCACTTTTTTTCGCATTATAACAGTTGTACCCATACCTACGCTGGACTTTACCTCTAAAGAGTCCATAAATGTTTCCATAACAGTAAATCCCATGCCTGACCTTTCTTCGTCAGGGCTTGATGTAAAAAGAGGACGTCTTGCTTCTGCTATGTCTTCTATTCCCCGTCCGTAATCTGAAACGGTGATTTCGATTTCCGACAAGTTGTAAACACAACAAACCGTAACAAAGCCTGACATATTTTCGTAGCCGTGGACAATAGCGTTTGTAACCGCCTCAGATACTGCGGTTTTTATGTCTGCAATAGTTTCTACTGTAAGGTCCAGTTGAGCGCAGAAAGACGCAACGGCAACACGTGCAAGTCCCTCGTTTACGGACTTGTTTAAAAACTGTATTTTCATTTCGTTTATGTAATTCAATTATTTCACCTCCAGGGCTTTTTGTTGATTGGGATAAATGGTAATAAGTCTCGACAGTCCCGACATTTTAATTAAGTCTTTAATTCTTTTGTTGGCACCAAAGGCACAGACAGAGCCTTTTATAGCCTCCATAAGTCTGTAGCGCCCCATTATTACCCCTATACCTGAACTGTCCATAAAA
>JAZSBQ010000051.1:0-14491 GCA_045602485.1 Clostridia bacterium
CCGTCAGGATTTCAGAGGGGATTCGTGCTTTTAGAAAAAGAATAAAAATTTCCAAAAAACTGTTGACAAAGGTGAGGATGTGTGATATTATACTTGGGTAAAGCAGAAGCTTGCCGCTTCTCCCCTCAGCCAACGGTAAAAGGGAAGTTGATTTTGAATAACTCAGAATAATTGCGGCTACTTTTGTGACCGCAATTTTTTTATTGCAGAAACTACTGTGATTTCTGCAGGCGAACTGTTTCGGTCAAAGACTTTTTGGAGGTGTTTTGAAATAGCAAAGCAGGATTTAATGATTAACGAGGAAATCAGAGAAAAAGAGATTCGTTTAATCGGTGCAGACGGAGAGCAGCTTGGTATTTTATCATCAGGCGAGGCACAAAAACTTGCCGATGAGAAGAACCTTGATCTGGTGATGATTGCACCTCAGGCTAAGCCGCCCGTGTGCAGAATTATGGACTACGGAAAGCACAAGTTTGAGATTGCAAAGCGCGAAAAGGAAAATCGTAAAAATCAAAAGGTAAGCAATGTAAAGGAGGTTCGTCTTACCCCCAACATTGATGACCATGATTTCAACACAAAGCTTAATCAGGCAATCAAATTTTTAAAGTCAGGCGATAAGGTTAAGGTTTCGGTTCGCTTCCGCGGTCGCGAAATCACCCATAGCTCAATCGGCCGTGATATACTCGTTCGTTTCCGCGACGGTGCATCTGAGGTTGGTATGTCTGACAAGGACATTAAGATGGAAGGCAGAAATATGGCAATGGTTCTGTCGCCCAAAAAGGGTTAATTTATTAAATATCCAAAAGGTTAAAATTCAGTAATATGAATGGAAGGAGAGAATATTATGCCTAAAATTAAAACTCACAGAGGAGCAGCTAAGCGTTTTGGTATTACCAAGAGCGGTAAAGTAAAGAGAGCCAAGGCGTTCAGAAGCCACATTCTTAACAAGAAGACCACAAAGAGAAAAAGACAGCTCAGAAAGGGCGGTTACCTTTCAGCTGCAAACGAGGCAACAATCAAGAGCATGATGCCTTACAAATAAGTCACGGTGACTTAAATATACGATTAGAAATATAGAGAGGAGCTTTTAAAATGGCTAGAGTAAAAGGCGCTATGAAAACACGCGCAAGACATAAGAAAATTTTAAAGCTTGCAAAGGGCTACAGAGGTGCAAAGAGCAAGCTTTACAGAACTGCAAATCAGGCAGTTATGAAGTCGCTGACTTATGCATACAGAGACAGAAAGGCAAAGAAGAGAGAGTTCAGACAGCTCTGGATTGCTCGTATCAATGCTGCTGCCCGTATGAATGGTATCAGCTACAGTAAGTTTATGAACGGCCTTAAGAACAAGGGTATCGAAATCAACAGAAAGATGCTCGCTGAAATCGCCGTTTCTGACCCCGAGGCATTCAAGAACCTTGTTGATCAGGTTAAATAGTTTTTGACTTTAAAGCTTCTTCGGAATTTACGAAGAAGCTTTTGTGTCATTATTAAAAGACAGAATTATAAAAATTGTAGGGGACGGCGTGAAGGTGAATTGTCGCTTTGCGACAAGAGAGGCCGCCCTGGGGCGCCTCGACGTCCCACAGGATTATATCAAAAACATACAGAGTAGGTGTCCACGCGTTGATTACCTTGTAATCAAAAGTGCCGTCTGCACAGGGAGTTGGCAGACGGACGAAGAGCATATCGCCGCGGTGTGGGCATCGCATCCCGCTGCTATGCACAACGAATACCTCTTTTTGGTGTGCTGACAGTGTTATGCACAACTTTGATGAAACGGAGGTATTTTTATGGAAAACATTATTACAAACTTTATCAATGCGGTTTCAGGCTTTATAAAACCATTAAACGGTTTTTTAAGCATTTTTTCAAATTTCTGGACAGGTACGGTTTTAATTTTAATTATCTTTTTGATATTGGTTGCGGTCTCTGTGGCAAAGGACGGCAGAGAGTTTGCAATGACAATAAAAAAGCCCCAGACCCTTTCGGTATGCGCTATGCTTATTGCCGTAAACGTTGTTTTGGGGCAGTTTGCGCTTCCAATCAGCGACTCTGTAAAAATCGGGTTTGGCTTTGTAACGGTGCCGATTGCGTCTATGCTCTACGGCCCTCTTGCAGGATGCACAATGGGGATGATTCAGGATGTAGTAAGCCTTATGATAAAACCGACGGGCGGATTGATTATCGGTCTTACCTTAAACGCAGGGATAATGGGAATCGTCTATGCGGGATTTTTCTATAAAAAGAAGATATTCTTTTTAAAGGTTCTGGCTGCGCAGATTGTTGTTGTTTGTGTGATAAACATTATTCTCAACTCAATCGCCCTTGCCCCTTTGACAGGCAACGGTATGGTGGGCATACTGCCCGCAAGACTTATCAAAAACATTGTTATGCTGCCTGTTCAGACAATGATAATGTATCTGTTGCTTAAAACTGTAGACCTAAAGATAAAAGGTGTAATTAGCAGTAGGAGAGGCTCTGATGATAAACGGGATTACAAGTCGTGATAACAAAATATTGAAGATGGTTCGCTCTCTTCGTCGCAAAAAGGGAAGAACAGAAAGCGGACTGTATTTTGCAGAGGGCGCACGTCTTGTTGACGAGGCGCTCGTTTCTGTGCCTGAGAGTATCAGGTATATAATTGCATCGGAAAATTTCTGTGAAAAAAACTCAGATTACATAAATAGTCTTGACAGAGAAGACAAAATTGTATATATTACAGAAGATAGACTTTTCGGAGAGGTCTGCGATACAGAGACCCCTCAGGGGATTGGTGCAGTGATTGAAATGAGAGAAGATACAGAGCCTAACCCTGAGAGTGCAGAGTATATTTTGATTTTAGACGGCGTGTCAGAGCCGGGCAATATGGGCACGATTATAAGAACCGCCGAGGCAGCAGGGGTAGATGTTATATGCCTGATGCAGAGATGCGTTGATATATACAACCCAAAGGTTGTGCGCTCGGCAATGGGGTCGCTGTTTCGTATGAAGTTTGCAAAGTGTGATGCAGAGACTGTTAAAAGTTTAAAGGCAAATGGTTTTAAGATAATTGCAACTGCTCTTTATAACTCTGTGCCAATTGAAGAAGCAAAGACATCAGGCAAAAGGGCAATAGTAATCGGCAACGAAGCAGAGGGTGTGTCGGGTGAGGTCTTATCCCTTGCGGATATGGCGGTAAGAATTGATATGTGCGGCAAGGTAGAATCTTTAAACGCCGCAGTTGCCGCAGGGATTGCTATGTATACATTTAAATAAGAGAGGTGTGCCTGTGATATGAGCATAGATAAAGATGTCTATTATAAACTATGGCTCAGCATCATTTGCGATCACAACCCTGACCTTATAGGCAAGAGTATAGAAAAGTATGGCAGCGCAAAAGAGATATTTGAGTCAAAATCCATATCAAGAGGATTTGGAACAAGAACTTTGCGTGCACGCCTCCTGACTGCAAAGCGCACCCTTGATGACGCAAGGGAGTTGTTTAATTATTGCAGACAAAATGATATAGATATAATCACAACAGATGATGACAGATACCCAAAGCTGCTACGGCAGATATACAATCCGCCGCAGATTTTGTATGTAAAGGGGACTATGCCAGATGTTGACAACTTAGTTTGCGTATCGGTTGTCGGGTCAAGAAACTGCACAGAGTACAGCAGGGCCTTTGCAAAGTCCCTTGCAACAGACCTTGCAAAAAGTGGCATAACAGTAGTCAGCGGTATGGCGCTTGGGGTAGATGCGGCGGTGCACACAGGTGCACTTTGCGGAGACAATATTACTCTGGCGGTGCTCGCCGGCGGAGTTGATGTGGTTTATCCGGCAGAGAATCTGGACCTTTATGAAGAAATACAAAAAAGAGGTGCCATAATCTCAGAGAGGCCGCCCGGTACAATCGGCAGGGGTAGGTTTTATAATCAGAGAAACCGAATCCTGGTCGGTCTTTCAAGAGGTGTTGTCATAGTTGAGGGCAGCAAAAAGAGCGGCACAAGAATTACTGCAAACTGGGCAACTATGTCAGACAGAGATTTGTTTGCAGTCCCCGGCAAGCCCGGTGATAAAGGTTCGGAACTTCCCAACGAACTTATTAAGAACAACGCAAAACTGATTACATCAGCCGAGGATATAATAGAAGAATATGTTTCCGTTTACCCTGTGGAGATTGAAAAGGGTGCCTTGATGGTGTTACAAGGTAGTCATTTTGAGCGTGCGGAGCAAAAGCCAAAGCCAAAACAAAAGGCGGTGCCAAAACCACCCAAGGTGGAAGTTGACATAGAAAAGTACAGCGGAAAACAAAGAATAATACTTGAATATTTACGCAATAATAATGAAGCGATTCATATAGATGAGATTTCAAGAGACTGTGGTATTGATACAACAGAGTTGAGTTTTCTGATAATTCAACTTATGATGGAGCGGGCTGTTAAAGAGCACCCGGGCGAATATTACAGTCTGTGACAGGAATAAAACAGTTGTAGGGGACGGCGCCTAGACGTCCCGCAGGATTATGCGGAAACGGTTGTAGGGGACGGCGTCCTCGACGTCCCGTTGATTTTACTTTAAATACAAAATGATATTTCAGGAGGATATGTATATGGCCGAGCAGCAGACGAGCAAACGCAAAACCGCTAAACGCAAGTTGGTTATTGTGGAGTCTCCTACCAAGGTGGAGTCTGTTAAAAAATACTTAGGCAGCGGATATGATATAGAAGCAACAATGGGGCACGTGCGCGACTTGCCAAAAAGCGCAATAGGTGTTGAAATCGAGAACGATTTTGAGCCAAACTACATTACCATACGCGGTAAGGGCGATTTGATTGCAAAACTTAAAAAGAAAGCCAAAGCCGCAGATAAAGTATATCTGGCAACTGACCCTGACCGTGAGGGAGAGGCTATATCGTGGCATCTGGCAAATGTGCTTGGGATTGACCCCACAAGCGATTGCCGAATCACATTTAACGAAGTAACAAAAGATGTGGTGCGTGAGGCAATAAAAGAAGCGCGCCCGATAGATATGAACTTAGTTGACGCTCAGCAGATGAGACGTGTTCTTGACAGAATCGTGGGCTACAAAATCAGCCCTCTTCTCTGGAAGAAGGTTAAAAAAGGTCTCAGTGCGGGCAGGGTTCAGTCTGTTGTTGTCCGTCTTATCGTAGACAGAGAGCGCGAGATTGAAGCCTTTGACCCCAAAGAATACTGGAGCATAGATTTAAAACTTACCAACGATAAAGGTAAGTTGCCATTTAAGGCAAAATTCTTTGGCAGCATAGACGGAAAGAAGATTTCTCTCGGTGATGAGGCCAAAGCCATGAAGATAGTAGACGAGTTAAAGAGTGCCGCCTACAGCGTAAAGAGTGTCACCCGTAAGGAGACAAAGCGCAAGAGCGCACCGCCCTTTACTACAAGTACACTTCAGCAGGAGGCATCAAGAAAACTCAACTTTACCTCACGCCGTACAATGATTGCGGCACAGCAACTTTACGAAATGGGTTATATAACCTATATGAGAACCGACTCGCTGAGAGTTTCGCCGGTTGCACAAAGCGAGGCAAGAGATTATATACAGATGACTTATGGAGACGCATTTTTGCCAAAGACACCAAAGCAGTATCGTGCAAAAAAGAGTGCTCAGGATGCACACGAGGCTATAAGACCGACAGTTGTGCAGAACTCACCCGAGAAACTTAAAGATAAACTCAAGAGTGATTTGTATAAACTCTACCGCCTGATATGGCTGAGATTTATGGCAAGCCAGATGAGTGATGCGGTTGTTGATATGATATCTGCAGATATTGCGGCAGACAAGTATCTGGTCCGCGCAACAGGCAGCGAGGTTAAGTTTGCGGGTTTTACCACCCTCTATGTAGAGGGCAGGGACGAAGAAGAAGAAAAGATGGCAAAACTTCCTGAACTTACTGACAATCAGACGCTTCTTCTCTCGGATATTGACCCGCAGCAGCACTTTACTCAGCCGCCGCCAAGATATACCGAGGCAACACTGGTAAAAGTAATGGAAGAAGACGGCATCGGCAGACCTAGTACCTATGCGCCGACCATTGCAACAATCAGCGCAAGAGGATATGTTGCAAGAGACGGCAAGTCTCTCTATCCGACAGAACTTGGCTTTATAGTAACTGACATTATGAAGGAGAACTTCTCTGACATAGTAGACGTAGAGTTTACTGCCAATATGGAAGACGAGATAGAGGATGTTGCAAGCGGCGATATAGAATGGAAGAAACTTATCAGAGAGTTCTACGGTCCCTTTAAAAAGACTCTTGACGAGGCAGAAGAAAAAGTCGGCAGTGTAGAAATCGCAGATGAGGTTTCTGATGTTGTCTGTGACAAGTGCGGAAGACTGATGGTGTATAAGCAGGGCAGATTTGGTAAGTTCTTAGCCTGCCCGGGCTTTCCTGAGTGCCGCAACACAAAGGCGATTGTAGAAAGTATCGAGGCAAAGTGCCCCAAGTGCGGGGGCAACGTGGTTGTCCGCAAATCCAGAAAGGGTGTTGTCTTTTACACCTGCGACAATGGGCCTGAGTGCGACTTTATCTCCTGGAACGAGCCGACCGATGAGAAGTGCCCCAATTGCGGAAGTTCACTTATGAAGGTTCGTGCTTTCCGTGGCAGAGGGCCTCTCACCTACAAGTGCTTTAACGAAGAATGCGGTTTTGAGAAAAAGCCCGAAAAGAAATAGAATGAGTTAATCCCTCCGTGACAAAGCCTCCCTTGCCTAAAGGGAGGCTTTGATAGCGACATCTAAATCTTGTATCCCTTATAAATTTTGATATAAAGATAACGTAGGGGCCGGCGTCCCCGACGGCCCGATAACGGACAGTCGAGAACGCCTGTCCCTACAAAAATTCAGGTTTTGCTTTGACAAAATCATATGGTGGATGTCGAAAGGATTATTAAAAGGAATGATAAATATGACAATAAAAATAATTGGCGCAGGTCTTGCAGGATGCGAGGCGGCGTGGCAGGCGGCAGAACTTGGGGCAAAGGTAATCCTTTGCGAGATGAAACCCGACAAAAAATCCGCCGCCCATAAAAGCGACAACTTTGCCGAACTCGTCTGCAGCAACTCGCTGAGGGCTGGCGGGATTGCCAACGCAGTAGGACTTTTAAAAGAAGAAATGCGCAGAATGAACTCTCTTATTATGCAGTGCGCAGATGCGACCAGAGTCCCTGCCGGGGGTGCGCTTGCAGTAGACCGTGACGGGTTTTCGAAAATGGTGACAGAGAAGATAACCTCTCACCCGAATATCGAAGTAAGGTATGGCGAGATAAGTGAGATAAACCCCGATGAATATACAATCGTTGCGGCAGGGCCGCTGGCGTCTGATGTGATAACGACTGAGATTCAAAAACTGACGGGCAATGACTATCTGCACTTTTTTGATGCGGCGGCACCTATCGTAACAGCCGAGACCATAGATATGACCAAAGCCTTTTGTGCCGCACGCTACGGCAAGGGCGGAGCGGACTATATCAACTGCCCTATGAATAAAGAAGAGTATATGAACTTCTGGAGAGAACTCGTCTCTGCTGAGGCAGCCCCCGTACATGACGGAGTTGACAACCCCAAAGTTTTTGAGGGGTGTATGCCAATTGAGATTATGGCATCAAGAGGCGAGGATACTATGCGGTTTGGACCATTAAAGCCCGTAGGACTTGCCGACCCGAGGGACAACTCAAGACCTTATGCGGTGGTACAACTCAGACGGGACAACGCAGAGGGAAGCATGTATAACATAGTAGGGTTTCAGACCCACCTTAAATTCGGCGAGCAAAAGAGAGTGTTCTCAATGATACCGGGCCTTGAAAATGCCGAGTTTGTCCGCTATGGCGTAATGCACAGAAACACCTATATAAACTCGCCCCTGCTCCTTGACGGGGCATATAAAATGAGGAAGCACCCCAGGATATATTTTGCAGGGCAGATTACAGGGGTTGAGGGCTATGTGGAATCTGCGGCGTCAGGATTGATTGCGGGCAGAAACGCGGCGCTCAGCGCAATGGGAAGAGAAGAGATGGCTCTTGATGCAAAAACAGCCATAGGCGCACTATCTGTGTATGTGTCAAACGAGAGCATAGTTAACTTTCAGCCGATGAATGTAAACTTCGGCATAATGGAAGACCTCGGCGTGAGGATAAAGGATAAAAAAGAAAAGGCAGAAGCCTTTGCAAAAAGAAGCCTTGATATAATAGAAAATCTGTAATAATACAAATCATCACCTCATAAAATGATTAGGGTGATGATTTTGTTTATATCAATAAAAAAGAATACAATAATATATGGATTTTTAATTCTGCTTGCGGCATCTCTGCTGCTTCTCTGCTATGCCGTAAGAGAGGCAACCCGTGATATAGAGGCGACAGGCACGCTTGCACCCCTGTCTGACAAAATTATTCTTGTAGACCCGGGCCACGGCGGCTTTGATGCAGGGGCGTCTGCAAACGGACTTTCTGAAAAGAATATAAATCTCAGCGTTGCAAAAAAACTCAAGTCGTGGATAGAAGAAATGGGCGGCATAGCGGTTATGACGAGAGAGGAAGATGTCTCCACCGCCGATGAGAGCAAAAGCGGAGGCTCTGCCAAGGTGTCTGATCTGAAGCGGAGAAAGGCTATGGCCGATGAGAGCGGAGCGGATTTGTTTGTCAGCATACATATGAACAAGTTCCCCGAAGAAAAATATTGGGGCGCGCAGGTCTTTTATGCGGCAGCCTCTGATGAGAGCAGACTGCTTGGCGAGACTATCCAGAAAGCCATAAAGAGCACAATGAATGACGGCAACGAAAGAGCCGCCAAGAAAAGCGACGGGGGTATCTTTCTGCTCAAAGATGTAAAAGTTCCGTCTGTGATTGTAGAGTGCGGATTTTTATCAAACCACGCCGAGGCAGAAAAACTTAAATCAGAAGATTATCAGAGCAAAATTGCTTTTGGGATATGTATGGGAATTGGCGACTATTTTGCTCAGGCAGAAAAAAGTGATATATAAAAGGTATGGCACGCTATGACACTCCTGACTTTGGTATAATAGCCAAGGAAAGGAGTTTTTATATGAATTACTTAAAAGAGGTGATTGCCTTCAGCAATTTTGCAATGCTGAACGGCTTGTCGGCAGGACAGATTTCTCTGTGGTATGCCCTTATGGCTATAAACAATAAATGCGGATGGAAGGAGTGGTTCTCTGCCCCGAGATGCGTACTTGAGGGGCAGAGCGGTTTGTCGACAAGCGGAATAAAGAGGGCACGGGAAAAACTTCTGGACCTTGGCTTGATTGAGTACAGACCAAGGGGCAGAAAGGCGTCGGAATATAAAATGAAATCTCTGCAGGAGTACGCAGAAAGCGGTACGGTCTGCGAACGCAAAGCGGACCGCAAAGAGGACCATAAAGCGGACCGCAAAGAGGACCAATTATATAAACAAAACAAAAATAAACAAAACAAAACTTATTATAATAAATATCCGAAAAAAAGAAATGCTTTTAATAATTATGACGATGACAACCGGGCAGATTATAAAGACCTTGAAGAAAACATTCTTGATATAATGATGTCAGAGAACATATAAACCATCTAAAGCCCCTCCTGAAAATTATTTGAAAATAATGATTGTAATATGAAAGCGGTTGTGATATAATAAATTCATTAGAGATGAAATCAATGAATTGCACCTAAATGCAATTTATGCGGTGTAGGGTTCGGCGTCCCCGACGAACCGCCAGCAACTGATTTTATAATATGTAATATAATGAGGAATATAATAATATATGGGAGGATTTAATATGGAAAACAACGTTAATTCCGAAATCTTTGAAAATAACGGCAATGTAAACATTTCTGACGAGGTTATCGGCACCCTTGCGACACTTGCGGCAAAAGAGGTTAAAGGTGTGTTCGGTATGGCGGGCAGCGGTATCGGTTTTGCTGAACTCCTCGGAAAGAAGAACCTCTCCAAGGGCGTAAAAATCACAAGAGAGGAAAACAGTGTTGCTCTTGATGTGTCCGTAGTTGTTGAGTACGGTGCCAAAATCCCCGAGGTGGCTGAAGAGGTTCAGGACAAGGTCAAAGGCGAGGTTGAACTTATGACAGGCCTTACAGTTTCTGCGGTAAACGTTCTTGTAGATGGTGTAAATGTCCCATTGACAGAAGATAAAGAGACAGCCAAAGAGGTAGCCGAAGCGGCTGAAGACAAAGCGGAGGAATAATATCCAGATGAACAGAAGAGAAGCGAGGAAACAAGCGTTTTTGTTGTTGTTTCAGTATAAGTTTCAGCCCGACGAGATGGAAACTCTCTTAAAAGCCTTTTTTGAAGAGAACAAAGCAGGCGGACAGAGAGAGTATATCGAAACTGTCGTTATGGGCACAGTCAAAAACGCAGAGGAAATAGACAGAGTTCTTGGTGAATATTCAATAGACTGGCAGGTTGACAGAATCGCTTCTGTCAGCCTTGCTGCGCTCAGACTTGGCGCCTATGAGATGCTTTATATGAAGGATATCCCCTCTGCGGTGTCGGTCAGCGAGGCGGTTGCTCTTGCCAAAGAATTTGAGGGTGAGGAGGCAGCCCCCTTTGTTAACGGAATTTTAGGTAAGATGAAAGAGAAAATTGGATAATCACGAAAGGTGTATATATGGACGAGAGACAAGCGCTATCTGTAACACAAGTAAATATGTACATAAAAGAGGTTATCGCAAGAGACGATATCCTTTGTGATTTATTGGTAAAGGGAGAACTTTCCAACTTCAAGTCTCATTCCTCGGGGCATATGTATATGTCCTTAAAGGACGAGAGCGGAGTTATGAGGGCGGTTATGTTCCGCTCTGCTGCGTCAAAACTGAACTTTATTCCGCAAAATGGAATGAAAGTCATAGCCAGAGGCAGAGTAAGTGTCTACGAGAGAGACGGACAGTATCAACTGTATATAGAGGATATGCAGCAGGAGGGTCAGGGCGATTTGTATGCCGCCTTTGAGCAACTTAAAATCAAACTGTCAAAAGAAGGGCTTTTTGACCCTGCCCACAAGATTAAACTTCCCAAATACCCAAAAAGGGTAGGGGTTGTTACCGCACCGACAGGCGCGGCAATCCGTGATATTATAAATGTTCTCTCAAGAAGGTTTTCCTATGCAGACATCGTCCTTTATCCCGTCCTTGTTCAGGGAGAGAATTCGGCGGCAAGCATAGTTGAGGCGATAGAGTATTTCAATATTACAAAATCGGCAGATGTGCTCATCGTCGGCAGAGGTGGCGGCTCGATTGAGGATTTGTGGTCATTTAACGAAGAAATTGTTGCCCGTGCCATTTATAACAGCGAAATCCCCATTGTCTCGGCAGTGGGACACGAGATAGATTTTACGATTTCTGATTTTGTGGCGGACCTTCGCGCCCCGACCCCGTCGGCAGCGGCGGAACTTGTTGTGCCGTCACAGATTGAACTTGCCGAAAAATTCGGCAATGTGTACCGCAGAATGTTTCAACAGTCTATGCGCATCATAGAAAAAGGCAGAATGAGACTTGACAGATGCGAGAGTTCTGCGGTTTTAAAAGACCCACTCAGAGGGATTAATGACGAGCGTCAGCACCTTGACAATCTCTCTTATATGCTGGAGAACTCCTGCAGAAGAATTATTGACAAAAAGAAGGGCGATATAGCAGGTGGCGCGGCAAAACTTGACGGACTGAGTCCGCTGGGTACGCTCAGCCGCGGATATTCCCTTGCAAAAGCAAAGGATGGCAGGGTTATAAAGTCTGTAAAACAGGTAAGCGTCGGAGACGCAGTTGATATAAAGGTTGCAGACGGAGAGTTCCGTGCAGAGGTTATAGAGTAAGAAAGGCGGATTTAAATGAGCGGAGAAGAAAACAAAAAATCATTTGAAAAAAATCTTGCAGAACTTGAGCAGGTTGTAAAAGCCCTTGAGTCAAACGATGTGTCTTTAGATGAGATGATTGCTCTTTTTGAAAAGGGAGTCGGTCTTACAAGAGAGTGCACAGATGCGCTCAATGCGGCAGAACAGAAGATTACTGTGCTTATGCAGAACAAAAACAGCGGCGAGATGGAAGAAGAACCATTCTCGGTATAAATTTTATAAAAATCAGGGATGGTTATGGGTTTTAAAGTTAAATACGGCGAATACTTAAAAATAATAGAAAACAAAATACAAGAATATTTCAAAGTACCGTGCCTTCCTCAAAGAGAGGTCTTTGAAGCGATGCGCTATGCCATCTCGGGCGGCGGAAAGAGAATCCGTCCCGTTTTGACATTGGCGGCGGCAGAACTTTGCGGTGCTGATTTAAAAGATGCGGCAAAAGTTGCGCTTGCGGTGGAATGTGTGCACAACTACTCATTGACACACGATGATTTACCTTGTATGGATGATGATGATTTGCGCAGAGGCAGAGCCACCTGCCATAAGGTGTATGGCGAGAGTACCGCTCTCCTTGCAGGAGACGGACTTTTGAATATGGCTTTTGAAATTCTGTCAGAAGACGGTTTTGCGTCAATGAACTGCTGTAACAGAATTGATGTTATCCGTGAACTTTCAAAGGCGTCAGGTGTGTATGGGATGATTGGCGGTCAGGTGATTGACCTTGCCAACGAAAACCGCACAGATGTCACCCTTGATGAACTCATTAATATGCACGCAGGCAAGACGGGTGCTCTTATCAGGTCGGCGGCGGTCTGCGGATGCCTTTGTGCCATCAGTGGTGCGGATGATATAATAAATAATATAGAAGAGTTTTCTTCAAAACTCGGTCTGGCTTTTCAGATAAAAGACGATATACTCGACGTTATCGGCGACGAGGCGCTTCTTGGCAAGCCCATCGGCAGTGACGAAAAAAGCGGCAAGAACACATTCATAACGCTTCTTGGAAAAGATGGGGCAGAGAAAGAACTTGAAAGACTGACAAAAGAGGCAAAGGCGGCACTTGCGCCACTCGGGGAGAGGGCAGAGTTTCTCCTTGGTCTTGCCGATTATTTACTTGAGAGAGATTATTAAGATAAGAGAGGATATATAATGTATTTAGAAGAGTTTTTGAACAACAAAATATTCTTTACTGTCTTTTTTGCGTGGCTGCTCTCCTGCATACTTAAAGGCATATTGGTGTGCATAAGAGAAAAAAGGCTTGATATGACAAGATTCATGGGGCCGGGTGGTATGCCATCGTCACATTCTACAATAGTAACAAGTCTTGCAACATGCGTCGGCATACACGACGGGTTTGGCTCTGTAAACTTTGTTATATGTTGTGCCTTTGCTTTTGTTACTATGTATGATGCGTCGGGAATCAGGCGTGCGGCAGGCCAGCAGGCAAGAATGATAAATATGATTATTGATGCGTGGAACGAAAGCGACCCAATAAAAAAACAGATGAGACTTAAAGAGATTCTGGGGCATACACCGCTTGAGGTATTTGCAGGCGCAACCCTAGGCGTTGTTTTTGCACTTGTTACCAATGCTGTTGTGAGACTTTCCTGATAGAATATACAAAGCCTCCCTGTTATGCAGGGAGGCTATATTTTTGTTATGTATAATACATAATAAACGTGGCAAAAATTATGCACATAAAACCCACATATAAAAAACTTGCTTTTGTGCAAAATTTCGTCAAAAAAAGTGTTGACATTTGCTATATAGGGTGTTATAATGGTCAAGTCGCGTGTCGAGAGGCACGCAAACACAAACAGAAAATTTTTTAAAAAACTTGAAAAAAAGGGTTGACAAAGACTTCTGAATGTGATATACTAATCTAGTCTCTCACTCCAAGAGAGATGAAATTAACAAAAGGACCCTCGGAGCGTCGCAGGATGCAAACAGGGCTCCCGAAAAGCGCCAACGAAGTGCACTTTTTGGGAAAAGGAACAACCGAGCGAAAAAGCGAAGTGCGACAGAGATGGAGCACGAAGAAAAAAGCGAGAGTTGTGACGTGATGTTTGAAAAGTAAACAGTGAGAAAGCGGTAGCAGATTTGTCTTAGGACAAACTGTTACGACAATTGCACAAGGTATAAAACCTTGTCAATTCCAAAAGTTTTAGCGAACTTTACAAAACGTTAGTATTCGAAATAAGAGCTAACAAACTTAAGATAGTATATAAACATTGTAGGGGCAATTCACGAATTGCCAGAAACGATGAGTATATAACAAATTTATCGAGAGTTTGATCCTGGCTCAGGACGAACGCTGGCGGCGTGCCTAACACATGCAAGTCGAGCGAGAATCTATGAAATGATTCCTTCGGGATGAATTTCATAGAGGAAAGCGGCGGACGGGTGAGTAACGCGTGAGTAACCTGCCTTTAAGAGGGGGACAACAGTTGGAAACGACTGCTAATACCGCATAATATTACAGAATCGCATGGTTTTGTAATCAAAGATTTATCGCTTAAAGATGGACTCGCGTCTGATTAGATAGTTGGTGAGGTAACGGCTCACCAAGTCGACGATCAGTAGCCGAACTGAGAGGTTGATCGGCCACATTGGGAC
>JAZSBQ010000052.1:0-9514 GCA_045602485.1 Clostridia bacterium
GCCCTTTCACGCTCGCTGTGCATGAATGCACGTTTATGCGCGCTCTCGACCCGTTGCGGTTGCTTTGCAACCTTACTTGTCGGAAAGTGGCTTCATTGTGGGGAAGAGAAGCACGTCGCGGATTGAAGAACTGTCAGTGAGTAGCATTACAAGTCTGTCAATGCCGATACCGAGACCGCCTGTCGGAGGAAGTCCGTACTCGAGTGCGTTTACATAATCGTCATCCATCATATTTGCTTCTTCGTCACCCTTTTCACGCTTTTCAACCTGAGCCATAAAACGGTTCTTCTGGTCAATCGGGTCATTAAGTTCTGAGAAAGCATTACCGTACTCACAACCGAGGATAAAAACTTCAAATCTCTCGGTAAAGCCGGGATTATCCTTATATCTCTTTGCAAGAGGTGAAACCTCAACGGGGTATTCATAGATAAATGTAGGCTGAACAAGGTTATCCTCTACCTTTTCTTCAAAAGCAAGGTTTATAATCTCGCCACGGGTCATACCCTTTTCAACCTCTATGCCAACTGATTTTGCAAGCGCCTCTGCTTCTGCATCGGTAGAAGTTTCTGCAAAGTCAATACCTGCAAACTTTTTGATTGACTCTATCATTGTCATACGCGCCCAACCGGGTGCCAGATCAAGGTCTGTGCCCTGATATGTAATCTTTGTTGTGCCGAGAACTTCCTGAGTAACAGTTGAGATAAGGTCTTCTGTAAGGTTCATCATTCCCTCATAGTCGGTGTATGCCTCGTAAACCTCCATTGTTGTAAACTCAGGATTGTGCTTTACGTCCATACCCTCGTTACGGAACTGTCTGCCCATCTCATATACCTTTTCAAATCCGCCGACAACAAGTCTCTTAAGATAAAGTTCAGGCGCGATTCTCATATACATATCAATATCGAGTGTGTTATGATGAGTGATAAACGGTCTGGCGTTTGCTCCGCCTGCGATAGTGTTAAGTATAGGAGTATCAACCTCCATATAGCCGCGGCTGTCAAGATAGTTCCGGATTCCCGTTACTACCTTGCTTCTGATTTCAAAAGCACGCTTTACATCAGGATTCATAATCAAATCCACATATCTCTGACGGTATCTGAGGTCTGTGTTTGTAAGTCCGTGGAACTTCTCAGGGAGCGGACGGAGAGACTTGCTTAAAAGTTCTATCTTGCTTGTTCTGATAGAAATCTCCCCCTTTTGAGTAGTGAAAACCTCACCCGTAACGCCTAAGATATCACCGATATCAAACTTCTTATACTTTTTGTATGGGTCATCGCCCATCTCGTCTCTCTTTACACAAAGCTGAATTTTGCCGCTGCCGTCACGAAGGTCAGCAAAGGACATCTTACCCATTACACGCTTTGACATCATTCTGCCTGCAACAGTAACAACCTTGCCCTCGTATTCTGCGTAGTTCTCCGTGATATCTGTTATAAGGTTTGTTCTATCAAATTTGGTTATAGCAAATGGGTCTTCTCCCTCTTCGCGAAGTGTCGCAAGTTTCTCACGGCGAATCTTTAAAACCTCATTAAGGTCTATCTCCTGTGTTTCTACATTCTGATTAATATTTTCACTCATAGTAATTCCCCTTTTGTAATTATGTTTTGTGACCTGAAATCAGGAATTTTAAATCCTACTCAATCGCAAGAATTTTGTATTCAACCGGTCCATCCTGAGTATCAAGCACAGCAACCTCGCCGACACCCTTGCCCTTTATTGCCATAAAGAGGGGACATTCGTTGGAGATTGTTTTTTCGTCATCATTTGTCGGGTCAGCCTCTGTTGAGCCAACAATTGTATACCAGTCAGCCTCATCAAACTCAACATCGAGAATCTGCACTTTTGTACCGATGCCTACCTTTGTTCTGTCAATATCGTCTGCGTCAATAATCTCAACATTTTTAAGCATATTTTCAAGTTCGTTAATTCTTATCTCTACCTGAGCCTGCTCATTCTTTGCTTCGTCATATTCTGAGTTCTCGGAAAGGTCACCAAAACCGAGCGCAACCTTTATCTTCTCGGAAACCTCTTTCCTTTTTTTAGTTTTTAAATATTCAAGCTCGTCCTCAAGCTTCTTTAATCCGTCATTTGTAAGTGTAATTTTTTTGTTATCCATTATAAAACCAATCCTTTCACTTTTCGCCGTAATAACACCCCTGTGCGAGCATACCACCACGATGATAACATATTCAATTATTATAATATATTATAGAAGAAATGTCAACTTTTTTCTTGCTATATCAGATTCTTTCTGTTCATATGTTTTCTTCGGTATTCGGTAGGTGCACAGTTCCTATACTTTTTAAACCATCTTGTAAAATACGAAATCTCACATAACCCGAGTTTTTCTGATATTTCCGAAACAGATAAATCCGAAAATAACAAAAGTTGTTCCACCTCTGCCATAACTTTATCATGTATATATTTCTTAATTGTTATACCATTATCCTTTACAAACGTTTTGGTAAATAAACTCTCATAATAATTCATTGCATCTTTAAGGTCTTTTATTTTTATATCAGCAGACAGATTTCTATCTATATGCTCAAACACCTCTCTGTACTTATTTGAGAGTTCTATGTTTTTTAAGGTCTTCCTCTTTTATGCTTAAAAAGCCGGCTAAAGCAGAATAGCGTTATATAAAAACACTCCTTGGGGTGTTTCTCTAAGGAATGTTTTGCAAATTACTCTAACAGACGCGAAAAAGGGTGAACAGACTAAACTGTTCACCCTTTTTCTTTGTCTAAACCTTGATCCGCATCCCATATATGAATGAAATATATCAATTTGTTGTGTTGCTTTTTTGATTGTTTTTCGCTTCGCTCGTGTATAGCATTTTGGGATACAAATATCAATGGTATTCCGGTTTTAACTATTTGATATGCATTACTTTTTGCTTATGTAATGAACTTATTAGAAAAATAGTTTTCTCTCCTATCATCTCCCGAGTCGCACCATCTATCGCAAAATAGATAAACAAAGCACCAAAAAGAAACAGCACAACCAACGGATATATTGACCAACCAAAAAATCTCAAACCAAAAGTTATATCCATTAAAAACTCAATGAGCAACATAAATGCACCCAAAGCCATAAACGCACCGCCAAGAATATAAAGTTTTCCTTTTCGTAAATAATAAAAAAGTGTAATAACCGTACAAGTGATAAGACATATTCCACCTACGACAGGTAATGCAAAACTTAAAAACTACCTTCCGTGGCTAAATTGATATATAGCAAATAAAGTGCTGTTGCAACAAAATTGCATGGTGCAAAAATCACAGGATTTGGTTTATTAAACCAACGGGGCAATGCAAAAACAATATAAGAAACTATCAATGCCCCTGCAACATAACCAAACCATTCCATTTTCCCGTCAAATGACATATCGGCAAAGAAACAAACGAGCACCGGGATTAAGAACAGCACTATAATCGTACCATTTAATGCTTTAGAGCCTGAACAGTTCTCAGGCATCTTATTATCCGGATATAGCGGGTGCGCGGTTGTATGCTTAAAATCCAGATGGTAAATGACAGTATTGCAAAGTGGACATTTCTTTTCACTGTCAGCCATTTTTACACCACAATTTATACAATACATACGCTTACCTCTCATTCTGATTACTTTCCACCATAACCGAAAGTCCTAACTCCTGCAAAACAGCATAAAAGTGCCGTTCCAGTTCCGCATCTTTAATATTGCGGATAAAATTAATATAAATAGTATCTCCAAAGGACAGCATACCGCAATTATACGGAGCTGCCGCCTGAACGCCAAGAATAAAATCAAACCTTTTGATGTACTTCGTCATTACTTCAGGCACTTTTACCTGACCGATATTAGAGAGCGTCAAACATGATTTTTTCTCCCCAACACTGTCAAAGATTGCTTTCATTACAGCATTCTTCAGCGGTAACGGAATCAACCGCACAAATGGATTTTTTTCATCATTCACATTGGTTGCAATAACACAACTCATGTGTTTCGCTGTGAACTCCATACCCATTTTGTGCTTAATCACATTACAGATTTCATCAAGAGTGTACTCACCAAGCCGGGGATCTAACTCTGGAATGGTATACATTGCAAAGTTTCTGAGTGTGTTGCACGGAAACAAATGGCGAAGATTTACGGGTATCAGCAGTTTTATTCGTTTCTGACGTTTGGTATTCGGTTGCTTTTCGTTTTGTAAGTTCAGGAGTGCTTTCATCATAACGGCACTTATAAACACCGTTAAAGTCGAATTATATTTGTGTCCCATATCCAACGCTTCTTTAACAGGTATGTTGAAGCAAATGAGATTTAAAAGCCCATCTTTTTGCGGCTCTCCGTACATGTGCCACGCATTTGTATCCTTTCGACTTGCAGATACCACACCTGCATTCTTTGGAAAGCAATCCTCCAATTCTTCTTCAGCAGGTAAATCTCTACGACTTACAATTCCATCCTCACAAGGAATCTCGATGTTATATTTCTGTTCAAGATATTCTGCAACCAAGGTTTTGAGAAAAATCAGGGCGCCTGTACCATCGGTCAAAGAATGGAAGAATTCAACGGCGATACGATTATTGTAAACAATCACCCGAAAAGCGCACTTTCGCATTTCTTCTTTACTCATATATGTAAGCGAATAACTGTATTCTTCTCTGATTTCCGGTGCAGATTCAACCTGTTGCAGATAATACCAAAATACACCTTTACGCAAACGGGCAGCAATAGACGGAAAACGTTTAACGGTAATGTCTAAGGCAGACTTTAATACACCTGTATCCACATTATCATATAAGGTTACGGATTGTCTGAAAACATTACTCCAATTTTTCCGTATTGCCGCAGGATAGATTTTCGCTGCATTATCCAAACGAACCCATCTCAACGGCTTTTTTGCTCTCTTTGTCATAAATTTGTTCCTTTTCTTTTATTATTTCTTAAAAATGCTACAGCCACAGCACCGGAACCAATATGTGTGCCGATAACACTGCCTGTTGTTGTATAGCGTACTTCATCAAGAATTGCCTTCTTTAATATTCCGGCTGTCCATAATATATTCTTGTTTTTATAATTCTGCTTTGTATTTATCATAAAATTTTGTCACTAACAAAGCAGAACAGTTCGAGATTATGTCTCCTTAATTTTTTTATGTAATTCAATTCTATAGTCAAAACATTTCTACTTTCTCAATTTTCTGCAATACTGAGTACAAAGTTTATCCGTACATTCTGAGCATCTAAGTGCCATATTGCTATTCTCCCAAAATCTCTCTGGGTATGTGAATACACAAACTTCCCATATAAGCCATATTAAAAGCGAAAATATAACAAGTGACCAGGAGTAAAAACTGTTGACTGTTACTATTGGCAAGAACATCATCAGGTGATCCCAGTTAAATATCCTGCAGGTGGTACAACATTTATTTTTCATTATAAGTCTGAACGGACACCAAATAAGGACACATATCAAATCACACACATAAAAAAATGTCGATAACAGTATCATTACTCCTGTGTCTATAATCTCTGTTAAATGCAACACGCTAATTGCTGCGACGAGTACAATCCATATTACCATAACTTTGTATGCCGATGCAGTTGTGTCTTTAATATATTGTTTCAGATTTTTATAGTTGATTTTCTCTTTTATTGGTCTGAACAATGACTCAAACACCTTTTGAGACCCTATGGAAATATGTGCTTTAACAGGTATGAGTTGTAAAATCATATCCCACATCCAGATTATCCACAAAAGATGTAAAGGCGAAATCTTATTAAAGAAATTCCATCCATCAGCTATATTAAATTTTTCTCTGTCAAATATGTATATAAGAATTGCAATAAAGAATATAACAACCCTGCCACTAAGCCGCAAAAAATATATTCCTCTTGTTTTTGATATGTAGTTATTATTCTGTTGCATCTGATTAAATCCTTTTAATTGCTATTTTAATAATTTTTATATATTATACTATAAATTTTATTAAAATTCAATCATTTTGTGTATTTTGAAAACAGAATGCCATGGTAAAAATTATGCTTCAGTAAATTTATAATGCACTTTCTTTAGCATAATCATCTATGTTTTCAGTTCCACTTTTAACTCGCCGCAGGCGAATATCACTGTCCGAAGGGCAATATCACTTGTTCCGCAAGGAACAAATATAACTGAAAAAAGACATCCGATGGATGTCTTTTTTCTGGTGACCCATCGGAGATTCGAACTCCGGACACCTTGATTAAAAGTCAAGTGCTCTGCCAACTGAGCTAATGGGTCATATTATTAAATTTTTAAAAAAGTGGCTGGGCTGGCAGGATTCGAACCTACGAATGCAGCAGTCAAAGTGCTGTGTCTTACCGCTTGACGACAGCCCATAATATAAAAAATGGGGTGGATAAAGGGAATTGAACCCTTGACCTCCAGAGCCACAATCTGGCGCTCTAGCCAACTGAGCTATACCCACCATATTTTGGCGCGCCTGAAGGGACTTGAACCCCTGGCCCACTGCTTAGAAGGCAGTTGCTCTATCCAGCTGAGCTACAGGCGCGTATTTAATAAGGCTGCTTGCCTATCGGCAAAAAACAAATGGAGCGGGTGATGGGAATCGAACCCACGCAATCAGCTTGGAAGGCTGAGATTCTACCATTGAACTACACCCGCTCGTATCAATGCGACCTTATTATTATATCAACATCTTCCCCTTTTGTCAAGCCCTTTTATTAAAAAATTTCCTCTTTTTCTTATTTTTATATTGTCCAAAATTACCAATAATATTTGACATTTTGTATGATTGCAAAAGACGGGCAAACGTTTTTTCCGTTTGCCTGTCTTTTACCTATCTGCGGTATTTCGTCCCATCGATTAATTTTCTTTTACTATGCCCTTTTTAATGATTATATTTGCGTATATTTTGCTCTCGCCCGTCATGAGCACTGCATAGGCATTCTTTGCCCTCTCGTAAAAATCAAATCTCTCTAAAAACTCCATCTTTGCATCGGTATGGAGTGCTACAATCTCTTCATATTCCTTCCAGATAGACACATCAGCATCATCGCCGGGCACCTTTGCCATAAGATAGAGTGGCTGTGCATATGTATCAAGAGGAAATAACTTAAGTATTGCTTCGAGCACCTCTGGCACGCCGTGGCCGTCACATCTTACGCACTTTTGTCCCATACTCTCTCCCGGGAAGTTACCGTCACCTATGCAAAGTTCATCTCCGTGTCCCATCTCCATCAGGATTTTCAAAAGCTCGGGTGAAATTATACTTGGTATTCCTTTTAACATTTTTATCTCTCCTTATAAATTTTTATTTTCTATATCAGAAATCAAATCTACTCTTCTCTGGTGTCTGCCGCCCTCATACTCTGTATCAAGGTAAGCGTCCACTATCGCCATAGCTGTCTCTGTACCTACAATTCTTGCGCCAAATGCAATTATGTTTGCGTTATTATGAAGTTTAGTCAGTCGTGCAGTTACAGGGTCTGAGCAAACCGCGGCTCTTATGCCCTTTACTTTATTTGCCGCAATTGAGATTCCAACACCTGTGCCGCAAATCAGCACTCCGCATTCACACTCTCCGCTCACTACTGCATCGGCAACCTTTTTGCCGTAAATCGGATAATCACAACTTTCACTTGAATCTACGCCAAAGTTTACAACCTCGTGCCCCTTTTCTTCAAGATACTTTTTAATTTCAAGTTTCATCTCAACCGCTGCGTGGTCGTTTCCTATTGCTATTTTCATACCGACTCTCCTTTATATCTTTTTCATTCCTAACCTCACAAAAATTTTACCATATGATACATCTTTTGTCAATGGAACAGGAACACAAAAAGACAGATTTCAAATGAAATCTGTCTTTTCAAATGGCGTGCCGCAGAAGATTCGAACTCCCGACCTTCTGATCCGTAGTCAGACGCTCTATCCAGCTGAGCTAGCGGCACATTTATTAACAACTTTGACATTATAACACCATTATAAAGAAAATGCAAGCCTTTTTTTAAAATTTTTAAATTTATTTTTATATATAATAAGTTTTGTTTTGTTTATATAATGGGTTACTACCCCTGTCACTAACCTGTTACTACCCCTGTTATATTACACCGGGGTTGCAACATATTTTTTTACCATAAAGGCAGGTCTGTAAGACTCTTTTGCTCTTCTCATTCCGGGGATACCCATATCCTCTTCGCGGTTTACATATTTATATCCGCTCCACTCATTTGCAAGGAACTCCCTGTTCATCGTGGCAAAAGACCCCTCATAACTTGTGTCTGCGTGCTCTAAATGAATAACTACCGTATCGTCAAAAAGACGCTCGCCGAGAGAAAACGCGACCATTTTGCCATCTACCCTCAGACATCCCCCTGTTATATCAAGAACCTCCCAGTTATCAAGCAGTTCGCGAACTGCTTCTCTTTCCTCGTCAAGACCCGCTCCCTCAAGGGATTTACCCTCTCTCCATTGGTCAAAGAGAGCAAGACACTCTTCTTTGTTCTCAGGAGTCATTTTGCAGTATTCATAGTCGGGGTAGAGTTTTTTGAACTTATTTACATGGTTCTTTTTTGAATGGAACCTCTTGCCCGGGAGGTTTATCAGTTCTTCTACATTATATACATAGTCAAAACTGTTCCGGTCTTCGGTTATTATAAACCTGTCGGGGAAACTCTCTGTCAAAATTTTGACCGTCTTTTCGTCATACAAACGGATAAGAGGCACCTCGCCAATTTCCTCAAAATACTCTGTAAGTTTTTCTATAACCGGCTTTATACCCCTCTCTCTTCCGTCCTTGTCAACAAAACCGATAGGGAAGGTAGCACTTCTCGGCCCGTCCGCGTGTTTTGGCATTATACAAAGCATATCGTCTATGATAACATAGCGCATATCATAACTTTTGCGCCACATAAAAAGATTGGTAAAGGAAAACTCCGAGTTACGGCTAAGGCGTCTTTTAAGATATTCCTCTATCAGTTCTTTTTTATCTATTGTTATCTCATTTAAACTAAGCATAAACTCTCCCACTTCTTACTCTATATATTCTCTGACTCTGAAGGTCACATCGCGCTCCTGCGCTATCTTTCGGCAAGCCTCTATCTCTTCTTTTGACACTACATCCACAACCGAGAATACAACCTCTCTCACATATTTCTTCGCAAGTGTGGCAAACTCTAAAAGCCCATCGTACGCCGACTCGCCAAATTCACTCCGGCACACATCCTGATACTTTGCGGCGTTCTCGGCGTTAAGGCTTATAGATACGCAGTCGATAAGTCCTTCAAGTTTTGGGGTAATATCCTCTCCGCATATAAGATTTGCCTGACCATTGGTGTTAATTCTGATTTTTATATCGGGCATTTTTGCCTTAAGCCATTTTGATACCTCAATTACATCATATGCTCTTATCATCGGTTCGCCATAACCACAGAATACCACCGCTTCATATTTTGTAAGGTCTCTTGTCTCAAAATCAGCCTTTATCTCATCAACAGTCGGCTCTCTGTCAAGCCACAGACTGTCT
>JAZSBQ010000053.1:0-2247 GCA_045602485.1 Clostridia bacterium
TGAATCTTGCGTATTGCGGGTACATCGTATGACATAGGATTACATCACTAATGGGGTACATCCTCTGTATTGCTGTTAGCATATCTGGATTCAAATGCCCTAAAAACTCCTTGCTTGGGTTGTCGTGTCTATTGGATAAAATATCATTTAGAGCGGCTTTGTGGGTCAAACTGCCGGTATGTACATAATAGCGGCAAAACCAACTATACGCCAATTCATCCGGGTATATCTCCGGTAAATAAGAAATCATACCCGCACCTCCTCTATGGCTATATGTGCCTTTAACAAAGTTACAATGTCGCTGTTATTGGCTTTCGCTGTGGCGGCTAACTCTGATATGCTGAAATCGTCCGTAATATCACCGTTTATCTGTGGCGGTTCTGGCTTTGCTTTCTTCTTTGTGGCAGTCTGCTTTCTGTGCTTGATTGTAGGCTCTATATAACTATGCAGCATAGATAACCGCTTTTTATATGCTTCGTTTAACGCCTCTATGCTCAAAATCTCTTTGCCGTTCAATATGGCTATTTCCTGTGCATCGTGTATCAAAGAGACCACAACAGAGACTATACCGCCGCTATGCTCATACAGCCAATTTATAATAGCATCCGATATTTCTGCTTTATGTTTGGTGTACTGGTAAGAAAACAGAGTACAACAAAAATCATAAAAATATCTGTCACATTCCAATGACTGATAATGCAGCCCCAGAGAACGGCGGGCGAGTTGCATCGCCTGTTCAAAAAACAAACTGCTTTCCGGTGTCCCTACCATACAGATGGAAATACCGCTATTGTTGATTAGTTGGGTAAGCATTCCGACAAGGCTTTTCCCGTGCTTGCTGTTGACTACGTTTTGAATCTCATCCACCACTAACAACCCTATATGGTTAATTGCAACCTGACTCACGCTGCCTATTAACATATCTGTTGTTACACGGATTTTTAAGGCGTTTTTATAATAGTCACTGCCTATAACCTCATCCACTTTTCGCAGAATTTCTAATAGCAACCCTTTAACGGATGAATCGAAGGGGCATTGAACCACAACGCAAGGAATGATTTTTGCATATGGCTTTTGAGTCTCTATAATTCCGTCTGCCTGTAACAGAGACAAAGACCGGGAGATAGCAGAACTCTTTCCTATACCCGAATTTCCTATGATGGTAAAACTATCAGACCCGCCCATTATGCCGGTGTACTCTTGCTGTTGTATGGCTCTATGGTTTTGATTCTGTTGTATTACCGCCGTTTTCGTCATCTTCTTTTGAAGAGAACGGAGCAGGGCAAGATATAACTTGCTGTAAATCTCTGTTGTCATCGGAGAGGGAATATATACCCTGTAAAGGTCTGATAATGCAATCAAGCGTACAGCCTCATTCTGGGAGCGGATATTTTCATCATAAGCAGGTAACACCGACAATGCCGATATTAACGCATTACCGGCTTTCATCTCCGGTATCAGTTTTAAAATATCATTCATTGGCTGCACTCTCCTTTACATAGTCAATGTGGGTTTTCTGTTGCTCTCTCCTACGGTTATCCCTTATGCCTTTTATACTTGTATTGCCTTGATTTGCAGCGGAAGCGGCAACAATGCCGATGTGTTTAACAAGGTCAATTTTTGCCTGTATATTGTCTGCTGTGGCGGCTTTTACAGCGGCTTTCTGGGTCTCTTTTATTGCTTCGACTTCCTGTGTACCCTTGCCACAAAAACGGCTCTCAATCAGCGTAAAAGGGGTATAAACGCCCTTTTCCAATAACCAAACCTCGGCAACATCCTCCGGGTTATATGCCACCGTGACCGTGCCGCCGTTTAAGTATCTTTCTGTAAATCCATCGTGTTTATATCGTAATTTGTTTACTATCAGACCCTTTCTGCTGAATTTGCCCGTTGTCCTCGGTAAGAGGGTTAAAACCAAAGTGTTATAATCGGCTGGAATAAGATTTGCATCGGCTTGATTTAGTCCATAGTTCCATATCTCGCTTGCATATGGTTTCACACCGTCTGCAAGCATATTTTCTGTATACGGGAAATTCTCAACTATTCTCTGGCTGTTGTAATACACAATGCAACGGAGAAGGATTTTTTCAAAATCTGCCATTGTCAACCGTGCATCTTTTCTATAATCGTGTGCGCCTCTTTCCTGATAGTCAGGCTCTATAACGCCTTTACCCTTTAGATGTGGTTTATACAGACCTTGCACAACATCGAAAAACTTTTCGACTGCGCCCTTCAGTTCCGGTCTAT
>JAZSBQ010000054.1:0-4959 GCA_045602485.1 Clostridia bacterium
AGTTTTCTGTCCTTTATTGCCGTAAAAATGACAATCATAACCACACCGATAATCAGGCGAAGTGCCGAAATCTGCATCGATGTAAAGTTGTACTGCGACAGAGAGCGCACAAAGACTCCCATAGTGCCCCACAACACCCCTGCGGCAATAATATAAAATGAATATAATTTACTTTTGTTCATACTTTTCTCCCGTTAAAAAGCGGTGCAATGCACCGCTTTTTATAGTCTTATTTATCTGTAACAAATCTTTTTACTATCTGCTCGTTAGCCGCGTTTTCAAGGGTATCGTCAAGAACATCAAGTTCTGTAAAATCAGAGTACTTTTTCTTTAGCGCCATACCTAACAAATAGTCACAAAGCATGGGGTTTTTAGGAAGCAGCGGCCCGTGAAGGTTTGTTGCCACTACATTTTTGTATATCAAGCCCTCGTATCCGTCATCGTCTGCGTTGCCATAGCCAACAACAACCTTGCCAAGGGGAGCATACCTGCCTATGTCTGTTCTTGACGGGTGGTTTTCAAATCCGACAATTTTCTGATTTACCCATCCTGATTCCAGAACAACATTGCCGATAAGGCGTTTTTCGTTATATTCCGCACTTATATCAAGAAGACCAAGTCCTTCTACTTTTCCGCCATCTGTCATATAGTAGTTTCCTATCATCTGAAATCCGCCGCAGGTTGCAAGGAAAACTCCGTCGTTTTCAATATAGGCTTTAAGTTGCTCTGCTTTTTCTTTCAAAAGACCGCAAACTATCTCCTGCTCTCTGTCAGAGCCTCCACCGAGGAAGATTATATCGGCATCCTCAACGCTGAAATCGTTATTTTTACTTGTAACTTCAATAACCTCAGTTTCGATGCCACGCATACTGAGTCTTGTTTTAAGAGCCGCTATATTCCCTTTATCTCCGTAAAGGTTCAAAAAGTCGGGATACAGATGTATGATTCTGATTATCTTATCACTCATTTTCTGCACCTCCGCCGTCTGTTTTCTTTTCCATATCAAGAAGTGTCTCCTGCGTTGAGAAAAGCATTGTGTAGTTTACAAGAACATAGCAAACCTCTGCGTCTGTCCTGAGGGCACGCTCTATCAAACTCTTTATATTTCTTGAGATATTGTCTGGCACTATGCCTGAGTATTTGAATCTGAGAGCAAGGTCGTAAAGTCTGACGCCCGACACAGAGAGGGTTTTTAAGTTATTATCCTTTAACTTCTCAAAGTCAACATCCCATATCCAGGAAACATCCTGACCGTCGCTCGGCGCGTCATTTACTGCGATTATGACATCCTTTCTGCGCTTATCAAGCATTACTGTCTGTATCGCCTGATTAAAGCCCGCAGGGTTTTTTGCAAGGTTTAAAATCACAGGCTTATTAAGGTTGAAAAGTTCCATTCTGCCTGCCTGCGGCTTGTAGTCAGAGAGTATTTCGTTAAAACCGTCGGTGTTAACTCCCATAACAGAGAGGGCGGAATACACCGCAAGAATGTTATAGATGTTATAAAATCCTCTGTAATTTACATCAATTTTCACACTCTTGTTGACAGAGAACTTCATTGAGCCTGAAAGGTCAACATCAGTTGCGTCAAAATCAATTTTGGGGCGTGCATTTTTACAATTCTCACAGTAGTAGTCGCCAAGTTGACTGTAATGGAAGTAATTGTACAATTGCTCGTGTCCGCACTTTGGGCAGAAGTGACCTATCTTTGCCTCGTCACCCTGAGGCAAAACCTGCTCTGATATGCCGAAGTATCGTGCATCTCTGCCCTCGCCAAACTGAGTGCTTAGCGGATCATCTCCGTTTAATATAAGTTTTACGCCATCTGCCATAGAGATAGCCTCGTCGATTAGGGCAGATGTGGTCTCAATCTCTCCGTACCTGTCAAGTTGGTCTCTGAAAAGATTGGTGATTACCATAAAATCAGGCTTTATATGTGCAAACACACGTCTTGCGTACGCCTCGTCTATCTCAAAGACTCCATAATCCGCCGAAAGTGACCCAAGCAGATTGCACGACAGAACAAGGGCATTTGCAACGCCGCTTGTCATATTGGCGCCAAGGTTGTTACACACAGTTGTATAACCGCACTTTATAAGCGCACTGTTCAAAAGGTTGTTTGTTGTGGTCTTGCCGTTTGTACCGCAGGTAACCACAACTCCTTTTTTTATATTCTTTGACAGTATCTTAATAATGTCAGGGCAAATCTTCATAGCAATACTGCCGGGGGTCGACGAGGACTTCTTTCCCATCAGCCTGCCCGCTATTGCTGCTGCTTTTGCCGCCCATATCGCAAGTAACTTTCGCATTGGATACTCCTTTGTTGTTTTAGTCTTAAATTTATGCTCTCTTAGAGAGAATATCTGCCTCGTACTTCTTTACTTCTGTGAGATAGTCAAATGACACATCCTCGCGCATTAAGTATTCTTCCCATACATCTCCAAAGGGAGCTGTCTTCATTTCTTCCTGAAGAACCATTAATGATGTCATATCGTAACTGTCCTGAAGTTCTTTAAGCATCTTATTTGGCTGAAGAAGCGCAAACAAAAGTGCCTTCTGAACGTTTCTAAGCCCTGTAATCCACGCAGAGATACGGTTGATTGATGCATCAAAATAGTCGGTTGCAATAAACACTCTGTCAAGAGCATCATTGCGTACTATCTCTTTTGCAATTTCTTTTGTCTCGTCATCAAAGAGCACCACATGGTCACTGTCCCAGCGAACAGGTCTTGTAATGTGAAGCGCAACCTTGTCATAGAACAGAAGCATTGAGGAAATCTTGTCAGATACAACTTCTGTCGGATGATAGTGTCCGTTATCCATAAGCGGAACAAGTCCGTTCTTTGCAACATAGTTAAGAGTAAACTCAGCAGAGCCAACAGTATATGACTCAACGCCGATACCAAACACCTTTGACTCAATGCAGACATAAACCTTAGTCTTGTCATAGGGGATTGAGATTATCTCGTCCATTGACTTTTTAAATCTCGCTCTCGGACCCAGTCTGTCTGACGGTACATCCTTGTATCCGTCAGGAATCCAGTAGTTTACAACTGATAGAACACCTGTCTCGTTCGCAAAGTATTCTGCAATTTCTATACAACGCTTACCATGTTCAACCCAGAATTTGCGGACTGTCTCATCAGGAGATGACAGGGTAAGTCCGTCTTTTACCATAGGGTGAGAGAAGTAAGTCGGGTTAAAGTCAATACCCATATTGCGCTCTTTTGCAAACTTTACCCAGGGCGCAAAATGCTCAGGCTTTATAGAGTCTCTGTCTGCTCTGTTATTGTCATCAAAAATCGCATAACTTGCATGAAGGTTAAGTTTTTTCTTACCGGGAACAAGAGAGAACACCTTGTCCATATCGTCCATAAGTTCATATGGTGTACGGGCCTTTCCTATGTAGTTGCCTGTTGTCTGAATTCCGCCGGAAAGTGCCTCTGAAAAGTCAAATCCAACAACGTCATCACCCTGCCAGCAATGAATCGCAACAGGCACATCCTTAAGGGTATTAAGTGCTGCCTCTACATCTACTCCATACTTTGCATAAATCTGTTTTGCTTCTTCAAATCTACTCATTATTTTACCTCCTCTATTTTAAAAGAAACTTTAATTAATTCTCTCGCATCGTCTATTGTCATATTTTCATTAAGATACAAAATCTGTGCAACCATATTGCCGATAGCGGTTGCCTCAACGGGGCCTGCATATACCTTTTTGCCTGTGTACTTTGAGGTCAGTTCATTAAGATAAGCATCCTGACATCCGCCGCCAACAATGTTAATAGCAGATACCTCTCTGCTCGAAATCTTCTCAAGTTCTGCAACCGCATCTGTGTACGCCTTTGCAAGTGAGTGATAAACACTGTTTATAACAATGCCAAGGTCAAGGTCCGGCATACCGAGGTATTCTCTTATTGCATCAATCATATTATCAGGGGCAACAAAAGCCTGTGCGTTTACATCAATATAGTGATATTTGCCGCTGTCTTTCGCAAGATACATCATCTCATCATAGGACATTGACTTGTTGAGGTTTCTGCGGATGTTCTGCAGCAACCACATTCCCATATAGTTCTTCAAGAAACGGTATCTGTATAAAATACCGCCCTCGTTTGTAAAGTTTGCCTCTCTCGCTTCTTCTGTGAGCACTGCGGTTTCTCTCTCTGTACCGATAAGGCTCCATGTACCCGAAGAAATATACATAGCATCTGTCTCAAGGGGGCACGCTGCAACGGCACTGCCTGTGTCATGGCTTGCGCAGCATACAACCTCTGCATCAAAGCCTGCAAACGCCTTCATCTCATCAGTAAAACTACCAATCTTTGTAGATGGTGTAAGCAATGTATCAAACAAAGACTTTTTGTAGCCGAGTGTCTCTATAATATCCATATCCCACGTCTTTGTTTCGGCGTTTATGATTCCGCCTGTTGTTGCCTCGGTGTACTCGTTGGCAATCTCACCGCAGAGGCAATAAGAGAGATACATAGGCATCATCATAAAATACTCAGCCTTGTCCATCTTTCCGCTCTTCTTGTCGCAGCACAACTGGAAGATAGTGTTAAAACTCTGTCTCTGCACGCCTGTTTTTGCATAAAGTCCCTGCTGTGTAAATGGGGCCTCTACCTCATCCATAACTTCGAGACATCTTGGGTCTCTGTAGCAGAATACAGGGTCAAGTCTCTTTTTGTCTCCATCGAGGAGAACATAGTCAACGCCCCATGTATCTATCGCAATGGTCTGCGGAATTTTACCGATTTTACCGCATTCCTTTATGCCGAGTTTTACCTGATTTTCGAGATTATCTATATCCCATATAAAAGAATCTCCCTGCTTTACAAGGTTATTTTCAAAGCGGTAAACCTCTTCTATTTTTAAAATTCCGTCCTCAATCCAACCAATGATATGACGGCCGGATGATGCGCCAATATCGATTGCAAGAAAATATTTACTCATTTTT
>JAZSBQ010000055.1:0-3509 GCA_045602485.1 Clostridia bacterium
GAAGGCAAAGAGATTGTAAAATGCATTGCAGTACCAAAGAAACTTATAAACATAGTTGTTAAATAAAAAATAGTCGCTCATATGAGCGACTATTTTTTTACTTTCTTGTTACTTTGATTACGTATACAATAAATGTAATAATAAGATACGCACCAATTGCTATAATTGGAATATTTATGTTCCAGTAAGATGAAACTGTCAACGCAGGGTTGTTGAGAAGTGTCTGTGATGCAGATTCAAGGATAAGTCTGATTTTATTATAAAGTGCAAGCCAGAGTGTTGTCAATCCGCATACGCCAAGGAATATAGCATAGTTGTTAGCGCGGCTTGTGTTTTTAATAACATTTATTTTGCCAAGTACAAATAATACAATGGCGCCAATTGCAAAAATGGCCGTCAACGCCCAGTTGATTACATTTATATATGGAAGTATACTCATTGTTGTATAACAGTTTTTATAAAGTAAGAGTGCAATTATACCAACAACGCCCCAAGTTAAGGTAATCATATACCAGTTGGTAAGTTTTTCGTTTTTCTCTGCCTTAGTTAGACCTTTTTGCTTATTATCTTTTTTGTTCATATTAGTTCTCCTTTGTATATTTTACATTTCATTTTTTTCGTACATAATTATAGCAAGTACTGCACTGCTAACTGTTTCGGTGCGCAGAATCCGTTTGCCAAGGCCGACAAGGTTAATTTCGTTGCTTTTTGCATATTCTGCTTCTGAATCAGAAAAGCCGCCCTCAGGACCGATAATAACACTGATTTCTGTATTATTGTTTTGAGATAAAACGTTTTTGACAGATGAATCTTCAGACGAGGCAAGTATTTCATAGGGCATAAGAGGAAGCCCTCCTGACTTCATCTGTTCAATAGCTGTTTTAAATGAAACAGGTTCTTTTACCTCGGGCAGAATACCTCTGCCACATTGTTTTGCTGCTTCGACCGCAACTTTGTTCCAACGTTTTATTCTCTCGGCCTGTTTTTTGCCACCATCAAGTTTTGCTACACATCTGTCCATTTCAACCGGTACAATTGCATACACACCAAGTTCAACGGATTTTTGTATGATGCCCTCCATTTTGCCTGATTTTGGGATTCCCTGATATATGGTGACTTTTGTATCAGGCTCAAGAGTGGACATATTTTTGGATATGATTTCGGCTGTGCAGACATCTTTATTTATGTTTGTCAGTTTTGCAGTATATTCGTATCCTGTGCCATCAAACAAGGTAATCATATCGCCTTCCTGCATACGAAGGACTTTTGTGATATGCATAGCGTCCTCTGTTATATTCGCTATGTTGCCTTGTATGTTATCAGGCTCTGTAAAAAATCTTCTCATAAGTTCACCTTTAATATTTATTTAGCAGTTATTGCCGCCCAGTCATCATCATTTTTTATGCTTATAATTTCAAGACCGTTTTTGGTTAAAGCCTCTTTTACTTCATCAAGCCTCTCTAAAATTATGCCGGAACATATAAATGTTGCGTTTTCTTTCATAAAGTCACGCACATATGGTGAGAGGGCAATAATTACATCTGCAACAATATTTGCAAGAACAACATCGTGTTTGCCAAGGTTTGAACGTAGTTCTGTATCTGTAGTTATATCACCGATATATGTAACGTAGTTTTCTTTTGAAAGATTATTAAGTGCTAAGTTTGAGTATGCAACGCCTGTTGCGTTTGAGTCAATATCAACAGCAACGGCAGAGGATGCACCGAGAAGAAGGGCTGTGATAGATAAGATGCCTGAGCCGCATCCAAGGTCGAGAACGGTATCCCCTTTTTTTAAGTGGTTTTCTATCTCTTCAAGACAAAAACGTGTGCTTGGGTGTGAGCCTGTGCCAAAACTCATACCAGGATTAACTGTAAATACTGTTCTGCCTTCTGTGTCTTTAGGCTTTTCCCATTGGGGGCAAATAAGTATGTTTCGTCCGACAGGGATTGGGTGGAAGTATTGCTTCCATATTTCAGACCAGTCTTCATCTTTGACATTGTCGGTAGTAATTTCTAAACTGCCGTATGTACTATCTTTATCAATTGATTTTAATTCTTCCATAGATGCTTTTACGGCATTTAATTGCTCAATTCCTGCGACATCACGAAAGAGGTAGAAGTTTATCTGGGTATCTGCATCTTTTAAACGCTCAAGTTCTTCATCTACATAGTCCCAATATTTGCGGTTGTTTTCCAGAAACTCTTTAAAATCATCTTTGTCAATAATTTCTATACCGTTTATACCAAGGTCTAAAAGTCTGCCGCTTATAGGGTCAATTCCCTCAGCTGTTGTTGTAATTGTTGTTTTAATCCATTCCATAATGTGTACCTCGTAAATAATTTTATAACGCCAAAAAGCACAGTTTATCTGCTGTGCTTTTTAAGTATTTTACTTTAATATATCCTTCATCTTATCAAAGAAGGATTTTCTTTGTTTGTATTTTGCAGGGTCAACAGTGTCATCAAACTGACGAAGTAAATCCTTTTGACTATCTGTAAGTCCTTTGGGGATTTCTACTTTAATTGTGACATACTGATCGCCGCGTTGAGTAGAGTGTACTCTGGTTACACCTTTGCCTTTTAGTCTGAAAACCGTGCCGCTTTGTGTTCCCTCAGGGATATTATATGATACGTGGCCATCTATTGTAGGTACTTTAACCTCTGCACCAAGAGTTGCCTGTACAAAAGATATTGGATAATCACAAAGGATATCATATCCCTGACGCACAAATATCTTATGATTTTTAACTCTTATATTCAAAATAAGGTCGCCGTTTCCGCCGCCATTTGTGCCGGCGTCACCCTCGCCCCTGACAGAAACTTGTTGACCATTGTCAATACCTGCAGGAATTTTAACTCTGACCTTTTTGGTTTTTCGTGCATTACCCTCGCCGCCACAATGTTGACAAGAATTTTTGTTGATAGTACCTTTGCCGCCGCAACTGTCACAGGTGCGTACACTCTGAAAGTTTCCAAGAGGTGTACGTTGAACTGTTTTTACCTGACCTGAGCCATGGCATGTAGGACAAGTAATTGGTGCACTGCCTTTTGCCGCACCTGTACCGCCACATTCCTCACATTTTTCAAGGTGATTTACAGTGATTTCACGCTCAGCACCAAAGCAGGCTTCTTCAAAGGTTAAATCAATATTGTATCCTAAATCTCTGCCTCGGCGTGGGGCATTTGGATTACTGCGTTGACCGCCAAAGCCAGCGCCAAAGAAACTGCTGAATATATCACCCATATCAAAGCCGTCAAAGCCGCCGCCGTAGCCACCATAGCCACCACCGGCACTTTGGTCAAAGGCTGCATGACCAAACTGGTCATAACGCTGTTTTTTATCAGCGTCACTTAAAACTTCATATGCCTCTGTAGCCTCTTTGAATTTTGCCTCAGCGCCTTCTTTGTCATCTGGATTGAGGTCCGGATGATATTTTTTAGCAAGTTTTCTGTAAGCCTTTTTTATTTCATCAGGAGAAGAGTTTTTGTTTACACCAAGCACTTCAT
>JAZSBQ010000056.1:0-4425 GCA_045602485.1 Clostridia bacterium
CATATTATGAACTCAAAATACGCAAGAATACTTATTCCGATTTTTATCAGCGTTTTTGCAGCAGCCGTACTTTATGTCGGCTATGTTTTTAACCTGACAAATGATATAAAGGACAGCGTGCTTCGGCTTCACGTTGTTGCAAACAGTGACAGCCCTGATGACCAGTCATTAAAACTATGTGTAAGGGACAGAATCTTAGAGGATTTTTCGGGCATTTTTATAAATTGTAGATCGCAGACAGAAGCAACGGAGATTGCAAACAGATATAAAAAAGAAATAAAAAAAGCGGCAGAGGACGAACTTATAAAGCAAGGCAAAAGATACAGGGTTTCGGTGGATGTGGGCAGTTGTAAGTTTCCCACAAAGTTTTACGAAGACATAGCCCTGCCACGCGGTACATATACCGCGGTGAACATAAAAATCGGCAGGGCAGAGGGGCAGAACTGGTGGTGCGTAATGTATCCGCCGCTGTGCATCGGGGACGGTATGGTTACAATGCCCGATAAATCAAAAGATGTGTTAAGGGATAACCTCACAGAAGAAGAATATGAACTTATAAGCAGAGGGGGACAGGATATAAAAATTAAATTTCGTATTGCAGAAATATTAGGAGAAATATTTTAAATGTTGCGGGTGTGTCAATAACTTAGCGGCGGCATATATTAAAAATGAAGCAGTAAACGGTCTCTCAAACGACCGCTGCGAGAGACAAAAAATTATGCGGTCAGAAAGGCAAAGGTAAATATATGCTGGCAAATTATGACGCAATAGCATACATAAACGGAAACGAAAATTATTCAAAAATTATAGGTACGGTTGGGTTTAAAAAGGCAGGGAACGGCACGTGGGTAGATGTTGACATAAAAGGATTGCCTGAATTTGCAGAAGAAACAGAGGAGACGCCGCAGATTGGGCCGTTTGGGTTCCATATCCACGAAAAGCCATGCGTGGGCGGTGACTTTGAGTCTGCAGGCGGACACTGGAATAAAAAAGGTGCGCCCCACGGCAATCACACAGGAGATTTGCCTGTTCTTTTTTCAAACGGAGGGGCAGCAAAGATGCTTGTCTATACCGATAAGTTCACCCCTGATGAGGCAATCGGTAAATCGGTGGTTATTCATTTGTCACCTGATGATTATAAAACTCAGCCCTCCGGAGGCAGCGGAGAACGCATCGCATGCGGGGTAATAGAAAAGGCAGAGAATATGTAATATATTTGACGCCAATAGCATAAAAATACTTGACGATATAAAAAAATTACATTATAATTAGAGATTAGAGGCGTACACCGATACGGCGTACGCCTTTTGGTTTAAATGGTAATTAGCTCTTGTATGTGGAGATAATGGATAGAATTTGGAGGTTTGTTTATGAGCGGAAGTTACATCCCGGAGGGGTATAAGCCATCTCTTGGTCTGTATGACACCAATGCGGCAATAGAACTTATCAGAAAAACATTTGTGGATAATTTTACAAAGGCACTTAATCTGCGCAGAGTAACTGCGCCGCTTTTTGTGAGCACCCAGAGCGGTCTCAATGACAACCTCAACGGATTTGAAAGAGCCGTATCTTTTGATATTCCTGATGTCGGGATAGAGGCTCAGGTTGTACATTCTCTTGCAAAGTGGAAGCGTATGGCGCTTAAGAAGTATGATTTTCATATGGGCAAAGGTCTTTACACCGATATGAATGCAATCCGCAGGGATGAAGAACTTGACAATATTCACTCAGTTTATGTTGACCAGTGGGACTGGTGCAAGGTTATATCAAAAGAGCAGAGAAACGTTGAATATCTCAAAGAGACTGTGCAGCAGATTATGGATGCTCTTTGCGATACCTTTGAAGAGGTAAAGAGGGTGTATCCCGTAATCAAAACAGAACTTTGCAGAGAGGTGACGTTTGTTACAACTCAGGAACTCGAGGATATGTATCCCGATAAGACGGGCAAGGAGAGAGAAAATCTCTTTGCAAAAGAGCATAAGACCATATTTATAATGCAGATTGGCGGTAAACTTAAGTCGGGCAAAAAGCACGACGGACGTGCCCCTGATTATGACGACTGGAAACTCAACGGCGACATTCTTGTGTGGAACGAAGCCCTCGGCAGTGCTCTTGAGATTTCGTCTATGGGCATCCGCGTTGATGAAAAGTCTCTCTCTGAGCAGTTGGAAGAAGCCGGATGCAATGACCGCAGAGAGTTGCCGTTCCATAAGGCACTTCTTGCAGGGGAGTTACCTCTTACAATAGGCGGCGGCATTGGTCAGTCAAGGGTTTGTATGTTACTCCTTGGCAAAGCCCACATCGGCGAGGTACAAAGTTCCATCTGGGATGAAGAAACTCTGCGAATCTGCAAAGAAGCAGGAGTGGAAATTTTATAAAGATGTCAATAAACTCCGACGCTTTTGCATCGGGGTTTATATTTTTGGTAATGTCATAAACTTCACGTATAAGTGACATTTTTAGTACGTTGTAGGGACCGGCGTCCCCGACGGTCCGCTGAGCTATTATATTTTGAAAAATAATATGGTTTATATTTTATTTTTTAGGAAGATAAGGTTTCTGTTCATCGGTTAAATCTAGGAGAAAGTCAACACTTGTATTATAGAACTTGGCAAGGATTATAAGGTTTTCGCTCGTTGGCATCAACTCGCCTGTTTCATACTTAGAAAGCACACTTTGATTTATACCTGTCTCCATTTGAACCTTTAATTGAGTATAATCCTTTGTAACGCGAATTAATTTTATATTTTTCATACCAACACCTCTTTAATTCAATTATTGCATAAAATATTCTTGATATTCATAAATAAATTGAATATAATATTCACGTGGTGAATATTGCTGCATTTTCTTGATAAATATAAGCTAACTTGGGGGTAAATAGAATGAAAAGAATTATCAGCTTGATGGTTATGCTATGTATGTTGAGTAGTTTGCGTATTGCTTTTCCAACACCTGCTTTTGCGGCAACAAGCGGAAGATGCGGTGATAATTTGACTTGGACGCTTGATGATAAAGGGACGTTGACTATTAGTGGCACAGGAACTATGGATATATCAATTGATGAATATGATGAAAACCAAAATAAAACAAGAACTACTAACTTTAACAATATTGAATTAATAAATGAATTAAAATATAGTTCAACAGAAACTTCGGCTAATTCAGAGGGTGCGTATGTTATTGAAGATGCCGATAATAATATAATAGTTGCTGACTTCGATACAATGGCCACATCAGAGGATACATATATTGTCACTATAGAAGATGGTTATTTTGACAATAAGGAGATGTGTTTTTCTAAGGAATTACATGCTGGTGAGAATGCGAAAATTGTTGCATATATTCCCGATGGATATGAATTTGATAAATGGGAGTCGGATTGCGGTGAAAGTATTTTTGAAGATGCAAACAGTGCAAGTACATATATATGTGTGCCCGAGTACAATGTTAATATTATTGCCAAAGTGAAAGAGAGCAATCAAAAAATTTTGCCTGCCGAATCAATTATTGCAAACGCAGAGTTTTTCGAAAATACTCTGACTGTAGATGCGGATATATATAATGTTTCGGAACAGGATTTGGCAGCCGACATTATTATTGCAATATATAATAATGAGGGAGATTTGGTAGGGATAGAATATAGCAGGTCTTTGATTTCTATGGATTCCTATATCAAAATCTTTCGACATAAACATTGAAAATTCTATAGATAAAGAGTATAATATTAAATGCCTTGTATGGGATGGAACTAATGGGATAAGACTGCTCGCACAGGGTTCAGAGTATTTGCTTATAAAAAACAATGCTTAAGATAAGGAGGAATTTTTGTGAATAGCATAGGGGAAAATGGGAAAACTGCGTTGGCATATTATAATGAGCAGTGGATTTACAGACATAAGCATTATTGGGATTTAGTTATCAAGGACGTATATATTGGGTTGACGGTTATATTGTTTCCCAATATAACTGAAAAGGTAAATATGTTTCCAAAAACAGTTATACCACAGGAAATATTTCCAATATTAGGAGTTCTTATATCTGCAATATTTGTCTATTAATTGTTATGTGAAGGCTATAGAATGGTAAAGCAAGAGGAATCAATAAATGAAATATTACAGGAAATAGGATATCCGAAAAGGTCTATATCCAAATGGGCTAGAGTTAGCCTATCAAAATTTATTCCATGGTTTGTTTTGGTTTTTCACATAATGGTTGCATGCACGTATGTATTTCCACCAATTGGATAACAATAGCAAAAAAAGGGTCGTAGCGGTAATCGCTATGAAGTGATATAATGATGGTAGACACAAAAAAGTGTCTGCCATCATTTTTTATGCTATACTAAAGAAAAGGAGTTGAATTTTATGGGAAGACCAAAAGGTGGAACTAATGTATTTCACAGCAAAGAAGAAAAATTAGCAT
>JAZSBQ010000057.1:0-15290 GCA_045602485.1 Clostridia bacterium
TTGTTTCCTAATACCTTTTTGAGGCTTCCTTTGGGAAGTCTGTTTGCCATGCCTGTTTTTTATTAGATAAAATTTTCAACGTTTTTCATTTTATCTATTGACTTTTAATAGTTAGTCTTTACTTATGCTATTCTTGTTCCGCCGACAGGTCTTATTTTCAGAATATAGCAAGCATCGTCGCCAAAAACTGCTTCCATTTCCTTTTTATAACTATCTACCATATCATTTGGCACAAACGCCGCAATCGTGCCTGCAAAGCCGCCACCGTGAACGCGGCTGACTCCCTTATCACCTAAAAGTTCATCACTGATGGCAAGTGCAACAGACACGTTTTGTTCTTCAACATTCTTTGTAGAATATACATTCTGCAGATATTTATAAGAAGAGTCTCCCGATGCCTTTATAAGTTTTTTAAACTTTTCAAAATCCCCTGCTTCAAGGGCAGCAACCTGTCCGTCAACTCTTAAATTTTCAGCAAACCAATGGATTGCACGCATTACGGCTCTGTCGCCCGTAACCTTGCGGATTTCTGCAAGGTTATTATAAAACTCCTCTTTGTTAACCTCTGACAGATAGTTTACACCAAAGAACTGAGACACTTTCTTCATCTCAATGGTTACTGCGGCATACTCATCTGTCAGGTCTGCGTGAGAACCTTTTGTATCAATGATACACAAACTGTGATTATATTTGTTAAAATCAACATCTACTTTTTTCACAACGGGGTTTGCCGGGTCTTTAAAATCAATATTTATAAGGCCTCCCACAGACGATGCAGTCTGGTCAAGCAAACCGCTCGGCTTGCCAAAGTATTTATTCTCTGCCTCTTTGCCAATCTGGGCAATCACTACGGGGTCAACACCGCCATCGTTGTACATTCCGGAAACAATGTTTGCAATTAAAACCTCAAAAGCCGCTGACGAAGAAAGTCCCGATCCTGATAATACATCGCTTGTAACATAAGCATCAAACGCACCTATGTTATATCCGCGATTCTTCATTGCCGCAATGGTTCCTCTGATAATTGCAGCAGTTGACTCCTTCTCATCGGGTACAATATCAAGATTTGAAATATCAACACAAATCTCACCATATCCCTCAGATGTGATGCGTACAATTGTACTCTCTCTTTTTACACATACGGCAATCGCATCAAGGTTTATAGAGGCCGCCAGCACTCTGCCGTTCTGATGGTCAGTGTGGTTTCCGCCAACCTCGGTACGTCCAGGCGCACTGTAAATTTCCACATCATTATCACCATATATGTTTTTAAAATTATCAAGAGCTTTTATGTACCTTTCTTTCTGTTTGTCAATAAATTCTGCCCCACAGTATATCTTAGTCAGAATATCATCAAATCCACCATTTATTATTTTTTCTTTTAAATCGTTTATCATTGTCTGCACCTCACAAAATCTTTGTTTTACACAAGTTTTATTATATAATAAACCGTCGGTAAAGTCAAGATAAGTATTGCAATATGTGCCACAATTGTAAAGGTTTTACATTAATGTTGTTTTTATAAATTTATTTGCAAAAACACTTGAATTTTTACGAAATATAAGGTATACTAATATTTGATATGTAAATCATTATGATAAAAACGAAAGGAAGGATATACTATGGCACAGGTAACAAAAGATACTATTATTCTGGAGGCTCTTCAGCTTGACCCAGGTACTGCTGAGTTCTTTCTTAAAATCGGTATGCACTGTCTCGGATGCCCATCAGCTTCAGGCGAGAGCATAGAGCAGGCTGCTGCGGTTCACGGTGTTGACGCAGACGCTTTGGTTGAAAAGATTAACGCATACCTTGCAACAAAATAAAAAATTCCTTTAAATCAATTAAAAATAATAAAAATCACTTGACAAACCAGCGGCAATGTAATATAATAATTGCCGTCTGTTTGTTGCATTTACAAGGCATCAATCAGGCAAGATGGAGGTTATCCTATGGAGCTTAATCTTTTATCTGTTTTAAACTACGACGGCAAGAAACTGCAGATTACAGAAGATGTTGAACTTTCATCTGCTGACAATGATTCATTTAAAATAGTTGCTCCTGTTCATTTTGAAGGATGTGCAACAAATATTTCAGGCACTATTGAACTTGTCGGCGAGGCAAAGACAAAAATTGAAATGATTTGTGACCGTTGCACAGAGACCTATACTGAGGAAATCACTTTTACAGTTGACGAGAAGATGAAAAGAGAAGACGCTTTCTCCGATAACGAAGAAGACCCTGATTTTCTTATATTTTCGGGTTTTTCAGTAGATTTTGACGAGATTTTATACACAAATCTTTTTATGGCACTTCCGTCAAAATCGCTTTGCAGTGAAGACTGCATAGGTATTTGTCCTGTGTGCGGTAAAAACCTCAACCATGAGGAATGTAGTTGCGACACAAGAACAACAGATCCCAGATTTGACATTTTGGATAAATTGTTGTAAAATATTAAAACATACGTAGAATATGCAAAGGTAATCTTTGTTTGGGGAGTATCCCTTATATTTTAGTAAATACGAGAAAGAGGTGTATACACTATGGCAGTTCCAAAGAGAAAAACATCTAAAGCAAGAAGAGACAAGAGAAGAGCTAACTGGAAGCTTACAGTTCCCGGTATGGTTGCTTGCCCTAATTGCGGAGAGTTCAATAAGCCTCACAGAGTTTGCAAGGCTTGCGGCTCTTACAAAGGCAAAGAGGTTATATCTGTTGAAGCGTAACCACTACTTATTATGCAAAGAACAACTGCAACAAATGTTGCAGTTGTTTTTGTATATTTAGACTTGTAATAAAAACCCATTTGTGATATACTAACTATGTATGCAAAGTATAAAATGGGAAAGGAGGCAAATTTATGTCAGCCAGAGTTTCAAACGTGTTACCCGATAGCCTTGCTGATATCGCGGGTATAAAAGACGGTGACGTAATTTTAAGCATAAATGATATCGAAATAAACGATTATCTTGACTATATGTATGCCTCCTGCAATGAAGAAGTTACAATAAAGTTATCAGACAGAACGGTATCTATTGATAACTTTGACTTTGAGCCTCTTGGCATTAACTTCGATACCCTTTTAATTGATGAGCCAAAATCATGCAGAAACAAATGTGTGTTCTGCTTTATCGACCAACTTCCAAAGGGAATGAGAGAGACCTGCTATTTTAAAGACGACGATTACAGGCTCTCTTTTCTGCAGGGCAACTATGTTTCTATGACAAATATGACCGATGATGATGTAGAAAGAATTTTAAGATATAACATTCCAAGGATAAACATCTCTGTTCACACAACCAATCCGGAACTTCGGTGCAAAATGCTGAACAACAAAAACGCCGGCAAGGTTTTAAGTTATTTACGGCGTTTTGCAGACGGAGGGCTTAACATAAACGCGCAAATTGTTCTGTGTCCTGACTACAATGACGGAGCAGAACTTGACAGAACGATTTGTGATATTGCGGCTCTTGGTGACAGCATAGAGAGTGTCTCTATAGTTCCCGTCGGGCTTACCGACCACAGAGACGGGCTGGCAGAACTCAGGGGATTTGATGCATCTTCTTCTGCCTCTGTTATCCGTCAGGTAGAAAAATGGCAGAGAAAGTTTAAAGCAGAACGCGGAACAAATCTTGTTTACCTCGGTGACGAATTCTATCTTATGGCGGACAAGCCTTTTCCGGACTTTGACGAGTATGACGGGTTTCCGCAGATAGAGAATGGCGTTGGTCTATGTGCCTCGTTGATATATGAATTTAACGATGCTTTATCTTTAGAGGATTCAATCACACCAAAGCACCGCAAAACCATTGCAACAGGCTACAGCGCATACCCTGTTATAAAAAAAATGATAGAAAAATTAGACGGAAACAATATAAATATAATTCCGATAAAGAACAACTTTTTTGGCGGGAAAATTACAGTTTCGGGACTTTTAACGGGCGTTGATATAATCGCTCAGTTAAAGGGCAGTGATTTAGGAGAAGAACTACTTCTTCCGTCTTCTCTGCTAAGACACGATGAAGACATACTTCTTGATAACATAACCATTACAGACATAGAAAGAGAACTCAATGTAAAAATTACAACAGTTACAAATGACGGCTACGAGCTTCTCTACGCAGTGCTCAGATAGACAGGAGGAAACTTATGAAACCGGTTGTTGCAGTTGTAGGCAGACCAAATGTTGGCAAGTCTACACTTTTTAACAAAATTACGGGCAAGCGCATATCCATTGTAGAGGATACGCCCGGCATTACCCGTGACAGAATATACGCAGATGCCGAATGGACAGGCAGAGAGTTCACTCTGATAGATACAGGCGGAATCGAGCCTGCAAGCAAAGATGAGATACTCTCTCAGATGCGCAACCAGGCAAATCTTGCCATTGATATGGCAGATGTGATTCTCTTTATGGTGAACATAAAAGAGGGGATGACCGCTGCCGATAAGGATGTATCCGCTATGTTGCAAAAATGCGGCAAGCCAGTTATTTTAGTCTGCAACAAGGTTGACGCACCTGGAAACCCACCAATGGAAATGTACGAATTTTATAACCTTGGTATAGGAGAGCCATTCCCTATATCATCAGTCCACGGTCTTGGTGTCGGAGACCTGCTTGATAAGGTTGTGTCTTACTTCCCCGAAGATTGTGACACCGACGATGATGAAGATGCAATCAAGGTTGCAGTAATCGGCAAGCCAAATGCTGGCAAGTCCTCTCTTATTAACAGAATTTTAGGCGAAGAGAGAGTTATAGTAAGCAACATTGCGGGCACAACCCGTGACGCAATTGACACATCATACATCCATAATGACCAGAAGTACATCTTTATAGATACAGCAGGAATGAGAAAGCGCGGCAAAATAAGCGAAAACGTTGAGCGCTACAGTGTTGTTCGCGCCCTCTCTGCCGTTGACCGCGCAGATGTTTGTCTGATTATGGTAGATGCCTCAGAAGGCGTAACCGAGCAGGACACAAAAATTGCAGGATATGCCCACGAGCAGGGCAAGGCAAGTATAATCGTTGTAAACAAGTGGGACATCGTAGAAAAAGAGACAAATACAATGAGAAACTTTCAGCATAAAATCAAAGAGGGGTTTAACTTTATGATGTATGCCCCCTCTGTATTTATATCAGCAAAGACAGGGCAGAGAGTTGATTCTCTCTTTGATATGATTAAATCCGCCCTTGAGCAGAACACAAAGCGCATATCAACGGGACTTTTAAACGATGTAATCAACGAGGCTATCGCTATGGTGCAGCCTCCGTCAGATAAGGGTAAGAGACTTAAAATATATTACGCTACGCAAGCATCGATTAAGCCGCCTACCTTTGTTCTCTTTGTTAACAATGCAGAACTTGCCCACTACTCCTATGTAAGATATCTGGAAAATCAGATCAGGGCAAAATTCGGGTTTGAGGGTACCCCTCTTAAATTTATAGTGCGTGAAAAAGGAAATAAATAGTTTAAAACCTCAGGAAAGGTGATGACCTTATATGAATATGATTTATTATATCTTAATTACAATTTTCTCCTATCTGATAGGCAGTGTCAGCACTGCCATTCTGGTTGGAAAGATTATCTCCGGCGACGACATAAGGTCACACGGAAGCGGAAACGCAGGTGCAACAAACGCCCTGCGCACTTATGGCAAGGCGGCAGCCGCTTATGTAACCCTTGGCGACTGTTTAAAGTCCGCTATATCATGCATAGGTGCAATGCTTATTGCCCACTTTACACCGCTTGGCGCCGAAAATGCCGATATAGCAGTATATTGTGCAGGTTTTGGCGCTGTTATGGGACACAACTTCCCATTATATTTTAAATTCAAAGGCGGCAAGGGTATTTTGGTTTCTGTTACCGCGCTGTACTTTGCAAACTGGCAAATCGCCCTTGCGGTTACCATAATCTCTTTAGCAATTATGGCAATTACCAAGTATGTTTCCCTCGGCAGCGTTATCGGGGCTTCGCTTTTTATTATTTTTGGATTTATATTTAAACTCGATGATAACGTGCCTTATGTTGTGTTTGCCACTTTGCTTGGAAGTATTGCAATTTACAGACACAAGGCAAATATTGTAAGACTTATCAAAGGCACAGAGAGCAAACTAACTGACAAGAAAAATAAATAGAAAGGGTCGATTAAATGGCTAGAATAAATGTTATTGGATCAGGCAGCTGGGGCACCGCCGTTGCTGTTATGCTCGCCAAAAACGGGCACGAGGTTCTACTTTGGTCATACTTCAAATCCGAAAGCGAAGATTTAGCAAAACTCAGAGAAAACAAGCCCTTTCTGCCCGGAATAATGATTCCTGATTCTGTAAAATTTACATCAGATATTTCACAGTGCGGAGAGGCAGATATAATCATAATTGCCACACCATCACATACCATCAGAAGCACAGCCGCATCTCTTGCTCCATATACAAAAAAGGGACAGATAATTCTTAACATTTCAAAGGGTCTTGAAGAAGGCACACACTATACATTATCGCAGGTGCTCAAAGAGGAACTCCCTGATTGCGAAATTGCAATTATGTCAGGCCCGAGCCACGCAGAAGAAGTCTCAAGAGAAATCCCTACTACAAACGTGGTTGCTGCAAGAACAGAAGAAATCGCAAACTATATTCAGGATATTATAATGAACCCTGCTTTCAGGGTATACACAAACCTTGATATGCTTGGTGTTGAACTTGGCGGCTCTTTAAAAAACGTTATTGCACTTTGTGCAGGTGTTCTTGACGGGCTCAAACTCGGCGACAACACAAAGGCAGCACTTATAACAAGAGGCATTGTTGAAATCTCAAGGCTTGGCGTTGCAATGGGTGCAAAGTCTGAAACCTTTAACGGGCTTTCCGGAATAGGCGATTTGATTGTTACATGCACAAGTATGCATTCCCGTAACCGCAGAGCAGGCATCTTAATCGGCGAAGGCAAGTCCTGCGAAGAAGCAATCAAAGAGGTAAAAATGGTTGTAGAAGGCGTAAAAACCTGCAAAGCGGCAAAGGAACTATCCGACAAACTTGGCATTGAGATGCCTATCGTAAACGAGGCCTACAAGGCTCTCTTTGAGGGTATGCCGGCAGCAAATGCTATCCCTAACCTTATGGGGCGCGACAAAAAGCACGAAACCGAAGAATCATTTCTTAATGCATATTAATAAAAAAAGTCGAGTTTTCCTATAATGAGGAACTCGGCTTTTTTAGATTATCTTTTAAGAAAGGTTTTGCCCGGCTTCCTTATATCGTAGGGGCCGGCGTCCTCGACGGCCCGTCAAGGAATTGTTATTGTTATTTTGAGTTTGTCCTTTTTATTCGGTAATATTATTAAATATATCACTGTCTATCTCTGTAATCATATCAATGGGCAGTTCCGTCTTATCCGTCATTACAATAATATGCTTATATAAATCTATTTTGCGCACTATCCCCTCTGCCTTTTTATAGGCACCACCCCGTTTCTTTTTATCAGGCACAAAATAAGTTATTCTGACTGATACTCCATCGCCAATTCTGTTATTTATTACCTTAAGTTTTTCGTTCAGTATTTCAATATCGTTTTCACCTAGTTCGGGCTTGTTCTCGGTGTATCTCTCGGTCTCTTCTATTGCTTCCTCGTGGCCGGTAAGCGCTCTAAAAGCCCCAAACTGTGCCGCACGGCTCTCCATTGACATTCGGGGGTGCTTTTTTGATGTTGGATGCGGAAGGTTTATTATATCGTCATAATTATTCATGCCTTGTGCCCCCCTATCTGCGAGTTTCTGTCAAGAGTAGTTGCTCCTTCTTCTAAGTTCATACCCTTTAAAACTGCATTTTTACCAAATTGTTTTTTTATTTTCAGCATTGTTTTCTGGATACTCTTTTCCTTTTTTAACGCTTCTTTCTCCTTTTTACGGTTTTCGTCAAGTTTGTTATAATCCGTAAAGATATCCATTTGCTCGTAAAACTTTTCTTCGTCCACAAGGTTTTCTTCAATTACATTATTGACAGTAACATTAAGCCTGCGAACAAGCAGATTTTTATCCACAATGCGCTCAAACAACTCTTCTGCCGCCTCTATTATAAGTTTTGATGATGATGTATATCTGCCAAGATTTATAGTGCCATGGGCGTGTTTTGGAACCTTTCTGCCATAAAAATCCGTAACAACCTCACCCTTATAACGGCGGCTTCCTTTAAGATTATCTATATCATATCCTATTGTCAGTACGACCTGATTTGTCACAAACTCTTTATCAACCAAATCAAGAGATAAAAGTTCTGTCATCTCCTTGATAATCAGCTTTGCCTTATCAAACTCATAAGGACAATGAAGCACCTGACCTGAGCCGATACTCTTTGACTCGGGCTTGTACTTTCTTATATCATCTATGATGCAAGGTTCCCATCCCCACGCGTGGTCTATCAAAAGTTCAGCGTTTACGCCAAAGAGTTTGTATAGTTTATCCTCACCATATTGGTTAAGGGACGCCCTTGCAATATCTCCCATAGTAAATAATCTGTTTGCCTCAAGTTTCTTTGCGTATCCATTGCCGACCCGCCAGAAATCCGTCAGAGGTCTGTGGCTCCAAAGTTCCCTGCGGTATGACATCTCATCAAGTTCAGCTATGCGCACACCATCCTTATCTGCATCCTTATGCTTTGCGACGATATCCATTGCAACCTTTGCAAGATACATATTAGTGCCGATTCCTGCAGTTGCAGTGATACCTGTTTGCGCCAGAACATCCCTTATAATCGTCATTGCAAGTTCTCTTGGGGTTTTGCCGTATGTCTTTAAATAATTAGTTAAATCTATAAATACTTCATCTATTGAATATACGTGTATATCCTCAGGCGCAATATACTTTAGATATATTTCAAGTATCCTTGTGCTGTACTTCATATAATATGCCATCCTGGGTGGGGCAATTATATATGAAACCCCAAGTCCGGGATTTTCTGTCAGTTCGTTATAGTCATACGACTCGCCGGCAAGGCGCTTGCCCGGTGCCTTGTTCTGCCTTTCTCTGTTTACCTCTTTTACCCTCTGTATAACCTCAAAAAGTCTCGGTCTGCCCGGGACACCATAAGATTTAAGAGACGGTGAAACCGCAAGACATATAGTTTTTTCAGTTCTGCTGCTGTCTGCAACAACAAGGTTTGTAGTCATTGCATCAAGCCCGCGTTCTATACACTCCACAGAGGCATAGAAGGACTTAAGGTCTATACACAAATATGTTCTGTTTTCCATCTCTGCCCCTCCTTTTTATATCAATAGAAACAAAAAGACCTGAAAACAGGTCTTTTTATAAACTTAGTTTGTATAATTGTCAAAATATCCCTGAACAAGAACAACAGGTGTACCCTTATCACCCGAACCACTTGTAAGGTCACAAAGTGAACCGATAAGGTCTGTGAGCTGACGCGGGGTTGTTCCCTGCGATGCCATATTACCAACGAGGTTATCCTGCTTTGCCTTAATACTCTCAGAAATTGCTTCTTTAAGTTCCTCCCCCGATAAATCCTTAAAGTCATTATCAGCAAGATACTTAAGTTTAAGTTCATTAGGTGTACCGATAAGACCATCTGTGTATGCCGGTGATACAACCGGATCTGCAAGTTCCCAAATCTTACCCTTTGGATCTTTAAATGCGCCGTCTCCGTATACCATAACCTCTACGTGCTTGCCTGTTCTCTCTAACACCTTAACCTGAATATCCTGCACCAAGTCTTTACATTCCTGTGGGAAAAGTTTAATTTTGTCTTCTGTGGATTTATTTGAGCCTAAAAGACCATAATTTACGTTAAAACCACTGCCGTTTACAGATACGGTTAATATATCGCTGAGGCTAAGTACTACCTTTGCCCCTGCCTCTTTGAGAATTCTCTTTGTGCGTGCACGGGTATGAATATCACAATTTATAATGCAATCAGTATATTCTAAAATCGCCTTTGGCTGATTTGCAAACACAATCTCAACCTCTGCGCCGCATTCACGGATTAAATCGCCGTAATACTCAACATAATCTACGCCTGTAAACTCAAGTTCTGTTCTGCCGAACAATTCTCTGTATTTTTCAAGCGTTAAAATATCTGAATAAGGATTAATGCCGGCTGCATCTATATCGTCTATGCTTACAAGAGTGTTTCCTACTTCGTCTGACGGATAGTTCATCATAAGAACAATTTTCTTTGCAGCTTTTGCAATACCCTTTAAGCATATAGCAAATCGGTTACGCGAAAAAATCGGGAAAATAACACCAATGGTGTCACTGCCAACTTTCGCCTTAACATCTGCTGCTATATCATCTATGGTTGCATAGTTTCCCTGCGCTCTTGCTACGATTGATTCAGTAATTGAAATAACGTCTCTGTCACGAAGTTCAAAACCCTCAAACTGTGCTGCCTCCAGCACACTTGTTGTAACGATTTCTGCAAGGTTATCACCCTCACGGATTATCGGGCAACGAATACCTCTTGAAACAGTTCCGACTCTTCTCTCATTGTTTGCCATCTTTAACCCCTTCATTTCCTACGAGATTTGGTCTGCCATAACAGCAGATATTCTAATGTGATTTTTTCCACCAAAATATTATATCATACCAAAATCTGTTTTTCAATGTTTTTTTTGAATAAATTTTTTACTTTTTTTAAAAAAATATCTGCATATTTTATAAATTTTATTCAGACATATTAAAGGCACAGCAAATTCGCTGTGCCTTTTGGAACTATTCGATATAATACTTCTCTTTGTACTGATTGTAGATGTCAATAAATTCTTTTGAACCACCTGTTTTAAGGTTGTTGAGATACTCGTGGGTTTCAAAAGAGTCATGGGCAATCTCTATATAACATACTGCTATGTTTGAGCAGTGGTCGGATACTCTCTCATAGTTATTTAAAATATCAGAGAGAATAAATCCAAGTTCTAAAGTACAATCGCCCTGACGAAGTCTTGTTACGTGACCCGATTTTATCTTTCTCTTTAATCTGTCTATCACCTGTTCAAGCGGCTCTATCTTCTCTAAAACTTTAAGATCATCATCAATAAGCGCATTTGTTGTAAGTTCTAAAATCTCTGTAACCGCTTTTGTGATAATAGATATATCCTTTGTGGCACTTTCAGAGAATTTTATATCCTTGTTATGTATTTCTTTTGCAGCCTCTGCAATGTTAAGAGCGTGGTCAGAAATTCTCTCAAGGTCACCTATGGTATGCAAAAGTTCTGTTACCACTCTACTGTCCTGTCCTGTCATTTGGTTTGCCGCAATCTTAACAAGATATGTGCTTGTTTTATCCTCAAACTTATCTACGGTTTTCTCGAGTTTGTTTACCTTTTCAAATTCGCTCTCGTTATAGTCACTCAATAATTTTGTTGCCATATCAAATGACTTCCTGGAAATCTTTGCCATCTCGCACACAAGTTCTTTACACTTCTCAACCGCAAAAGATGGAATATCAAGAAATCTGTCATCAAGTGTATCAAACATATCAAGTTCTCTGTCTGTTTCTTTGGTTTTAAAGGTCTTAACCGCAAGTTTCTCAATCTGTGAGCAGAACGGCATAAGGATAACTGTTGATATTATGTTAAACAAAGTGTGCACAACCGCAATGTTAAAGGCGCTTGCTCTCTGTTCCATAAACTCAAATCCAATAATTCCATGCAAAAGATAAAAAATTCCGCATACAATTATAACACTAATCATCTTTATATAAACACAGGATATTGCCACGCGTCGTGACTCGGTGTTTCCGCTTATTGCAGACAAAATCGGGGTAATTGTTGTACCAATATTCTGACCAAGTATTACAGGTATTGCAGTTGAATATGGAATAACACAAGTGAGTGCCAACGCCTGAAGGACACCGACAGATGCTGATGACGACTGTATTATAGCAGTAAAAATTGTGCCGACAATGATACCCATAACAGGATTATTTGAAAACATTGTAAGAACGTTTGTAAACGCCTCATTATCCTTTAAGCCCTCAACAGACGCGCTCATTGCCTCCATACCAAACATAAGTATTGCAAAACCAAGGAATATAAGACCCGTGTTCTTCCTCTTGTCATTTTTAGCCACCATAGTCATAATCAAACCAATCGCTGATAATATCGGTGTAAAAGACTCAGGTTTTAAAAGTTTTAATAATATTGCCGTGCCATTTATGTCGGCGGTACTTAAAAGCCACGATGTAACCGTTGTACCAACATTGGCACCGAGAATTATACTCATTGTCTGGCCAAGTTTCATGATGCCTGAGTTAACAAAGCCAACAAGCATAACTGTTGTTGCAGACGAAGACTGAATAACAGCCGTAACAATCAATCCAAGCAAAAAACCTTTCCATCTGGTGGATGTAAGTCTTGCCAGAATTGATTCAAGTTTTCCTCCTGCAAGTTTTTTCAGACTGTCTCCCATAAGGTCCATACCGTAGAGAAACAGTGCAAGACCGCCAATCAAACCTAAAATACTAAAAATGTCCATTTAACTTCCTCCCATATTCTGTATGTCTTATCATATGTAACTATTTTATCCCTCTTGCTTCAAGATAAAACCTTTTGTCACAGGCGTCACCCATAGAGAAGGTTTTTCTCGGCAGTGCACGGTCCAAAATGACAGATTTGTATAAATCAGATTTATCCATAGCATCAAAAATGATTCCAAAGTTTGAAGAATCCGCACACAGTTTATGCACAACATCTTCTCCGTGGATATAGTCTACCTCGCCTCCATTTTCTGCTATGTAACTGTCAATAAACTTCTGTACAGTTGCAACCGTAAGATATTCTTTTGGGTTTTTTACTACAACCGTCTTAGTCTGTCCGTCACATACAAAAACAAAGCGCTGGCCAATATCGTCACTATTATAACTGATATCATATTCTTTTGCAAACTTATCGAGAAAATCTTTTCCGTCCGCTCCGAATATGACTCTGTGTATTGCTTCAAACACAAGAGATTTATCGTGAAGATTTACAAGTTCGCAAAGGGCATATCTTGCTTTTGACGCCTTTGCCGGATCTGCACCTATCTCTGCTTTTAAATTCTCATAATGTGTTTTTGCCGTTGCAAGTGAGTGGTTTCCGTCACCCATGGCAAAGACAAGAGGCGATTTATCCTTTACGCCGTATTTGTTATCAAATACTTCCTGCTCGCCAAGGCGTGCAAGTTTTTCATCAAGTCTGTGGCTTGCATCCTCAGACATTTTGTATCCCTTTATGTGACCTGAATTCTGCATCAGATCAAACTCATATAACTTTTCAAAACTGTCTGTTATATCGGCTTTTGACTCTATAATATCGCATTTATCATCATCAATCAAAAGCATAATATGAGGGAGTTCTACCAATGCATCACAACGCACCTTGAGCCGGGGTGGGATTCTTGAAATAACAGTACCCTCTGTTGCTCTGATTTTAGATTGAGAGTCTGCCGAAAAGTCATAATCTTCGAGATCAACCACGCCGACAATGCCAAGTCTTTTTGCGCCGTTTGCCAATGTTCTCTCAACAAATACATAGGTATCTTTATATTCCGTAAACATATCTTCGTCTATATACTGTTTCATAACAGAATTTGTATTTTTAATTCTGTCTTCTATATCTACATCGTTTAAATAAATCTCAGGCACAGTTATTTTAAGTGTAGACGGCGCGTCCCCTACATCCTCAGATACTGTGTTCCAGTATTCAGGTTCTGATGTGTATTGGTCGCAGGCAACTACGCTCCATTTCTTCATTTTTTCACTGTCTGCCGAGAACTTCGGCAACATAATATCCGCTCTTTTAAATGTCATCTGCCATTACCTCTCTTTGACTAAAAATACATCCCATTATATCTAGTTTACATTATATTTAAAGTTATGTCAAATATATTTTTGTATCTTTTCTATACAAATTTCATCAAAGAATTTGTCTACAAGTTCCTTTGTCACAATCCCCGTTTGTTCAAACTGAGTATTTGCTGTCCCTGCTGCCATCGCAAGCCTTATTGCATCTTTTATATCATAGCCCATATCAAGCCCCGAGACAACACCTGCAACAGCGCTATCGCCTGAGCCTACGGCATTTACGACCTCTACTTCAGGGGATGATTATCATATTGTCCAGCAGACAGATATACTCTTCCGCCCTGATTTAATTTTTTTCATCTTTTCGTTAATCACAATCTTACTCCACCTCATATTTATATGAATTTTCATGACACAACTATGGCTCGCATCCGATTGTATCCTAATAAAACCAAATTATAACCGGCAAACCTGTCCGGTACTAAATTATCTCACTCTTTATAAAAAGTTTTACTCAATCCAGAACCCTCAGGATCCGTCGCTGTTTTGTCCTCTTTCAAATCTTTCAAGCCCCTCAAGACCGTGTCCCGGATGGTCGGTCGGAGATAGCGCCGCACTGTAACCACATATAGGACAAGTGGGGAATGTATACCTTTTGCTTACCACTTTGGGCTTTGTTTTGCCCGTGTATCTTACCTCATCGGTTGCCTTACCATTTATGTACTTTCTCTCAAATTCTTTGTATGGCTCGGCTGCCTCATAGCCCTCATTCTTCCACCTTACATTGGCAACTCCGCCAGTGTAATATTTTATTTCTGTGGATACACCTCCGATATAAAGAACTTTGTACTCTTTATAAGGTTCGGTCTCTTCGTATTCTACATCACCCATATAGATATATCCCTCAAGTTCAGGAACCTGCCATGTAAATCTGTCAACATAATCGTCTACATCATCTGCAGGGCAAAATTCCGTCAGATACCACTTTGCAAGTTCTTTAACGGCATCTGTATCATAATCAACGGTCGTATTCTCATCCTTTATTTCTTCGAATAAATACTTTATCTCCGATGCGGCAAGATCAGAATTTCCTTTTGCAATTTCAAGTTTAACACGCGCCACTGTGCCGATAAACTCGTACATTGTCACGTTGTATGCATTGTCATCCTCATCAGACACTCTGCATATATATTCGTTGATCTCTTCGTCCGCTTTTTCAAGGTCACCCTTTTCAAGAAGTTCATATCCTTTTTCGATATTACCCTTTGGGCCAAACAGGTCCATGCCGCAACTGCTAAGCACAATAACAAGCGCAAGTATCACTGCCGCAGCGACAATTATCAAGATTATTTTTTTATTTATAATTTTCTCTCCTTTTCCAACATTTCATCAAAATCCGCAGGAATACTTGATTTTCCTGCTCTGATAACATATGTAAATATTTATAATTTATTTAAAACTTTTTTATTTATCAAGAGGTGTATATTCTGACATTTCTATAATTTTCTGTCCC
>JAZSBQ010000058.1:0-23368 GCA_045602485.1 Clostridia bacterium
TTTTTAAAAAATTTTAAAATATTTTTAACAAGCGGTTTGGCGCCCTGATTACCCATCTCTCTGCGAGAGACTTATATAATATACCACCTACAGAGCCATTTGTCAACCCCTTTTTTAAAATTTTTTAAACAAAAAAACGCAGCCACAACCGGCTGCGTTTTATTTTACAATTTTCTTAATCCATAAAGTAGATGCGAACCTGTCTTCTGCCGAAACTATAACATGTAGATCTCGACGGGAAGAAAAGGTCAACCTTGTTTCCTTTTATGGCTCCGCCACAGTCTCCTGCGATTGCGTATCCATATATATACTGTCCGTCCACAGACTCAATATACATCTTTGTTCCATAAGGAATAACTCTTGGGTCAACTGCAATTACGCCGTATACAAGAGGCATACCTGTTGATGTCTTACCTGCCCACGGGCCATTGTCCGCAGGGGATGCATCATATGCAGTCGCAGTAAACACTTCTACTCTGCTGTAATTGGTTGGTCTGCTTGCAGGAACGACACCGAGTTCCCATACATTCTGAGGACCGCATTCTACAATCTCCTCTACGGGAGTTGATAAAACCTCGTCCTTTACTAATGTTCTTGAAATCTCAATGCCGTCTTCATAATATATCTCATAGGTATATTCGTTTACGCCGTTTCTGCCTTCCTGAATTACCTTTCTCTCTCCGGCAGCGAGATTTACATTCTCTATCTCAGTAACTGTGTGCGCAACCTCTTCCTGTACTGTTACATTATGAGAATCACGCGCAATAACTGTGATTGTTGCTCCCTCTGAAACCCTCTCACGCGCTGCCGGATAAACATCATCATCTTCATCTATGTTTATACCCTGCTCTGCGAGAATTTTTTCAACTTCTCTCTCTGCGGTGAGATACTGCTTTGTTTCTCCCATGTAAGCAATGTTTACAGATATCGCTCTTTTTATGCTTATGATCGCTTCGTCGCCAACCTCATCAGTCAGAGCGTAATTTACGCGATCACCCTCGTTCAAAATAATACCCTGCTTGGAAAAAATCTTTCCGACGTTGGTATCCATAGTTTTGATCTGAACGGGAGCACTATCCGTATCGGTTATGGTAATGTCATTTGGAGTAGCATATGCAAAACCGCAGCATGTTGAAACAACAAATGTCATTGCGAGGAACAGAGCAATCGCTTTGTTTGCACCTCTCGCCTTACCGGACAGTATACCTGTCAGTCTTTTTATCATTAAATCACCTCGTAATATTTTTACGCCAAAATTCCCGTGCGTATTCGCAAAATTGGAAAATTTTGGTTTGTCGTACTACACTGCCATTATAACCCGAAAATATTTTATCGTCAAATTGCAAAATCGTGCTAACCACGATTTATTTAAAAATATATGTAATAAAATTAAATTTAAGCAAAATTTCCACCCTAAAAGTCTCGTTTTCTTCGTTTTTCACCCAAAATGCTCCCAAATGGGAAATTTTTACATTAATTTTGGTTATTGTGCTTAACAAAATTATCTGTTATACTGTTATAGGATATGTTTTCTTTCAGGATGTTCTCAATTATTTAATATAAACCGTTGGCGCAGGGTACCCCTCAGCCTTGATTTTTAGAGAGGATTTTCCTTTTTGGGACAAGTTTTTAAAATTTTTAAAAATCCTTTGTTAATTTTGCACAAACACATAGCCTTTTTTATAGCAACTGTATAACTTTTTAGATATTTGGAGGAAATTTACATGAATTCAGATTATATTTATCCAAACGAAAGAGTTGACGATTTACAACTCGACGGACTCAGGATAATTCAAAATCCCGAATGGTTTTGTTTTGGCACCGATGCAGTTCTTTTGGCAGATTATGCAAAAGACTCTATAAAAAAAGGAGCAAAGGTTCTGGATTTATGCAGCGGAAACGGAATTATCCCCATTCTTCTGTCAGCCAAAAGCCAAGCCGGCAAAATATACGGTTTGGAAATCCAAAACCCTGTTGCCGAAATGGCGAATCGCTCTGTAAAACTTAACCATCTTGAAGACAAAATCGAGATGATTTGCGGCGACTTAAAGACATCCGAAAACTATTTTAGTCGGAGTTTCTTCAATAATATAGTATGTAACCCTCCATACAAAGAGGCAGGCGGCGGACTGATAAATAAAAACGACCCCGTTACCCTTGCCCGCCATGAAATCTTGTGTTCTCTTGAAGATATAATACGAGTTTCTTCTATATTATTAGAACCATACGGGAAGTTGTATATGATTCACCGCCCTGAAAGGCTTGCTGACATACTTTGTCTTATGAGACAACATCGCATCGAGCCAAAGCGTTTGCGCTTTGTCCATCCGATGCCCGACAAGACGGCTACTATGATATTGGTTGAAGGTGCATACTGTGGCAAACCCAAACTGTTTCTTGATCCGCCACTATACATTTATAAGAAACCAAACGAGTATACGGATGAGTTACTACATATATATAATAGAAAGAAGGCAGATATATGAGCGGAAAACTTTTTCTTTGTCCCACCCCCATCGGCAACCTTGGGGATATTACAATGCGTACCCTTGAGGTTTTAAAAAGTGTTGATTTAATTGCAGCGGAAGATACCCGTGTCAGCGCAAAGTTACTTAATCATTTTGATATAAAGGTCCCTACAACGAGTTACTATGAGCACAACAAAAGGGAAAAAGGCAGTTATCTTATTGAAAAATTGCAGGACGGCATGAACATCGCAATAATAACCGACGCCGGTATGCCCGGAATATCCGATCCCGGCGAGGACCTTGTTAAACTCTGCATACAAAACGACATAGACGTTGAGGCTTTGCCCGGTCCCTGTGCCTTTGCAACAGCCCTTGTTGCTTCGGGGCTTCCCACAGGCAGATTTTCGTTTGAAGGCTTTTTGACCACTAATCGCAAGAACAGACTTGAGCATCTGGAATCATTAAAAAATGATTTGCGCACACTTATCTTTTACGAAGCACCGCACAAATTAAAAAACACCCTCAGCGATATGCTTGAGGTGTTTGGAGACAGAAAAATCGTTCTCGCAAGAGAACTGACAAAAAAATATGAGGAGTATAACCGCACAACATTAAAAGATGCTGTAATATATTATGAAGAAACTCCTCCCAAGGGTGAATTTGTTCTCATCCTCGATGGCGCAGATGCAGAAAAAATAAAGGAAGACTACCTCAACTCTATGCCCTCTGCCGAAGAACTTTTGAAGAAGTATTCGGCGCAGGGTTTCAGGGCGAAAGAACTTACAAGAATAGTCGCAGACGAACTAAAATGCCCCCGTCGGGAAGTATATGCTTTATATCTGAAAATAAAAGAAACTCTGTAGGCTATCATATTGTCCTCCCTCTTTGCATATAATTTATCAAAGTATAAATGTTACGAAAAGCGAGGTAAATAATATGTCTGCCATATTAAAAAAAGAACTTGTTCATACAAACGAGGTAATTTGCCAAAAGTATAGCCAAACAACCGTTGACTGCGATGTTATAGTTCCTGATATAAATCCTGATGTTTTAAAAGTTTTAGAGGTTGATGGCTTTGTATCTATCAAAGAAAAATCTATTCGTCAGGGCAAGGTATATGTTAATGGCATGGTATCTATGACCGTGTTATACGCCCCCGACGGAGAGGTTATGAACAAGGTTAAATCACTTGTCACAACACAGGAGTTTGTGCATACCGTTGATGTTACATCTGCAGACGATGATGTAACCCTCAGCATAGAGGTCGAGCCTGAGGCGTTTAACCATACACTTATAAACAGCCGCAAGGTAAACCTCAGGTGCACCGTAGGTATAAATGTAAAACTCACCCTGCGCAAACAATTTGAACTCGCAACCGATATATCAGATCAATCAGGAAATATCTGTGCTGACACCACAAATGTCAGAATATGCAACACCGTTGTAAACTCAGAAAACAGACTTAATATTTGCGAACAACTTGAATTGCCATCGGGCAAACCCGCCATAGGAGAGTTATTAAAAACAACTGTTTTTCCTCAGTCCCTTGAACTGACTCTCGCAGAAAACGAAGCAATCGCAAAGGGGCAAATACGCATATGTTCTCTTTATTCTTCAACGGACGATGGCTCGGTACAGTTCTGCGAATACACAATCCCATTTGAAAAAGAATTTGACCTCCCCGGAGCAGAGGATGATATGGAGGGAGAAATAGAATACTCCCTTACCGATATGTACTGCGAAATCCGTGATGATTCCGACGGAGAGCCGAGAATCTTAGGCATTGACCTTGGACTTTGCGCCCTGATAAAAGGAATGCGCACAAATGACCTCAGCGTTATTGAGGACGCATACGCTTTGCGAGGCACAGCAAATATAAGTTCTCAGGAAATCACTCTGGAACAACTTATGGACAACACAACTGCTCAACTTACTCACAAAACAACCGTTGCTCTGCCTGGGCAATTGCCCGAAATTTATCAGGTATGCAATGTTTCTGCGTTGGCATCCGTTGACAGACTTACTGCCGAGAATAACGAAATCACTTTGTTTGGCCATATAAAATGCAACATTTTATATCTCTCATCCGATGACACTATGCCTTTGTGCTCCTTTAGTGAGACGTCTGAGTTCTCTCACACTTTTCATATGTCAGGTGCAGATGCACATACAATATGTGATGCAAAAGTTTTTACAGAACACGTCGGCTACACTATGAACGGCGGCAACAGCCTTGATTTAAGGGTGGTCCTGGGGCTTAATGTCCGCTCATTTAAAAACGGAAGCATTACACAGATTACAGATATTGATATCACAGAGCCGGAGGACGAAAAACCCGGTCCTTGCATAATAATCTATTTTGTGCAGCCCGGAGACTCCCTCTGGAAAATTGCAAAGAAATACCGAACCACAGTTGCGGCACTTATGGAATGCAACAACCTCAGTTGTGATAAACTTGATATTGGCCAGCAACTGCGCATTTGCAGATAAACAAAAAGCCTTCCCGATGGTGAAGGCTTTTATTTATCTGTGTTTTACAAAGGATTCTATTCTGCTTAGTGCTTCGTTTATGCTATCTATTGAATAAGCATAAGAGCAACGGATAAATCCGTCTCCGCAGTCTCCAAAGGCACTGCCCGGGATTACTGCAACTTTCTTTTCCATAAGCACTCTTTCGCAAAACTCATCAGACGAAAGTCCCGTACTCTTTACAGACGGAAAAGCATAGAAAGCACCCTTTGGCTCAAAACATTCAAGGCCCATATCGTTAAATCCTGAGACTATAACGTTTCTGCGCATATTATATTCTTCGCGCATCATCTCGATATCGTCATCTCCGTTTTTAAGAGCCTCAATCGCCGCATACTGTGCGGTTGTAGGTGCAGACATTATAGCAAACTGATGCACCTTAGTCATCATTTTGATAAGGTCGGGATGTCCGCAGGCATAGCCGAGTCTCCATCCTGTCATAGCATATGCTTTGGAAAAACCGCTGACAAGCACTGTTCTCTCGTACATCTCGGGTATCTGGGCTATTGAAAAATGTCTTTCTTCGCCATATGTAAGTTCGGCATAAATCTCGTCAGCCAGCACAATTATATCTGTACCCTTTAAAACCTCGGCAATGCTCTCTAAATCCTCTTTGCTCATTATCGCACCCGTCGGGTTGTTTGGAAACGGCAAAATAAGCACCTTGGTCCTTGGGGTAATTGCCTCTTTCACTTCATCAGCCGTAAGGCGGAACTCGTTCTCCTGCTTTGTTACGATAGACACCGGCACTCCGCCTGCAAGGGCGGTAATCGGACGGTAGCACACAAAGCAGGGTTCAGGTATCAAAACCTCGTCGCCCAGCCCAACCACTGTTCTGATGCACAAATCTATCGCTTCACTTCCGCCGACCGTTACTACAACCTGCGAAAGCGGATCGTATTTAAGTGTAAACCTGCGCTCTAAGTAATTTGAAATTTCTATTCTGAGTTCTTTAAGGCCTGAGTTCGATGTATAATATGTCATTCCTTTTTCAAGAGAATAGATTCCCTCATCGCGGATATGCCACGGAGTCACAAAATCAGGCTCCCCAACCCCAAGAGAAATAACATCGTCCATTTCTGCCGCTATATCAAAGAACTTACGGATACCTGACGGCGGAATGTTTTTGACAACGGGGTTGAGTATTTTCTGCATATCAATACTCATAAGGAGATAACCTCTCTTTCGTCCTTCTCGGGCTTGCAGCAAATAACACCGTCATACTTATATCTCTTAAGCACAAAATGAGTTGCTGTGCTGATTACAGATTCCATCGGTGCAAGATGCTCTGATACAAAGAGAGAAATTTCTCTTATATTGTCACCCTCAACTGTGATGCCAAAATCGTAACTTCCGCTCATAAGGTTTATAGCCTTTACCTCAGGGAACTGATAAATTCTCTCTGCGATTCTGTCAAACCCTTTGTTTCTCTGTGGTGTAACTTTAAGTTCTATATACGCAGTAACTGCGTTTGTGCCATACGCCTTGTCCCAGTTTATACGCGCGCCGTAACCCAATATTACGCCATCGGTCTCAAGACCGTCAATGATTTCTGCCACATCTGTTGTTGTCATCTCAAGCATAGTTGCCATCTCTTCAAGCGAGCGACGGCAATCGGTATGTAAAAGATTTAAAACCTTTTCCGCTTTCTTTTCGTAAACTGTATCAGACATAATAACAACCTCCAATTGTATATAATTCCTCATTCTAATCTATATATAATAACATTTAACTTCTGTTTAGTCAACAAATGTCACCGGTTTGTAAGCATATTGTATCTGTTTTGCAAGGCATCACCTATCTGCCAATCACCCTGCCTCCAATAATTACAACCTTTGCTGTGGTAGTAATATCAGGTGGGTTTCCGTTCCATATAACAATGTCTGCATCAAGGCCTTTTTTGATGCTGCCTACCTTGTTGTCGATTCCGCATATATGCGCAGGAACCGACGTCATAGCCCTCAGGCTTTCCTCTCTTGTCATTCCGTTTCTCATCGCCATCCCTGCGCAAAGAGCAAAGTTTTTCTGCGGTGTTTCGGGATGGTCTGTGATAAGTGCAGTTTCTACCCCTGCCTTTGTCAAAGCGGCAGGGTTTGTATCGCTCATATTTTTAAGTTCTGGCTTACTGCGGTCTGTCAAAATAGGTCCTGCAAGAACCGGATATCCTTCTTCTTTTAGTTCTTCCGCCACAAGATGTCCCTCTGTTGCGTGCACAAGGACAAGACACAGTTTGAATTCCTTTGCTATGCGTATTGCAGTAAAAATATCATCGGCACGATGGGCATGGGCATAAAGAGGTATTTCTTTCTTCAGCAGCGGAATCAATGCCTCACATTTTATATCATAGTCAGGTAAATCATCCTGCTCGCCTGCGTGATATCTCTCGGTCTGTTCAAGATACTCGCACGCCTTATAAAGCGCCTCTCTTATCTGCGCGGCAATTGCCATTCTTGTAGTTGGAGTCTGGCTCTTGTCATTGTAGACAACCTTTGGGTTTTCTCCAAATGCCGCCTTTATTCCGACAGGCGCCTCTATCACCATTTTATCCACGCACTTGCCGTAAGTTTTCATAGCAATTATCTGTCCGCCTATGGGGTTTGCACTTCCAGGGCCTGTTACAACTGTGGTAACACCTGCATAAAGAGCCTCCTCAAATGCTTTATCCATAGGGTTTACCGCATCAATAGCACGCAAATGAGGCGTCACAGGGTCTGTCTCCTCGTTGCCGTCAGAACCTTCAAAGTTCAATCCGTCCTCCCATATACCTATATGAGAATGTGCGTCCACAAGGCCGGGGGTAACTATCGCACCATCTGCGTCAATTACCTCTGCATTTTTATATGTACACTCAAAGGCGGACATCTCTCCAAAATCTTTTATCTTTCCGTCTTCGGCAACTATATATCCGTTTTCTATTTCGCCCTGTTCTGACATAGTCAGAATTTTTGCATTTTTTATTATTATCATTGCTTACCCTCCTGATTTACAATCAACTCTGCGCCAAACTTTTCCGCAAGTTTTCTTCCTTCTTCTTCGCCCATTACAACACTCGCCGTCGCCAGTCCGTCTGCAATGAGGGCAGAATCTGCCACTATCGTCGCCCCTGTCACCCCGTTCTTTGACGGGCATCCCGTCTTTGGGTCAATAATATGATGATACAACTCTCCGTCCCATTCAAAATATCTCTGATATGTACCGGCCGTCACAACCGAGCCGCCATTTATACCAACTGTCTGCACAACCGCGCCGCTTGTCGCAAAGGGCTTTTGTATACCAATTACCCATTTGCCGTCGGCTCTTGTTGGGTTTGTACCAAAGACCGCCACATTGCCGCCAAGGTCTACAATGGCATAATCAGCGCCGCTTTGTTTCAAAACCTCTACGGCACAATCTGCGGCATATCCTTTTGCAACACCGCTAAGGTCAATTTTTATATCATCTTTTTTCTTTACAATCGTCGACGCATCTGCGTCAAGTATAATTTGTCTGTATCCAACCGATGGCAAAAGAGATTTTATCTCATCCTCCGCCGGTGGCTTGTGCGCCCCGTCCGGAATCCTCCATAAATCCTTAAAGTGGGCAACGGTTATATCAAAGGCGCCGCCGCTTGCATTGCTTATAACGACAGATTTATCTATGATTTCAAAAACATCTTCGCTGACTTTGATCTTCTCATTGGCCTTTGCCCTGTTTATGGCGGAAACCTCTGAGCCCTCCATAAAATAATCAGCCTTTAAAGATATCTCTTCTATGCGTGCAAAAGCGGCGGAGACCGCTTCCTTTGCGTTGGCCCCGCCTGCCCTTATGGTGCAGACTGTATCCATCATCAGTTTAGTTTCTGCATATTCATCAGACGATGGTTTTCCTATGCTGCATCCGCACAATAAAATTATTAATAAAATCAAAAAATATGCCGTGCACCTTTTCATTCCTGAGTTCCTTATTTTACATATAATTTCTTTTATCAAATTGTATCATACAATCAAAGAAACCGCAAGTATATATTGGATTATCAGAGTGTTTTTTTCAAAAAGTTTTCTATTGCGGCTATTGCGTTTTCTTCGTCCTCACCCTTTGCCGTTATTGTTATCTCATCGCCCTTTTTCACTCCAAGGCTCATAACCGAAAAAAGCCTCTTTGCATCAGCACTTTTTCCGCCTGATATAATCTCGATATCCGAGTTAAATTTCTCAGATTCTTTTACCAGAAGCCCAGCCGGTCTTGCGTGGATTCCCGCATCATCCGTGATTGTGTATTTAATCTCTTTCATAATTTCGCTCCTTTGCTTTATTTGTATCCTTCTTAATTTATCACAGGAGGGAGAAATTTATTCGGTTATTAACAAAAAAATCCTACAAACACTTGACATTTGTGAAAATTCGTGATAAAATGTTATAGATTTTCTTATGAGAATTATTTTATTTAATATACTACATTTTTTGAAGGAGGGGTTAATAATGCTTAGAACCTACCAGCCTAAAAAGAGACATCGTGCAAAAGAACACGGTTTCAGAAAGAGAATGAGCACCAAAAACGGTCGCAAGGTATTGGCAAGAAGAAGACTTAAGGGCAGAAAGAAGATATCTGCTTAATTACCTATGGCTATGTTAAAACAAAATAGCATTTTGCTATTTTGTTTTCTCTGCCTTAATGTGCCGGGGGTACCGGCATTATGCCCGATAAATCCTCGAGCATCATATTTGACAAAATGTTTGGGAGAGCGATGTTTGCATTCTTCCCCTGCTTCGGCAAATGCCGATAATTGCAAAGACGCTTTGTGCGTCTTTTTGTCTATATGTCAAAAATTTTAAAAGTATTGATGGTTATGGAAAAAATTATTAGTCTGTGCAAAAATTTTGAGTTTCAAAGATTGTATCGTCGGGGCAAAAGTGTTGTCAAACCCGCCTTTGTATTGTACTTTGTAAAAGGCAAAGAGGGTCAGATAAGGCTTGGGCTTACCGCCGGGAAAAAAGTCGGCAATGCAGTTTGCCGCAACAGAGCAAAGCGCAGATTGCGTGAACTTTTTCGGATTATGCAGCCGGATATAAAGAAAGGCTATGACATTTGTATTGTCGCAAGAACCAGGGCACTTAGCGTTCCTTATAACAAACTGGTCTCAGATTTTAAATCCGCTCTTTCCGAACTTGAGCTTATTAAAAATGAAGAAACTACTGATTGATGCTATTAAATTTTATCAACGAAAACTATCTCCGCTTAAAAAGCCTTGCTGCAGATTTTATCCCACCTGCTCTCAGTATGCCCTAATGGCAATCGAGAAGTATGGTGTACTTCGTGGCACAATAAAGGCTATATGGCGGATTTTAAGATGTAATCCACTTTTTAAGGGCGGAATCGACTATCCGTAAACCCCGCCCCTTACTACCGATGATAAAGGAGTGACAATAATGTCATATATTATGTCCGGTCTTGGATGGATTCTCAGGCAATGCAGCCTGCTTACCGGAAATTATGGCTTAGCTATAATTCTTTTTACAGTTTTTATAAAAGCCGTTCTTCTGCCGCTTACAATAAAGCAGCAGAAATCTATGCTTAAAACACAAAAGTTACAACCCCTCCTGATGGAACTTCAGCAGAAGTACGCAAACGACAAAGATAAACTCAACCAGGAGACCATGAAACTTTATCAGAAATATCAGATAAACCCTATGAGCGGTTGTCTGCCTTTGCTTATTCAGCTTCCTATTCTGATGATGCTTTACTGGGTTGTTAAAAGACCTGTTGTATATATAATGGGTTTTGATAATGACGAACTCTGGAGAATTGTAAACGCAGTAACAGAGTGGTCATCAGGAAGCGAAGAAAACCTCAGGTACTTCCTCACCTCTCTTGGTCTTGACCTTTCAAAGTACGGCGAAAACTGGAAGGACGCAATGAATGTCCTTACTGATAATTCCTACAAAAACTTCAGTATATATGAAATTCAGATTGCAAGATTTTTGCAGACACATCCGGAGATTATGTCAAATCACTGGATTACAGGGGCCGGCAAAGATTTTGTATTGATTAACTATGACTTTATCGGTCTTGACCTTTCAAAGACCCCCAACCTTGGTGCGTTCTTCGGGATGTTCCTCGGCAGAGTCAACACTCTTACATGGGATATAGCACTTTTATGGACAATTCCGATTTTATCAGGTTTGAGTTCATATATCACATCTTTGATTACACAGAAGCAGTCCGCTCAGAAGCAGCAGACAAACGCAACCGGAGAAGATACTCCAAACCCAATGAAAGGCATGATGACCTTTATGCCTATTATGTCAGCCTGGTTTGCATTTACCCTGCCGGCCGCCATTGGCCTTTACTGGATTATAAGCAACGTACTTTCTCTTGTCCAGCAGGTAATTATGACAAAATATGTTAAAACTGATATAACCGAAGAACAAATCGAAGGAGAGATTATAAATGTTAAGAAAAATAGAAAAAAGCGCAAAAAGTAAAGAGGAAGCCCTAGAACTTGCTGCCAAAGAATTTGGCGTACCTGCCTCAGAACTTTCATACGAAGTAGAACGCGAAGTCGGCAAAGGCCTTATGGGACTTCTCCTTGGCAAAGAGGTTATCATCTCAGCGTGGGTAACCAAAGAAGCCGAAGAGGAAGAGCGCATTGCGAAGATTGCAAGAGACCGCGCGGCATCCGATAAGTTTGAAAAGAAAGAGGCAAATCCATATGCGCCGAAAGTTCAGCCACACGCTCACGATTATGTTGATATGGAAAAGCGCAAAAAATCCAAACCCGTACAGAAGCCTATTGCACAGAAAGCACCCGAGAAGCCTGCTCCTGAAGCAGTTTCTGAGGAAGTTGCACCTGTGCAGAAGCCGGCATCAAAGAAAAACCGCGAGGTTACAGAGAAATCACTTGAGGATGCTAAGACATTTGTAACAGAACTTATCGCAAAAATTGGTCTTGAAGATGTAGAAATTAATGTTACAAACGGTGGAGGCCATGTTCTTGTAAATCTTTCCGGTCCCAAAATGGGCTTGCTTATCGGCAAAAGAGGCGACACCCTTGATGCGATTCAGTATCTTACAAGCCTTTATGTAAACAAGGTTAAAAACTCATATATCAAGGTAACAATTGATACAGAAAACTACCGTTCAAAGAGAGAGGAAACCTTAGTAAAACTCGCAAAGAGTTTAGAGAGACGAGTAGTGCGCGAATCAAACGCAATCACTCTTGAACCTATGAATCCAAACGAGCGCAGAATCATTCACGCCGCTCTTCAGAACAGCCACAGCGTAAAGACGTACAGCATCGGCGAAGAGCCAAACCGCAAGGTTGTTGTTGCACTTAAATAATGAGCAGCAAATATTTCGAAAACAAAGACTGCGAGTTTTATCCCTGTCATAATACAGAGCATTTAAACTGTCTCTTCTGTTTTTGCCCTTTGTATAATCTGAGCAATTGCCCCGGCAACCCGACTTACATTAAAGACAAAGACGGCAAAACGATTAAAGACTGCAGCAGATGCACCTTTCCTCACGATGAGAAAAATTATGACGAAATTCTAAAATATTTAGACTAATCAAAAACCCATAGCAAACATCCTTTGCTATGGGTTTTGTTTATATCATCGCAACTGCATCTCTGCCGGCAACTCCCATCAGTACGTCTGTGCCGGTTTTGATTCCTGCATTTTGCAATACATTCGCAACCGTCTGCATCGCAAGCTCAGGATAATTATTTTCTTCGCTCAGGTGTCCAAGCAGTATTCTCTCTGTGCCAAGTTTCACAAGAAACTCCGCCGCCTTGCCGGCATCATCATTTGACAGATGCCCAAGACATCCTCTTATTCTTCTCTTCAGCGACAAAGGATACCTGCCAATCTCGAGCATATTAACATCGTGATTTGATTCAAGCAAAACTGTGTTACTGCCTCTGAGCGCCGTAAACAGTTCTTTTTTGAGTTCACCAATATCCGTTGCAACCGATACCTTTTCGCCGTCTTTTGTAAAACTGTATCCGACAGGGCTTGCCGCATCGTGAGGTATAGAAAACGGCGAAACTCCAATATTGCCTATTTCAAAATTCTGGTTGTTATCAAAAACCTTTATAAGTGACTCGTCGGCTTTTCCAATCTGTGCAGACATAGCAGCCCACGTTTCGCGGTTTGCCCAGACAGGAAGGTTATACCTTCTCATCATTACACCAATGCCCGCAATATGGTCTGTATGCTCATGAGTAACGACAACACCGCTGAGTTCCTCAGGTCTGATATCAAGTTCATGCAGGGCCGACTCTGCAACTTTTCCGCTTACTCCGCAATCAACGAGTATTTTTGTATCTTCTGAATAAACTAAAGCCGCGTTTCCGCGGCTTGAGCTTCTAAGTGAAAACAACTTCATATATATCACCCAAATAAACTAAATTAGGCTACATAGCATCATCAAAGGCATCGCCCTCTGTTCTTCTTCTGGCAATCTGAGCGCCAAGGCTTCTGAGTTTTTCCTCTATGCTTTCGTAACCTCTGTCTAAGTACTTAAGGTTATATATCTCGGTTACGCCGTGTGCCATAAGACCCGCAATCACGAGAGCCGCCGCCGCACGCAAATCAGTCGCGTGAACCGATGCTCCGTTTAAATTCCCGCATCCTTCAACAGTTGCAATTCTGCCATCTACTTTAACATTTGCACCCATACGATTGAGTTCATCAACATATTTAAATCTGTTATCCCATACGTTTTCTGTAACAACACTTGTGCCTTCAGCCACACTCAGAAGTGTCAGCACCTGTGGTTGCAAATCCGTCGGGAATCCAGGGTATGGCTGTGTCTTTACATTGGCACGCTTTAAGGACCTGCCGTCCATATATACGCGGATTGCCTCATCAAATTCTTCAATACCAACGCCCATTTCCTCAAGCTTTGCACTGAGAGACTCCATATGTTCAGGGATTATGTTGCTTATAACAACATCTCCGCCAGTTGCGGCTGCCGCAATCATAAATGTACCTGCTTCAATCTGGTCAGGTATAACGCTGAAGTTACCACCGTGAAGTTCTTCTACACCTTTGATTTTTATGGTGTCTGTACCTGCACCCTTAATGTTTGCACCCATTCTGTTCAAAAAGTTTGCAACATCAACTATGTGAGGCTCTTTTGCTGCACTCTCAATAACTGTCATACCCTCTGCAAGGGTAGCCGCAAGCATAATATTTATAGTTGCACCTACAGACACAACATCCAGATATATATCATTGCCAACAAGTCTGTCAGCCTTTAAATCGACAAGACCATGGTCAAGTTCAAACTCTGCGCCAAGACTCTTAAACCCTTTAAGATGCTGGTCAATCGGTCTTACACCAAAGTCGCATCCACCGGGCATACCAACTCTGGCACGTTTAAATCTGCCAAGAAGAGCACCCATAAGGTATGAGGACGCACGAATACGACGGACAGTCTCCGTATCCGCCTCAAATTTATCAAGATTTGTACAGTCAATCTCTACTGTACCGCGAGACACAAACTTTGCTCTGCCTCCAAGGCCCTCTATAATGTCAAGCAAAACCTCTATATCGCTTACATGAGGAACATTATCAATAACGCACTTACCTTTGACCATAATGGACGCAGCCAAAAGAGCAACGGCAGAATTCTTCGCGCCGCTGATTTCAACTTCTCCGCAAAGTTTTGCTCCTCCCAAAACTACTAATTTTTCCATATTGACGCTCCCATGAATCGGTTTTAATCTATATATAGTGTAACTCTAAAATATTATAACAATATTTTGTTGTAATTGCAAGCACTTTTTATAATATTTCAGACAAATATATTTCCCCTTATAACTATTACCCTTTTCTCTAGTATACCATAACGATATTACATTACAATTACGCCAATATTAAATGTTTTCTAAACATTTTTTGCCATATTGCATATTATAAAAAAGGAGAAATTTTCTCCTTTTTAAACAAAATGAGGTGAAGAAATGTCAACTAAAATATTCGTTGACGCAGGCCACGGCGGAACAGACCCGGGGGCTGTCGGCAATGGTATTATAGAGCAAAATGTAAATTTAAGCGTTGCTCTTCAACTCGCAGAACTTTTGAGAAACGGCGGCTACGAGGTAATGCTTTACCGCACAACACCTACCGAGAACGTGCTTTCGGGTAAGAGTGCAGACCTTACAAACCGCGCAAGAATGGCGAACAACTGGGGGGCAGACTACTTTGTCAGTATTCATACCAACTCATCGCCCAACCCCGCTGCCAACGGCTTTGAGGCGTACGTATACCGCCTCGGCGGGCGCGCTCAGGCTTTAGCTGAGTCCATAGTCCGCTCTTTTGTTGCCCGTCTTGGTTCAAAGGATAACGGAGTTCGCGCCGCGAACTTTGCAGTCCTCAGGCAGACGGATATGCCTGCAGCCCTTCTGGAACTTGGTTATCTTACCAACCCCACAGAGGCTCTGAACTTAAACAGTTCTGCATGGAGAACCGCCGCCGCACAGGCGATTTACAACGGCATTTACAACTATGTAAAGCCGTAAAATGCAAACCCCTGAGCGCCAATGGTGCTCAGGGGTTTTATTATTTTATTTCCATCAATGCTTTTGCAAGTTGTGCCGGGCAGGAGGTTCCTCTGCCGTTACAGTTTACATCCTTTAGCAGTTCTATCACCTTTTTTATCTCCATACCCTCTACAAGTCTTGATATGCCCTGGGTGTTGCCGTTGCACCCGCCGTTGAAAACAACATTATGTACTGTGTTGCCGTCGGTTTCAAAGGTTATTCCCCTTGAGCATGTCCCTCTTGTATTATAAGAATATTTTTCCATATTTCTTCCTCCGCTTTTTACTATTTAATCTTAAGATGTACCGGCAGACCGTTGCGTGTCACCGTTTTAAGTTCTCCCTGAATAAGCGGACGGCAATATCTCTTAAAATCTTCTGTCACATAAGAGCCATCGTTGCAAATCCACTCTTTTGGCACTGTCTTTTCTATATTTGCAATCTCATATATGCTTGCGGTCTCGATTTTATACTGATAAGGCTCATCAGCGGCTCTCTTTATAACCGACATCTCTGCCGTTCTGCCCATAGCCGCCGCATTTGCAGATGCACCGCCAAGCATAAAGGATTCGTCGATGTCCTGTCTTGATGCAAAATGTGCGGCACTTCTCTGCAGAGTATTAAGTTCTATGGCTCTTGCTTTTACTCCGAGTTTTCCACCAAGATATCTTGCAAGGAACTGTCCTGTGCCGCTCATAATCTTATGGCCAAAGGAATCAAGGCCTGCGTAGACAGAGCCCTCCCCGTAGATGTAATTACCATCACTGTCACGAAGAGCCTCCGATACCGCTATAACAACTGTATTTTTCTCGCTGAGGAGTTTTTCTACCTTTGTTGCGCACTTTTCAAGGTCAAAACCGCACTCGGGCAGATAAATCAAATCTACACCCACACAGTCCTCTCCTTTTGCAAGCACAGAGGACGCCGCAAGCCAGCCTGCGTTTCTGCCCATTATCTCGATTACAGTGATGGACTTCATATCATAAACAGAACTATCACAAATAACCTCTTTTACAGATGTGGCAACATACTTTGCCGCACTGCCGAAACCGGGAGTATGGTCTGTAACTGCCAAATCATTATCCACTGTCTTTGGTACACCCATAAACCTTATATCACTGCCGGTTTTTTCGGCATAACTTGAAAGTTTGGCTATTGTGTCCATAGAATCATTGCCGCCTATGTATATAAAATATGCAATGTCAAGTTCTTTTAAAACATCAAAGAGTTTTGTATAGGTCTCTTCTCCGCCTTCGATGGCCGGCAATTTATATCTGCAACTTCCAAGTGCCGCAGACGGTGTCTGCTTGAGGATGTCAACTGTCTTATCCCCGTTTAAATACTCATCAAGGTCAACAAAGTTTTTGTCAAGCAAGCCCTGAACCCCGCCAAGCATTCCATAAACCTTTGGCACACCAAGTTCTTTTGCCTTGCAATATACACCGGCCAGACTCGCATTTATCGCCGCAGTCGGTCCGCCCGACTGTCCAACCACCATATTACCTTTTATCATAACGTCATTCTCCTCGTTATCGTTTTTATGCTATCGTCGGATTTAACGGATTTAAATAAACAACTTGCTATATTTACGGTTTCTCGTAGATACAATTCACAAATCGCCCATTTTGGAACATTCATAAAAGGTCCCTATACTCAAAAATATTTTACCATAAAATATATATTATTTCAAGCATTATGTAAAACAAAAGCCGCTAACTTTTCCGTTAGCGGCTTAAATATTACAGATTTTCTGCTACTGCAGTTTCTTCGTCTGATGCTCCGCTATATACCGGATAAACCTCAATGTTGTTATAATCACCAATACCTGTACCTGCAGGAACAAGCTTACCGATAATAACATTTTCTTTAAGCCCGATAAGCGGGTCTTTCTTACCCTTGATTGCAGCATCTGTCAGAACACGTGTTGTCTCCTGGAATGACGCAGCAGAGAGGAATGACTCAGTAGCAAGAGCAGCCTTGGTGATACCCATAAGTTGAATTGAAAACTCAGCAGGTTCTTTGCCCTCCGCAATAACCTTATTGTTGATTTCTTCGAGTTCATAAATATTAACAAGTGAGCCGGTGAGCAAGCCTGTGTCCCCTGCGTTTTCTATCTTAACCTTGTGCATCATCTGACGAACAATAACCTCAATGTGCTTATCGTTGATATCAACACCCTGAAGTCTGTACACACGCTGAACTTCCTGAATAAAGTAGTTCTGTACAGCTGTTGCGCCAAGGATAGCAAGTACATCGTGCGGATTGAGAGAACCTTCTGTAAGCGGATCTCCGGCTTTGATTTCCTGATCGTCACGAACTTTAATTCTCGCACCGAATGGAATCATATATGTTGCAGATTCGCCTGTTTCTTCGTTCATAACAACGATTTCTCTCTTGCCTGATGTTTCAACCATACGAACCTTGCCCGCAACCTCAGAGATAATAGCAACGCCCTTAGGCTTTCTTGCTTCAAAGAGCTCCTCAACACGGGGGAGACCCTGAGTAATATCGTCACCTGCGACACCGCCGGCGTGGAAGGTTCTCATTGTAAGCTGAGTACCCGGCTCACCGATGGACTGCGCAGCGATAATACCAACAGCCTCACCAACATTAACAGGTGTACCGTTTGAAAGGTTGTGTCCGTAACACTTAGCACATACGCCCGTTTTACTGCGGCACTTAACAACTGAACGAATTTTAACTTCTGTGATTCCTGCATCTACAATCTTCTTAGCAGTTATCGCATTAATCATCTCATTCTCTGCTATGATAAGTTCACCTGTTTCAGGATGAACAATATCTTCTGTAACAGTTCTGCCCTCTAAGCGGTCGATAAGCGGCTCGATAATCTCGTTGCCGTCACGGATATCTGTAACGATGATTCCGTCTCTTGTTCCACAGTCGTCCTCACGTACGATAACTTCCTGAGAAACGTCAACCAGACGACGGGTAAGATAACCTGAGTCGGCTGTTCTCAGCGCGGTATCGGTAAGACCCTTACGGGCACCGTGAGTAGAAATAAAGTACTCAAGTACTGTAAGACCTTCACGGAAGTTTGATCTGATAGGAATTTCAATTGTACGGCCTGATGTATCTGCCATAAGACCACGCATTGCGGCAAGCTGACGCATCTGGTTTACGCTACCACGGGCACCGGAGTTTGCCATCATATAGATAGGATTGAGCTGCTTGAGGTTATCCATCATTGCATCGGTAACCTTACCTGAAATCTCGCTCCATACCGAGATAATATGACGGTGACGCTCTTCATCAGTCAAAAGACCTCTGCGGTACTTCTTCATAATCTTGTCGATACGTTCTTCCGCTTCTGCAAGGTACTGTGCCTTTGCTTCAGGAATCTGCATATCGTCAACGCAGACGGTGATAGCACCGATAGTTGAGTATTTATACCCCATTGCCTTGATATCATCAAGCAATGTAGCTGTTTCTGTAATACCGTGGAGTTTAATTGCTGCATTGATAATCTTACCGAGGAGTTTCTTGTCAACACCCGGCTCAACATTATCGTTTATTGCTTCCTTAACCGGTGGCTTTTTAAGAACATTGTCACCGATTTCAAGGTCAAGTTCGTGCTCAGTATTGGTTCTGTCTACAAAACCAAGGTCCTGAGGAATCTTTTCGTTAAAGATAAGTCTGCCGACAGTTGCATCAATCATGCCTGTCTTTTCTACTCCGTTTACAACCTTGGTCACACGAACTCTGATAGGAGCGTGGAGACCAACCGCACCATTGTAGTATGCAAGAACTGCCTCGTCGTGACTTCCAAATACCTTGCCTGTACCAATCTCGGTATCATCCTTAAGTGTAAGGTAATAACTACCAAGTACCATATCCTGAGTAGGAACCGTAACAGGCTTACCATCCTGAGGCTTGATAAGGTTGTTTGCAGAAAGCATAAGGAATCTCGCCTCTGCCTGAGCCTCAGCCGAAAGCGGAAGGTGAACAGCCATCTGGTCACCATCGAAGTCGGCGTTAAACGCGGTACATACAAGCGGGTGGAGTTTGAGTGCCTTACCCTCTACAAGCACAGGCTCAAACGCCTGAATGCCAAGTCTGTGAAGGGTTGGCGCACGGTTTAAGAGAACCGGATGCTCTGATATTACATCCTCAAGAACGTCCCATACCTCGGGGCGAACTCTCTCTACCATACGTTTTGCTGACTTTATGTTGTGCGCAAGACCATCTGCAACGAGTTTCTTCATTACAAATGGTTTAAACAGTTCAAGTGCCATCTTCTTAGGAAGTCCGCACTGATAAATCTTAAGTTCAGGTCCTACAACGATAACCGAACGTCCTGAATAGTCAACACGCTTACCGAGTAGGTTCTGACGGAAACGTCCCTGCTTACCCTTAAGCATATCTGAAAGAGACTTAAGAGGACGGTTTCCGGGACCTGTAACAGGTCTGCCGCGTCTGCCGTTGTCGATGAGTGCATCAACCGCTTCCTGAAGCATACGCTTTTCGTTTCTTACGATTATCTCAGGAGCATCAAGATCAAGCAGGCGCTTTAATCTGTTGTTTCTGTTAATAACCCTGCGGTACAAATCATTAAGGTCAGATGTCGCAAAACGACCGCCGTCGAGCTGTACCATAGGACGGATATCGGGAGGAATTACAGGGATAACTGTCATAATCATCCACTCAGGCTTGTTACCTGAATGACGGAATGCCTCAACAACCTCCAGTCTGCGGACTGTACGGATTTTCTTCTGACCTTTTGCGTCTTCAAGTTCAGCGCGGAGCTCTTCGTAGAGTTCATCAAGGTCAATCATTTTCAGCATTTCGTAGATAGCCTCAGCACCCATACCGGCACGGAACATATCTCCATACTTTTCGTAATTCTCTCTGTATTCTTTTTCTGATAAAATCTGATTTTTCTCAAGAGAAGTCTTACCCGGGTCAATAACCACGTAAGCGGCAAAATACAATACCTTCTCAAGAGCGCGTGGTGACATATCAAGGATAAGTCCAAGACGGCTCGGGATTCCCTTGAAGTACCAGATGTGTGATACAGGCACGGCAAGTTCTATGTGACCCATACGTTCACGTCTTACCTTGGCACGGGTAACCTCAACACCGCATCGGTCGCAGACTACGCCCTTATAACGTACTCTTTTGTATTTACCACAGTGACATTCCCAGTCCTTCTGCGGGCCGAATATACGCTCGCAGAAAAGACCGTCCTTCTCAGGCTTAAGTGTTCTGTAATTTATAGTTTCAGGCTTTTTTACCTCTCCTCTTGACCATTCTCTGATCTTCTCAGGAGAAGCAAGTCCGATTTGAATAGCTTCAAAATTCTGATATTCGCTCATACCGATCATACCTTTCCGGCTCACAAATTCTCATCGCTGTCTGCCGTGAGCTGGGCAGACAGCCAACTAAACTACATTCTCGGTTGATTTATTCCGCCTTAGAATAAATCATCGTCGCCTAAATCTTCTTCCTCTGCAAGCTGGTCAAGTGATTCGATCCCCTCCGCATCGAGGTAATCAACATCATCACTTTCCATAGCCGCTCCAAGCAAAGAATCCATTATGCTGTCTTCGTCATCATCGCCATTTAAGATGCTGTCGAGTTCATCATCTTCATCGCCGAGGAAGTCGTCATCTTCAGAGAAGTCATGTTTGTTAACAATCTCATCCTCTTCGGTTCCGGCAATGTTTACCGGCAAATCGCTGTCCTCATCATCCATAGACTCGCGAAGAACAATTTCATTGCCCTCTTTGTCAAGAACTTTCATATCAAGGGCAAGGCTCTGGAGTTCTTTAATAAGAACCTTAAACGATTCAGGAACTCCCGGCTCCGGCACGTTATCACCCTTAACAATAGACTCATAGGTCTTAACACGTCCGACAACGTCATCAGACTTAACTGTCAGAATCTCCTGCAGAGTATATGCTGCACCATATGCCTCAAGGGCCCAAACCTCCATCTCACCGAAACGCTGTCCGCCAAACTGTGCTTTACCACCGAGAGGCTGCTGTGTTACAAGTGAGTACGGACCGGTTGAACGTGCGTGAATCTTGTCATCTACAAGATGGGCAAGTTTGAGGTAGTGCATATATCCAACAGTTACCGGATTGTCAAACGGCTCACCGGTACGTCCGTCATAGAGTATTGTCTTACCGTTTCTGTTATATCCGGCCTGCTCTAAGGCATCCATAATATCTTTCTCGTTGGCTCCGTCAAACACAGGTGTGGCTATCTTCCAGCCAAGAGCCTTTGCCGCATAACCGAGGTGAACTTCAAGTACCTGACCGATGTTCATACGTGAAGGTACGCCCAAGGGGTTAAGCACAATCTGAAGCGGTGTACCATCGGGGAGAAACGGCATATCTTCTTCAGGAAGAATTCTTGAAATAACGCCCTTGTTACCATGACGGCCCGCCATCTTATCGCCGACAGAAATCTTTCTCTTCTGTGCGATGTAACAACGTACTACCTGAGTAACTCCCGGTGGGAGTTCGTCTCCGTTTGCCCTTGTAAACACCTTAACGTCTACGATTATACCATATTCACCATGAGGAACTCTGAGTGATGTATCACGGACCTCACGTGCTTTTTCACCAAAGATTGCTCTGAGAAGTCTTTCCTCAGCGGTAAGTTCTGTCTCTCCCTTAGGAGTAACTTTACCAACTAAGATGTCACCGCTCTCAACCTCTGCACCGATACGGATAATACCTCTCTCGTCAAGGTCACGGAGAGCATCCTCACCAACGTTCGGAATATCTCTTGTGATTTCCTCAGGACCGAGTTTGGTCTCTCTCGCTTCGGTTTCGTATTCTTCTATGTGGATAGATGTAAACACATCATCCTTAACAAGCTGTTCATTGATAAGGATAGCATCCTCGTAGTTGTAACCTTCCCATGTCATAAAGCCGATGAGGATGTTACGTCCAAGACCAATCTCACCGATGCTGGTTGAAGGTCCGTCTGCGAGAATGTCGCCCTTTTCAACTCTCTCGCCAACATCTACTATAGGACGCTGGTTTACACAGGTACCCTGGTTGGAACGTGTGTATTTTATAAGTTTGTATGTGTCTGTCTCGTGATTGTCATTTTTAATAACAATCTCGGTACCCGATGACTTTTCTACGATACCGCCCTCTTTTGCAAGAACGCAAACACCGGAGTCACGGGCAGCCTTATATTCCATACCTGTGCCGACAATCGGTGATTCAGGCACAAGAAGCGGAACCGCCTGACGCTGCATGTTAGAACCCATCAGGGCACGGTTAGCATCGTCGTTTTCAAGGAACGGAATCATCGCGGTAGCAATAGACATAACCTGTCTCGGCGATACGTCCATATAGTCAACCTTTGACGGTGAAACCTCGACAAATTCATCCCTGAATCTTGTAACTATCTTTTTGTTTATAAACTTGTCATTCTCATCAAGAGGCTCATTTGCCTGAGCCACGATGAATCCATCCTCAACGTCTGCGGTCATATAGATTACCTCATCGGTAACCACGCCGGTCTCCTTATCTACTCTGCGGTAGGGAGCCTCGATAAAGCCGTACTTGGAAATACGTGCATAGGTAGAAAGATAGGAGATAAGACCGATGTTAGGTCCTTCAGGGGTTTCAATGGGACACATTCTTCCGTACTGTGTATAGTGTACGTCTCGAACCTCAAAGGATGCACGGTCACGGGACAAACCGCCGGGACCCAGCGCAGAAAGACGGCGCTTGTGGGTAAGCTCTGCCAGAGGGTTGTTCTGGTCCATGAACTGAGAAAGAGGAGAGGAGCCGAAGAACTCGCGAATGGCAGTAACTACCGGACGGATATTAATGAGCGCGGAGGGAGATACCTCGTCGATGCTC
>JAZSBQ010000059.1:0-2236 GCA_045602485.1 Clostridia bacterium
GGTCTGCAGAATTTTAAACAGACGTATGAGAGCAGGCTTTTCTGAGCAACGCCACCGCATCGGAGAACTTAACGCAAGCATCGAGGACAGTCTCCTCGGACAAAAAGTTGTCAAAGCCTTTGCAAATGAAGATATAGAAAATACAAAGTTTGAAAAAGGCAACAGGGAATTTTTTGACATTAAAAAATACACATACAAAATTATGGGGCTTTTCCAGACCTCAACAAGAGCCTTTGACGGTCTCATGCATCTTGTTGCAGTAGTCGGCGGCGGAATCTTTCTCTTAAACGGCAAAATCCTTGCAGGTGATTTGATTGCCTACATTATGTATATCTCCACATTGATTGCAACCATCCGCAGAATCATTGAGTTTACCGAACAGTTCCAGCGCGGAATGACGGGCGTTGAGAGGTTTTTGCAGATTGTGGATGCAGACATTGAAATCTTTGACGACCCCGATGCCCAGGATATCGTAAACCCTGTCGGCAACATAGTTTTCAGCAATGTTTCCTTTGAGTATCCCGATGACCACAATCAGGTATTTAAAAACTTAAATCTTGAAATTAAAGCAGGCGAAAAAATTGCCTTTGTCGGTCCGTCGGGCGGTGGCAAAACCACCCTTTGCAATCTTATCCCGAGATTTTATGACATTACAGACGGAAAGATAACATTGGACGGCAAAGATATAAAAAAAATTACCCTTAAAAGCCTGAGACAAAGCATCGGCATTGTTCAGCAGGATGTTTACCTCTTCTCGGGTACAGTTTATGAGAACATTCTCTACGGCAGACCCGACGCAACAAAAGAAGACGTTATAGACGCCGCAAAAAAAGCAGGAGCGGATGAGTTTATAAGGGAATTAAAAGACGGCTATGACACCTATGTAGGTGAGAGAGGCGTAAAACTCTCGGGCGGTCAGAAACAACGCATCAGCATTGCAAGAGTTTTTCTTAAAAATCCGCCTATAATAATTCTTGACGAGGCAACCTCGGCTCTTGACAATGAGAGCGAATACGCAGTTTCTAGGTCGCTGAATGCTCTTGCAAAAGGACGTACTACTCTTACGGTTGCTCACAGACTATCAAGCATCAGAAACCCTGACAGAATAATGGTTCTGACAAACGATGGAATCGTAGAAGAGGGTAATCACGAAGAACTGATGATGACAGACGGCGTATATAAAAAGTTCTATACTATGGCAAACGAACTAAAGTAACCCATACCTTAGTTGACTAAACCCGATTATGGTGGTAAAATGTGGGTCGGAGGTAATTATTATGACTTTTTACAATTTTTTATCTTCAATATTTAGTTACATCTTTACTTTTATAATATACCTGTTTATTTTTTCTGTCATCCGTCTTATCTACCTTGACGTCAGAAAGATGAGCAGATTTGCAGGCAACAGCGCAAACGACTCTCAATGCGCAAGTCTGAAACCTGCAAAATCCAGAGTGTCGCTTCAGACAGAAATAAAAAACCGCTATACTATATACGAAGAAGCAATCATCGGCAGAGGCCGTGGCTGCGACATTGCTATAAAAGAAGACTTTATATCTGCAAAGCATGCTCATATATGGTATGAAGACGGCGAATGGTACCTTGAAGATCTGGGCAGCCGCAACGGCACAGCCGTTAACGGTCAGCGAATCAGAGATATTGTTATCTTAGACCCTGAGGATGTGGTTTCCTTTGGAGGGCTTAATTTTGTGTTTGAACTTTAATCTGTGAAAGGGTGACAGTTATGGCGAAATTTAAAGGGCTTAATTACAAGCGCCCTGCTTTTCTCTTAATACTGATGAACCTCTTTGGCTTTGGACTTTTGTTTGTTGCCAATGGCTACAACCCGAATATCGCATATATCGGCGCAGGAATCCTTGCGCTCTATATTGTTATGTACACAATTCTTGTCACCTGTAAAATGGGTGATAAGTTTATCGCCCCTATGGCGTGTATGCTGATTACTATGGGAATCATTTTACTGTGCAGAATTAACATAGACTTTGGGCTTAAACAGATTGTATGGGTAGGCGTGGGCATTTGCGTGTTTTTTGCCGCATATCTGATTTACTATAATATAAAGTTCTGGAACAAACTATGGTTTTTGTACTTTATCTGCGGCACAGCGTTCTTTCTTATAACCCTTGTCTTTGGCAAAACCGTAAATGGCTCTAAAAACTGGATTGAACTCGGCGGATTTTCTTTTCAGCCGTCAGAAATTACTAAAATTCTTTTT
>JAZSBQ010000060.1:0-10070 GCA_045602485.1 Clostridia bacterium
ATAAAATATAATTTAAAGTACAAGACTGGAATAACCAAAACAAATACAGAAAAACTACTATTGTATGGAGGACAATAAAATGAATGATTTTGAAAATGATTTTGATATAACGATAGAAGAACCTGAGGACAATAACGAACAAAATTCATTTGAAACCGAAAAAAAGCAGGAGGTTAAAATTGACCTTGGCGGCGGATACGGAGCGGCTGAAGAAGCAGAAGTATTGATTGCCTGCAAGAGGGGTGAATACACAGAAAACATTTCATCCGGCAAAAAGTATGGTAAAAGATTTATTGCCGCCCTGGTTGTTATTTCTATAGTAAATGCGGCGCTGCTTGGCGGTGCGTTTATGCTTGGCAGAAGTTTTGGCGGTGACAGTCGCGTGGCATCCAGACAACAATTGATTGAAGCAATGCAGGCACCTGCACAGAGCGGAGATGCTACAACAGTAGCAAATACCCTGGGCGAGATGAAAACAACCGAGATTGTTAAGAAAGTCGGCCCTGCAGTTGTTGGTATTACAAGTGTTGTTCAGGGGCAGGTGGGTTTCTTTGGTACAAGTTCAACTTCTGAGGCAGAAGGCTCTGGTATTATTCTCAGTGCAGACGGATATGTTGTTACAAACTATCACGTTGTAGATGGCGCAACAACAGTTAAGGTAATGCTCAATACCGGCACAGAGTACGAGGCAAAACTCATAGGTAAGGACGAGCAGACCGACCTTGCGGTTATCAAGATTGAACCGACAGAACAACTCACCGTTGCAACTATAGGCGACTCAAACGCTCTTGAAGTGGGCGAGAGGGTTGTTGCAATAGGCAACCCGATGGGACTTGAGTTCTTCGGCAGCGTTACAGAGGGAATCGTCAGCGGTGTAAACAGAAGTATATATGTTGATAACAGAACAATGAATCTTATTCAGACCGATGCTGCGATAAATTCAGGTAACTCAGGCGGTGCGTTGATAAACACCAGAGGAGAGGTTATCGGAATCAACTCTGTTAAGATTGCGTATTCGGGCATCGAGGGAATGGGATTTGCCATTCCAAGTACAGAGGCGAAGTTGATTATAGCGGATATTTTAGAGTTTGGATATGTAAAAGGCCGTCCTGTAATCGGTATTTCAACAAGAGATGTAACACCTTATATGGCACAGGCGTATTCGTGGCCGCAGGGTGTTCAGGTTATGGAAATCTCAAGCGAAACTGCGAGAAATGCAGGTTTGCAGCAAGGTGATATAATTACAGAAGTAGAGGGACAAAAAGTTACAGACAGCGAATCTCTCAATAAGATAAAGAACGAATACAGCCCGGGACATGCACTTAAAATGAAGGTGTTTAAATACGCAACCGGAATGACCGTAGATATAGAGGTTATACTGTCAGAACAAATCCCCGGATAAAACAAAAACCCTGTCGGCAATGCCGACAGGGTTTTACTATTTAATATGTTATAGAAACCGTTTTGCTGTATTCATCCCAGGAGACTTTTCCGCCAACAGCCTCGACAATATGTCTAATTGGCAATAAAACGCGGTTATTGTATTCAATGGCAGGGCAACTTAAAGTGACTGCTTTGCCGTCAACCATCATAAATTCGGTTCCCGGTTTTACAAGAAGTCGGTGGTCGCCAATGGTTATACCTGCATAGTTCATATCGTTGTACCACTCAATCTCGGCACCCATATATTCAAGAACTGCGCGCAGAGGAACAAGTGTGCGGAACTTTTTCTTTTCGGTTACGGGCGGCTGGTCAAAGGCGATTTCCTTGTTGTTTACATATACGGTGATAAGTTCTTCGCAGTCAATGTTTTTGGACTTTGCGTAAGAATAGCCGACAGCCGATTCGCTCAGATAACAGTAAAATCTAACATTTGGTGTATCAAGAAATGCATCATTTGCAATCTTCTTCATACTGTTTGGTATTGTAACCGATGTAAGTTTGGGGCACATCGCAAAGGCTTTAGAACCAATGCTTGTGGTTCCGTATGCAACGGATACACTGTCAAGGGACGAGCACTGATAAAACGCACCGTCGGGGATGGATGTCACACTTGATGGGAGGTAGACAGCCCTGATGCTTGAACTGTATGCAAAACACATAGAACCTATTTTTGTAACACTCTCAGGTATGCGTACCTCGGTGATTTTTGAACTTCCGCCAAATGCACCGTCGCCGATTTCCGTAACAATATTACCGTCTATTTTGTTTGGTACAGTTACAGGTCCGGCTATATCATCTACGCCTGTTATGGTTATTTTGTTGCCTGACAGAGTGTAGGTGTAAATGTCGCTTTTAAGGGTAGTTTCCTCGGCAAAACTAATGGAAAAACTGCTCATTATAAGAGTAAAGAGCAGAACAAAGGCAAAGGCACGATTTGTTTTTGCCATATTATCATTCCTTTCTGATAGTTGCTTTTATCATTAATAAATATAAAGATAGTTCACATACAGAATATATTATATCACAGAATTTTAAAAAAATCAAATTACATTTCGTTTACGCGTATAAATGTATAACGAATATGTGACAAATTACACCGATTTATATTGTAAAAAAAGATAAGATGTGTTAAAATAAATCAGGTATGTAAATTTTTGTATATGACGGTGCAAGCCATAACCAATAAAAATTAATAAGGAGAAGCAAAATGGATAAGAAAATGATAGAGCGTATAAATCAACTTGCAAAAAAATCAAGAGAAGAAGGACTGACCCCAAAAGAGTTGATTGAACAGAAAAAACTCAGAGAAGAGTATATAGCGGCATTTCGCGGTAATCTCAAAAAACAGCTTGATAATATCGATATAGTCGGCCCCGACGGCGAGGCAAGACCTTTGAAGAAGAAATAATATTTTTGCCCTGACTTGATACGAACTTTGTCGGATTTTGCGAAAGGAGACAATACCAATGAAAAAAAGCGAAGTAATTCAAATAATAAATGATTCTATCGAAAATAAAAATTTATGTAGGGTTGGGTATAAATATAATGACTTTCTTAAATTTTTGTTTCCGTTAATAGCAAATGAAAAGTTGTTTTTTTCGTCAGTAGAATCAGATTTTGATTTTGGGGGATATCATATTGGTAAAATCTCTAATGTAGATACCATTGACGTAAGAACAAACGGAGATAGACTTTTTGAAATTATAAAAGCCGAAGGTTTATCGAAATATTTTGATGTACCTGATGTTAATTTATCTGATTGGAAAACCGTGTTTGAATCTTTGCAAAAACGAGATGGATATATCATAGTTAAATGTGAAAAAGATTATGATACAGAATATGCTTTTACTATAGGAAAGATTATTAAAATAACTACAAAAAACATTACAATGAAAAATTTTAATTGTGATGGAGAGTGGTATGAAGAGGAATTCAGTATTCCTTTTAGCAAAATAACTTGTGTTGAATTCAATAGTCGTTATTGTAATGTTTTTTCAAAACACTTATAATTTTTACTCGTGTCAAGTCTATAAATTTAAAACATTAGTTTGCCGATTTTGATATTTACATATACTATCGAATGCGATAAAATCCAGTATTCTCGCGATGTCTAATGAAATGTGTTTAAGGAAACGTAGGGGGTGGCGTCCCCGACATCCCGAATAAAAGGGCAGAAATATCAGGCTCTGCTACTAATGGTTAATCTGACTTAATATGAGTTTAAAAAGAGTGGTATAAACAGACCGGAATCGGTTGGTGCATAACGGGGGAATCGCTATGTATAAATATATATTGTGGGATATAGACGGAACCGTACTTGATTTTCTTGCCTCGGAGGCATATGCGATACGGACTCTTTTTAAAAAATATAATATAGGTAAGTGTACTGACGAGATGCTTAAAATGTATTCGGGTATAAACCAAAAATACTGGCAGATGCTTGAGAGGGGCGAACTTACCAAACAGGAAATTTTAATCAAAAGATTTCAGGAGTTTTTTGCTATAGCAGGTGTTGATATATCAATAGCCGCAGACTTTAATAATGATTATCAGGTAACCCTTGGAGACTATGTCGAATTTATTGACAAAGCAAAGGATATACTTCTATCCCAAAAAGGGAAGTATACCATAGCAGCAGTCACCAACGGCACAAAGGTCGCCCAGGAAAAGAAACTCCGTCTTTCAGGGCTTGATAAGATTTTTGATGCGGTTTTTATATCCGAGATTGTAGGAGCAGAAAAGCCTGATAAAAAATACTTTGACTGTGTTTTTAAATCGCTTGGCATAACTGATAAAAGTGAAGTTCTGATTATAGGTGATTCGCTTACGAGTGATATGATGGGTGGGTATGCAGCAGGCATTGATACCTGTTGGTTCAATTCGGGCCATAGCCCAAACACGTCGGGCATCTCTGTTTCTTACGAGATTGATGACCTTGGCAAACTTGCGGAGATTGTTCGCACATAAAAACGCAATTATATAAAAATATAAAGGATAAACATATGAAGAGACTTGTAATCGGCATACTTGCCCATGTTGACTCAGGCAAGACTACGCTGTCCGAGGGGCTTTTGTATACTTCGGGCAAAATCCGTACTCTTGGCAGAGTTGACCACGGCAATGCCTATCTTGACACAAATAAAATAGAGCGCGACAGAGGGATTACCATCTTCTCAAAGCAGGCAGTTATCGGCTTTGATGATATGGAGTTCACTCTGCTTGACACGCCCGGGCACGTTGATTTTTCGGCAGAGACAGAGCGCACCTTGCAGGTTCTTGATTATGCTATATTGGTTATTAGCGGTACAGATGGAGTACAAAGCCACACAGAGACCTTGTGGAGGTTGCTGCGTCATCACAACATACCAACCTTTATTTTTGTAAACAAAATGGATTTAGACGGTGCCGATAAAGAGAAAATACTTGTTGATTTGACAGATAAACTAAGTGATGGATGTATGGATTTTTGCACAGATACACTATCTGCGACATTTGCCGAAGAGGTGGCTATGCGCGACGAGTTCCTTATGGAGGAATTTCTTGATGGTGGCGCAATATCAGAAGAGTCTTTGATATCCGCCATAGAAAACGGAAATATCTTTCCTTGCTTTTTTGGTTCTGCACTTAGACTTGACGGAGTAGATGAGTTTATTGACGGACTTAAAAAATATACCTTAGCGCACACCGCAGGAAACGGCTTTGGCGCCAAAGTGTATAAAATTTCGGAAGATGACAGAGGCAATCGCTTGACACATATGAAGATTACAAGCGGCAGACTGAGAGTAAAAGAAATGATAGGCGAAAATCCTGCCGAAAAGATAAATGAAATCCGCATATATTCGGGTGAAAAGTACGAGAGTGTCCCTGAGGCTGAGGCGGGAATGGTATGTGTAGTAACGGGTCCTGTAAATACAAAGCCCGGTATGGGCTATGGTGTGGAAGAAAATTCTGATGCACTGACTCTCGAACCTATTTTCTCTTATGCAGTAAAACTTCCAAGTGGGGTTGATGCCCATACTGCTATTGCAAACCTCAGACAACTTGAGGAGGAAGAAACTCAACTTAATATTGTATGGAATGAACAACTACAGGAAATCCACGTTCAGGTTATGGGTGCTGTTCAATTAGAGGTACTCAAGAGTGTGATTGCAGACCGATTTGGTATGGATGTTGAGTTTGAAAAGGGAAGTATAATATACAAAGAAACAATTGCAAACACCGTAGAGGGTGTAGGACATTTTGAGCCGCTTCGTCATTATGCAGAGGTCCACCTCCTGCTTGAACCCCTTGAGAGAGGCAGCGGCATTAAGTTTGCAACAAGATGCGGAACAGATGAACTTGACAGAAACTGGCAAAGGCTTATTATGACACATATCGAAGAGAGAACTCACCTCGGCGTGCTGACAGGCTCGCCTGTTACGGATATAAAGTTTACCCTTGTTGCAGGCAGGGCGCATCTAAAGCACACAGAGGGTGGAGACTTCCGTCAGGCGACATATCGTGCAGTAAGGCAGGGCCTGATGCAGGCAGAGAGTGTTATTTTAGAGCCGTGGTACAGTTTTCGTCTTGAATTGCCGACGGAATGCGTAGGCAGAGCAATGACTGATATTTCTCAAATGGGTGGAGAGGTTTTGCCACCGGATACAAAGGGTGACGTCTCTTATGTGTCAGGCAGTGCCCCCGCATCAAAAATGAGAGATTATCAGATGGAAGTTACAGCCTATACCAGAGGCAGAGGCAGGCTGTCCTGTGTTTTAAAAGGATATGAGCCATGCGGCAACCCCGAGGAAGTAATTGATAAAATAGGCTATGATGCCGAGGGGGACTTAGAGCATACGCCTGATTCTGTTTTCTGCTCTCACGGAGCGGGTTTTACAGTAAAGTGGAACGAAGTATTTAATCATATGCATCTGCCCGCGCTGAACATCAATGAGCCTGAAGAGGAGATAGAGCAGGCACGTCGTCGCGTATCGACAGTCGGGTTTGTAAATGATGAAGAACTTTTAAAGATTTTTGAAAAAACCTATGGCAAAGTAGAGAGAAAAAATTATAACGCAATGAGAACCCCAAAGGCGGAGGAGTACAAGTATAAGACTCCGAAACCAAAGCCAAAGATGGGTAATTATATGCTTGTTGACGGATATAATATTATCTATGCGTGGGAGGATTTACAGTCTGCCGCCGATATTGATTTAGACTTTGCAAGGACAAACCTTATAAACAGACTTTGCGCCTATAGGGCAATGAGAAACATTGAGGTAATCGTTGTTTTTGATGCATATAAAGTTAAGAATAACCCCGGAAGTATCGAGCAGATAAACAATATAAGTGTTGTGTACACCAAAGAAGCAGAGACAGCTGATTCGTATATTGAAAAGGTAACTAAAAAACTTGGTAAGAATAACAATGTGCGTGTGGCAACCTCTGATTATATGGAACAGTTGATTATCCTTGGCAATGGTGCCTTTCGTATCCCTGCGGATGAGTTCCGTCAGGAAGTAGAAGTGGCGGAGGCCGAAATAAGAGAATATATCGAAAAGCGAACCGACACAACAGGGCTCGGCGGCGTACAGTAAAGTATTTTAATTAGATATGTTTTGACATATAAAAACCCCCGTACATATGTACGGGGGTTAAGTTTTTAAAATCCTAAAGCTTCTCCGACAAGAATAACTTTTATTTTGCCCTTTGGCTTGCATCTGCGTGTCTGCACGATGTAAGAGCACATACATTCGTCGCTGAGACAATCTACGCATTTGCCCTTTGAACAACCTGTTTTTGTAAGACCGAATCTTTTGGCATTAAGAGGGGATGCAACATTTTGCACACGATATATTGCATCCTCAACTGTGTCACAGAGTTTGTTCATTCCAACCACGATGATTACCTGTTTCGGGCCATAGCACATTGCCGCAACACGATTACCCGTGCCGTCTATGTTAACAAGGATGCCGTCTTTTGTGATGGCATTTGTGCCCATTAAGAATGTGTCACTGATAAGTCCCTGACGCATACGGCGTTCGTTCTCTTCGGGAGAGAAACTTCTGCCGCGCTCTATAAGGTTGTAGCCACCCTCTCTCAGTTTATCAGGGATGCCAACCTCTAAAACAGTGCGGGAGCCACCAAAGGCAATAATATCGTTTTTATCTATAAATGAGATTGCAAGGTTTGCGGCTTCTTCTCCGTTTTCGCAGTAGTATGCCTCAAAATTTCTCTTTTCAAGATGGGGGAGAAGTTCCATTGCGAGTTCTTTGTAATCTGACATATCAATTCTCCTATATAAGTTTTGGAAGTTTAGGTAACATTTTTGCTCTGGCGAGACCTTTGCCAACTCCGTAGGAAATAGCAAAGTCAACACAGTGATGTACAAATGTGCCCAAAATGGTAATCCACACAAGTGCTGCTATGGAATAGCCCTCTGCAGGTGTGCTGAGACCGCCAGTAAAGAATATCATAACAACAATTCCCTCCAGAACGCTGTGTATAACGCCTGTTGTAAGGCAAAGAGGAAGAACCTTCATACCTTTATTGATAAATAATGCCCCTAAAATTGCGAAAACAATATGAGATGCAGCACGAACTGCAATTACTAAAGGGGCAGTAAAGAAAAATCCGATTGTTGTACCAACTGCGGTAAGAATAGCAGTCATTGGAGATATAAACATTGCAATGATAACAGGTACGTGTGCCATCAAAGTTGCACTGTATGGACCAACAACCCAACGAAACGGGAATCCTGTAAATACCATAGGAATAAGAATGCCGATAGCAATAAGTAATGCAGAGATTACCATATCCTTTGTTTTAAAATTCGAATTCATTATGTAAACCTCCAAATATTTTTAATAAAATTTTACATAATAATACCATAAAATCGCTATTCTGTCAACGATTTAAGGGAGTGTTTGGCAAATTTATTTGACTTTTATTTTTATTTATGATAAACTTGAATAAGTATATTTTGATATAAGTTTATGACGATTTTTGAGAGGCGGTTAGTCAAGATGGATTATGCTTCGATAATTAGACGGGGCGAAAAGGAATATACCTCAGATTATATTGCTGTTTCAGAAGACGGTGATTGTTGTTGCTTTGCTGTCGCTGACGGACATGAAACACCGGAGGCAGCAGTTGTTGCGGCTCAGTCTGTTATAGAGGATTTTGAAAATATAGAAGAAATAACAAAGTCTGTTATTGAAAATTTCTTTTCTCATGCAGATGAAAAACTCAAAGAGGCAGAAACTCCGACAACTGTTTGTATGGCAACTCTGCTTACAGATGGTAGTGTCGCTGTGTGGGGGCATATAGGTGATTGCAGAATTTACCTTTTCAGAGATAATCTTTTATATGAAATTACTCCTGACCACACTGATGCATATGCTCTTTATGAGGCGGGTGAAATCAGGTATCCCAAAATCCGCAGACAAAAGACAAGATACAATCTTACCCGCGTTTTGGGTTCGGGCAATAATAACACACCTGACTTTTCTCAACCCGAGGTGGTTAAAAAGGGTGATGCGTTTCTTGTTTGCACAGATGGTTTCTGGGAGAATATTCACGAACTTCAGATAGAAAAATCCCTGAAAAAATCAAAGAGTGCAAAAGATTGGCTCGAAAAAATGATGAATATAGTAGAGAAGAACCTCAAGCACAGAAAGTACACAAGATTTAAGGACAGCCTTGGTGCTGTTGTCGTAAAAATGTAAGTCAGATAGATTGTGGAAAATCAATACCTCTACAGGAAGGAAGTATAGTTATAATGAGGAAGTTATATGCAGCTTTAGTAGCGATTTGTTTTAGTTTGTCATATATGACAGGTTATGCCGTGCCTGATGATGGCACCAAAGTGGTGATAAGTCAGATGGATGCCATTGATTATATTATGCTTGTCGGTGGTGGATTACTTTTAATTGGCGTTTTGTTTATTCTCCTGTCCCTGTATGCAGGTCTTAAAAATAAAGATGTTGTGTATGACGCAGAAGATGAATATGAACCTGAATACGAAGAGATAGACACAGATGAGACTGAAACAACATATGAAGAGGAAGAAGTTATAGTCGAAAAACCAGAAGAGACTGAACCCGAAAACGAACCCGAACCCGTGGAAGAAGAGGCTGCAGAGGAAACCGAAGAGGAAAATGTGACTATAGATACAGCCGACGAAGTGCCTGAAGCGGAAGAGAAGTTTAAAGAGGTTGAAGAAGCAGTCGGGGAGGCGGAAACGCAAAGAGAGGCGGTTGTCAGATTAACTTTGACAGGGACAAACAATGCTGACTTAAAGATTGCCGAGTTCGCTCAGTCTGCAAAGGTTGGCAGAAGAGGCACAAATGATATAATGATTTCTGACAACGCAGTTTCGGGAGAACATTGTGAGTTTATATATGATGACGGGGTTGTATATCTCAGAGATTTGAACTCAACCAACGGAACTCTCTTAAATGGCGAGGTAATAGAAAAAGAAGAGATAAAGATAGGTGACCTTATTATAATTGGTAAACATCAGTATAAAGTAAATATTTCTATGTAATATAAAAGGCAAAGTTTTATTCTGAAGTGATATAATGATGGTAGACACAAAAAAGTGTCTGCCATCATTTTTTATGCTATACTAAAGAAAAGGAGTTGAA
>JAZSBQ010000061.1:0-4462 GCA_045602485.1 Clostridia bacterium
CAAATTCCTCGAAAAAAGAGGGTATTTAGTCAGTTAGCTGTATCTTTATTTCTGCCTTGCAAAATATCTCTATTGCAAGGTTTATTTGTTATGGGGATTTTTCTTTGTTTATTGTTTTTAATTCTTTCACGTTAATACCTCCTTTGATTTTAATGAATAAAGCCGGTAAAACACCGGCTTTTTATCCTTAATCGTCTGTTTTTTTGATGTCCTTTAAGATAAGTTGAGCATTCTGGAAACCCTTGTAATCATTTATATCAAGGGCAAAAGCAACATCGATAAAGTCGCCTTCTTCAAGATGGTGATAATATTCACCCATTCCAAAGCCAACCGCATCTAAGTACTTTCCGTCTTTGAAAAGTGTCATACGCAGATGCTTACCATCGCTCATTACACTGATTTTATGAATCTTAATATTCTTAACGGCAAAAGCAGGTGTTGGATTATCAACGCCAAATGGCTGAAGACAGTTGATGTCGTTGACGGTCTCGATGGTTATGTAAGGAACCTTTATCGCAGCGTCAAGTGCAATCGTCGGTACAAGCATTGTTTCGCTTATGCTGTCCTTTGAGTAATCATTTATCTTTTTGCGGAACGCTTCGATGTTCTCAGCCTTTATAGTAAGGCCTGCGGCAAGTTCGTGTCCGCCAAACTTCTCAAGTAAATCAGAGCAGTTTTCAAGTGCGCCAAAAAGGTTGAATCCGGTAACACTTCTGCCTGAGCCTTTTGCTTCGTTGCCGTCAATGGCAAAGAGGATAGAGGGCTTGTAGAACTTCTCTGTTATTTTGGAAGAAACTATACCGACAATGCCGTGGTGCCAGTTTTCGTGTGGGATAACAATAATCTTGTCGTCTTTAATTTCGGGGTGGCCTTCGATATATTCACGCGCTTCTTTAAACATCTTTTGCTCGGTCTGCTGTCTGAGAGTATTCTCCTCGCACAGAGATGCCGCAAGAGTTTTTGCGTTTTCTGCATCATCTGTAAGGAAGAGTTCAACACTTCTTGATGCACAGCCAAGTCTGCCGCTTGCGTTTATTCTTGGTGCAATAATGTATCCGATAGTAGAAGTAGTAATTGCCTTCCCGTTTGTTGATACATCTATAAGTGCCTTAAGACCTATATTCTTTGTAGACTTAAAGCGCTTGAGACCTTCTGTAACTATTATACGGTTCTCGTCAACAAGAGGAGAGATATCCGCAACAGTACCAAGACACATAAGGTCTGCATACTTGTCCATCAGATCAGGGAGGGACTTGTTCTCATCAAGAGCCTGTATAAGTTTAAATACAACGCCAACTCCTGCAAGACTCTTAAACGGATAACCGCAGTCCTTTCTCTTTGGGTCTATTGCTGCATACACATCGGGGATAACCTCTTTACACTCATGATGGTCTGTGACAATAACATCAAGACCGATAGAGTGAGCGTACTCACACTCCTCAACGGCTGTAATACCTGTGTCAACAGTAATAATTAAAGTACTGCCCTCTGCTTTTATTTTATCAAGAGCGTCGCGGTTTATTCCATAACCTTCCTGCATTCTGTCGGGAACATAGTAACCAACAGGGATGCCCATTTCGCTCAGATGCTTATAAAGAATCGCAATAGCGGTAATTCCGTCTACGTCATAGTCGCCGTAGATAGTAATCTTTTCACCGTTTTTCTTGGCAGAGAGTATACGCTCTACAGCTTTATCCATATCACGCATCAAAAATGGATCATACATTATATCAAGGTCGTTTGACAAAAATCTTTTAATTTCATCATCGTTTCTGATACCACGGTTGAAAAGAATTATAGCTGTAAGTGGAGAAACCCCAAAAGTCTTGGAAATCTCAAGAACCCTTGCTTTATCAAATTCCTTAAGCAACCACTTTTTCTTTAACATAATAACTTCTCCTGAATAAATAGTTTGCACCAAAATCTGTCTTTGACAAATATCGGTTATTTGTGATATAAATCCACAAACATCATAAATATAATTGTAACACTTTATTTGAAAAATTACAATAGTTTTTTAAAAGTTTTTATCTGTAAAAAAGATTATTTAGTATAAATTCTGGCATAATATGATTATTTTAATTCAACAATGGTTACGCCGTCTTCGCCCTCGCCATATTTACCAAGGCGGAAACTCTTTGCGTGAGGGTGACGCCTCAGCATTGATTGTATGCCCGAGCGCAGAGTTCCTGTGCCTTTGCCGTGGATTATGCTGACTGTTGTAAGCCCGGAGAGAGCACATTCGTCAAGGAACTTATCTGACGCATATTCGGCCTCCTGAAGCATCATTCCGCGCAGGTCAATTTCATTTTTAACCGCATCTTTGCGCAGAACGCTTGTGCCGCTGCCATTGCCTGAGTGTTGTTTGGTTTGCGGCTTGCTGTCATCTTCAATAAGAGTAAGATTTTCGGCTTTTGCAGTTATCTTCATAATGCCAACCTGAACAACGGCGGTGTTTTCCTTTTTGTTTATTGATAATACGCTTCCCTTGTCACCAAGGTCGCTTAGCATAACGCTTGCTCCAAGTTTCAGGGTGTTCAGATTTACAGTCTTTCCCTTTGGAACAGGCTTTGCTTTGTTTTTAGGAGACTTGTTTTTCTTAAGTTTAAGACCAAGTTCTTTGCGCATTTCCTGTACAAGACGCAGAGCCTCTTCTTCGTTGCGTGCTTTTTGCGCGGCTTTAATCTGGTCATACATCTTATCAATATCTGTCTGAATGTTGGTTATAATCTTTTCTGCTTTTTCTCTTGCGCGGTCATAGATTTTGTCTTTTTGTTTTTCAATTTTTTCACGCTCTGCGGCAAGGTCTGCCTTTAGTCTTTCTGTCTCACGGCGGAGTTTTTCGGCCTCTTCAAAGTTGTGTTCTGCTGAAATACGACTGTCTTCAATTGTTGACAAAACATCCTCAAATTTTATGTTCTCATCAGAGAGCATTTCTTTAGAGTGGTCAATTATATGTTTTGGCAGACCGAGTTTTTCGGATATGGCAAAGGCGTTGCTTCGGCCGGGGATTCCCACAAGCAAACGATAAGTGGGGGAGAGGGTGTTTACATCAAACTCGCAGGATGCATTCTCAACTCCGTTTGTAGAGAGGGCGTATAATTTAAGTTCGCTATAATGTGTGGTTGCCGCAATTTTTGCACCCATAGAACGAAAACTCTCAATTATTGCAGTTGCAAGGGCAGCGCCCTCGGTCGGGTCGGTGCCGGCGCCGAGTTCATCAAACAAAACAAGACATCCGTCTGTTGCCTTTTTGAAAATTTCTACAATGTTCTTCATATGAGAGGAGAAGGTAGACAGACTCTGCTCTATGCTTTGCTCGTCACCGATATCTGCAAAAATATCAGGGCAGACAGGCATAGTGGTGCTGTCTGCGGCAGACAGATGAAGCCCTGCCTGAGTCATAAGACAGAAAAGACCGATTGTTTTAAGCACAACGGTTTTGCCGCCTGTGTTGGGGCCTGTGACAATAAGACTGTCAAAACTGTCTCCAAGTTCTACATCAGTTGGAACAACCTTTTTTTTGTCAATCAGGGGATGACGGCCCTGCTTTATCCTGATGATTCCGTCTTTGTTCAGAACGGGATTGCAAGCCTTCATATCAAGGGCAAGTTTTGCCTTTGCAAAGACAAAATCAAGATGAATAAGGGTGTTATAGTCAATTTGTATTTCTTCGATAATCTCTGCGGCTTCGGCAGAAATTTCAAGCAGGATGCGTTCAATCTCGGCTCTCTCTCGTATGGATAACTCATGGAGTTCATTATTGGCATTTACAACGCTGTCAGGCTCTATGAAGACGGTTGAACCCGATGCCGACATATCGTGGGCAATACCCCGCACCTCGCCTCTGTATTCGGCTTTTACAGGTACAACATATCTGTTGTTGCGGACAGTAACAATGGCATCCTGAAGCATCTTGCGGTAACTTTGAGAACGTATCATAGAGTCTAAAGTATCCTTGATTTTTGCAGATGCATTTTTAATTTTGCGCCTGATTGTTGCAAGTTCAGCGCTTGCGTGGTCTGCCATTTCTTCGTCAGATATAATCGATGTGGTTATTCTGTCTTCAAGTGGTTTGGAAGACACAAGTTCACCAATATATCCCGAGAGAATTCCTGTTTGTTCGGGGGTATATCTCTTCATTATGCGTGCGCCCTTGAGTATGCGTGCAATGTTTAAAAGTTCAGGCATAGAGAGACCGCCGCCTACTTTAAGACGCTTTACAGACTCATCTATATTATTTATCCTGACAATTTCAGGCGAGCCGAACTTAAGAATCAATGTAACTGCCGCATCAGTTTCTTCGAGAGTTTGTTCAACAACCCTGAACTGAGAAGATGGCTCGAGTTTCATCGCCTTTGCCTTTGCGTCATCATTTTTTGCAAAATCGGCAAGCATAAGAAGAATTTTATCAAATTCAAGAGTTTTAAAGGTTTTGCTTTCCATATAAGTTACACCTTTC
>JAZSBQ010000062.1:0-12587 GCA_045602485.1 Clostridia bacterium
TAACTTGAATTTCAACTTTGCCGTTAACGATTTCCCTCGGCATATTGTTATCGACATAGACGATATGCTCGTAGCTGATATTTTCTAATCTCTTGCGAACAATTTCATGAGGAATAATTTCACCGCCAACTGAAATTGATTCTGAATTAAACATAATTTCAAGTGCTGATTCGTAATTCTTTTTCGATAATCCTTCGAGTCTATATGTTTCTGCCTGTTCCATCAAATCCTTTATTGATGATAGATGGTTATTAATAAAATAATTATTATTTATATTTGAGTATTTATTGCAGCCGTCTGACACACAACCTTGTTCTTCTTGCACACTACCGGGTAGGTCGTTTTGCACACAAGGGGTGGTATCTTCTGCGACCTCATCAATCTTAATGGTGGTCTTTTCACACACCACATAGAGATTTGAACTCGCACTTCCATCAGCCTTTTTCCGCTTCTCTTTTTTGATAAGTCCAAGGTCAATAAGTTTCTTGATAGAGTCTTTAGCTTTTGTTTCGCTTATATCAATTCTATCTGCAATCGTATTATATGACGGATAGCAAGTTCCATCATTATCTGATAGCATTAAGAGATAGCACATCACTCGAAACTCGTATGTATCAATTTCCTTATTTGTAATGTGTTTGTTAAGTAGAATAGTAAAGTTTTCAGTATATATTTTCATAAAAAATACACCTCCGATGAAGAATTTTATTTCTTCACCAAGGTGTATCAAGCATTAGGATCTAGTGATCTTATCGTGGGGGTTCAAGTCCCTTCGCCCGCACCACCGACAAAAAGCTTACAGAATTTGACTGTAAGCTTTTTTCGTACCTGTTTTATTATGCTGATACTTCCTCGTAATCGTCCTCGCATATCATACCGATTTCGTCTGTATAGCTCTTTTCGAGGAATGGTGCTTTCATCAGCATTTCAAGTCGGAGTCCGTATTCATCTTCGTGAATGATGATTTTTTCTATCAGCAGACACAGATTTGTGTGGCTCAGTTCCTTTTCACTTAATATCTTATCAAGTAGGTTTGCATTTTCAAGCATTGCCTTTTTTCTCTCTTTGATAGTTTTATCGATATTCTCTATCTTTGCAATTTCATTTTTGAAACCTTCGATTTCTCTGTTTCGCTTTTCTATCATTCTTTCATATCTTTCGGCATTATCCCTGTCCTTGATTTTCTCCATTAGTATTTGCTCTATCTCAAGCTCGGTGATATTTATACTGTCATTGAGTCTTTTTATCTTTTTGGTCACATTGTTTTTCTGTGACATCCATGACCGTATATCACTTTCGATTTGCCTTGAGCATTTGGCAAGTCCGTCTCTAATTATAGCAAGCTGCTTATAGATTTCTTCATCAAGCATCGACTCGTTGATTCTGTGTGAGGGGCACACCATTTGAGTGTGTCTGTGATAGCCATTGCACACATACTCGATTCTGTCCGGCTTACCTTTTGTTTTTCGCCTTTTCGCTGTAAATGTGCTACCGCAATCTCCACATTTTAAAAGAGAAGCATATCTGTGACAAGGTTGATTATTTTGCGATTTCACTCTGCCCTCTGATTTTATCCGTATAATCTCCTGTACCTTGTCCCAAATCTCCCTTGGGATAATTGCAGGAACTGCATCTCTATGTATAAATTGTTCCTCTACTGGAACCTTTAACTGCTTTTTGGTTATTCTGCTTCGCTCCCTTTGATGATTGACCAAGTCACCGCAATAGAAAGGGTTTGTGAGAATCCTTCTAACTATCGAATAAGTCCACAGATATTCAAAGGTTGCTTTCGGTTTATTTTCTCCAAGCTTTTTCCCTTTTAATTTCAGTTCATAGTAGGCAGGTGTTTTAACACCTTCTTGATTCAATATTTTTGCTATCGACTCCGTGCCATGCCCATCTAAGAACAACTTATATATTCTTCTGATAATATCCGCCGTTTCCTCACATATCTTTACTTCTTTGGTGTACCTGTCCTTTAGGTATCCCATCGGTACGTTGATAACAATTCCTTCAAATTCTTGCTTATGCCTTAATGCTGATAGAATTTTTACGATTAACTCCTGTACATAATTATCGTTCAATATTCCTTTGATGCCTATCATTAAATCATCGTTTTTGTTAAAGGAGTCAATACCTTCCGTTACCGCTACAATCCTTACATTTCGCTCTTTCATATCCTTTACGATGTGAAGTGTATAGAATCTGTCACGGCTCAGTCCTGATAAATCTTTTACATAAACTGTATCAATCATTTTAGCATCTGCGAGTTCGTACATTCGTTTGATGCCCGGGCGGTCAAAAAGCGTTCCGCTTATGTTATCCTCCAAAACTTCATCTACAATTGTATTTATGGAATGGTGCAAAGAAACAGAATTGAGCAAAAGTGTCGTACTTGAATACAAGCAAGATATAATAGTCTCGATAAGGCGTATCCTTATCGCTTCTTTTATTATTCGCCATATGTGTCAGACGTTATGATTTCAGTAAGAGCACCTTTCATTTCGGGGCTGAGGTCAAGGGAATAGATATCAGCAAGTCTTGTTACTGCACTTTCGCTGTTCACTATATATCCGAACGCACTTTCCTTTATCTCTACTTCCGTTTCTGCATAACGCAAAAACTCTTTTGCCCATGATACAACATCGTTTTTCTTAATTTCAACCGGAGATGTAAATGAAATTTCTATATCTCCCGATACCGCATATGTTTTAACAGCAAGAACACCATCTCTCCACTCTGTCTCAAAAGCCTTTTCCTTTCCGTCTTCGGTTACTTTGATGTTCTTATTTTCTTTGACGCCGATAAACTCAACTTCAAAGTTTCTCTCAGGGAGAACAAAATCACCCTGTGGCTTTGAGATTTTAAATACAGGCTTTTCTCCCCACTCAAGTTCCATCTTTGAGATTGCATACTTGCCTGATGCGTAATCCATTGTTTCGCCGTCGTCTTCGTACATTTCAAAAATGTTATTGGCACCTGCATATACCTTTATACGCATATTTTCGGGGTTTTCTATATCATTTATATGGCTGAGTTTTGCCATTGGCACAATTCCACCTGCCTTAACAAACACAGGCATATCCTCTGCTCTTCTATATGCATCAAATATTCTGCCACCTACGTATCTTACATTAGTAAAGAAGTCATACCAGTCACCGTCAGGCAGATATGTCGTTGCGCATCCGCACATGGTATCTTTGTCTGCCGGTTTTGTAATCGGAGATACAAGCATTTCGGTACCGAAGCTGTACTCGTTCTTGTGCTCGAACTCTGGTTTTTTGTAGAATTCCTTTCCTGCGTCATTTTTGTAGTTATAGTAAAGTGGCTGCATAATAGGCTCGCTCTCTTTGTGTGCACGGTAGTTCATAGTATAGAGATACGGCACAAGTTCATGACGGAGTTTTAAAAACTTCTTCATACAATACTCGGTGTTTCTGTCAAAATTCCATGGTTCTTTATTAATGAATATAAAGTTGCTGCTGTGGAGACGGCAAATAGGTGAGAATACGCCAAACTGTACCCATCTGTTAGTAAGTTCTGCATCTCTTTTGCCGAACATATGTCCGCCTATATCATGGCTCCACCATCCGTATCCGATATTACTTGCATTTGCAGTAAAGTAAGGCTGGAAGTCCAGAGAATCCCATGTAATAAAGGTATCACCTGAAAATCCGATAGGATAGCGGTGGCTGCCGGGGCCTGAATAACGGGAGAATATCATTGTTCTCTTGCCGTCACGGCCATGGTCGATTGTATGGAAGTGATTAAGCATCCAGAGCGGATCAAGCCCCGGAACCGAGGTAGTGTTTCCTTGTTGCCAGTCTATCCACCAGAAATCAACCCCCTCTTCTTCGAGAGGATTGTGTATATGCTTAAAGTAGTTCTCCATAAACTTTTTATCTGTTATGTCAAACTCAATTCTCTTTTCGGTCTTTGGGTCTACCCCCATTGCTTCTGCCATACTCTTGTAGGCCTTCTCGTGGACGCCGATACCCTCTGCAGGGTGAAGGTTAAGAGAGGTCTTAAGCCCTTCATCGTGCAGAAACTTCAAAAACCCAACGTGGTCAGGGAAGAGTTCTTTATTCCATGTATATCCTGTCCATCCGCTGCCGTACTTAGTGTCAATTTTTACAAGATGCCAGTCCATATCGATTACTGCAACTGATAACGGAATTTCTTCTTCTTTGAATCTCTTCATAAGCTCTGTATACTCCTCCTGAGTATACGCATGATATCTGCTCCACCAGTTACCAAGTGCATATCTTGGTATAAGCGGAGTCTGTCCCGTCAGTTTATAAAACGCCTTAAGGGCGGACTTGTAATCGTATTGGAACTCCTTGAGTCCAAAGCAGAAGATATATTGGTCAAAGCATCCCTCAGCACGTGGCAGAATGCTTCCATCCTCCTCAACAATAAGACTCTTTGAATCATCGAGAATTGCCGGATTATCATCTCTTGACATAATTCCCGTCTCAAGTTCGCACGCACCATCTACGCAGTCAAGAGTTCTGGCTGTGCCGCCCATATTATTTTTATTATCATCTGTATAGTTCCATCTCCCCAAACGGTTAGAACCGCTTCTTGTTCTCACACTCAACGTGTTTGTAGAAATCGGACCGCCATAGTATACAATCTCAATATCCTCTGTTGTAATGATAATTCTTTGTCCCTCATCATTTACAGAAAATTCAACAGGATCAAACTCACGGTTTATTACCGTCTGAGTGGCTCTGTCCTCAAACACGCCATCCTCATTATATTCAATTCTGAAAAGTCTCGATGTAAGAATTGTAAAGCGGTATTTATCCCCCTTCACAATAGAAGTCCCGTTGGCTTTTGGAGTCATTTTATACGAAAATCCCATAGTATTACACTTCCTTTCAAAAAAAGTATAGCATTTTAAAAAATATTGTGATATAATACCTTTGTCACAAAATATCATATTTTTGTCATAAAGGAGGCTATTTTATGATAAACGCCTATGATGAAGGGGCATATATAAAAAATAATGCCGAGAGTGACTTTCACTGTCTACTTCTTTCTTCCGTAGCGGAAAACGGCATAATTTCAGGTGCGCATTATCATAATTATATTGAAATCCTATACGGAGTTGACTGCAAATGTAACGTATGGATAAATGACGAAATTTTTACATTCAGCAGTGGTGATCTAATTGTTATCAACTCTCGTGAGACACACTCTGTCACCTCTTCAAAGAGCGAAAACTCTTACTACGTAATAAAGTTTTCCCCTAATATTTTAAAAAATGATAAATATGTTTCCTATGAGGGGGAATATATTCTCTCTTTGCTTGGCATTGAATTTTCCAGATACCGCCTGATTGCCAAAAATGAAGTAGACAAAACTGATATACCTCAAATCGTCAATCAGATATATAATGAGTGGAACAACTCCCTCTTCGGCTACGAGATGGCTATGCGTGGTGGTAGTCTGATGCTTTACGCGCAGATTGCAAGAATATGGAGCAAGGATATGGTTTGGGGTGGTCCACCCGACGAGACAACAAAAGTTATACATTCTGCTGCGAATTATGCAACAGAGAATCTTGCTGATATTTGCGAAGAAGATGTTGCTCAGCTTTTTGGTATGAGTTACAGCTATTTTTCAAGAACATTTAAAAAGATTATGAACAAGAGTTTTACATCTTTTGTGAATGAACTGAGGATAGACAACGCAAGAAGGCTCTTGCTTACAACAAATATATCCATCACCGAGATTGCACAGGAATCCGGCTTTTCTACCTCAAGTCACTTTATATCAGGATTTAAAAAGAAGACCGGGCACACACCTCTTGAATACAGAAAGAAACTGACAAACAAATAAAAAACCTTCCCGTCAAAGGAAGGTTTTTCATTTATATCTGTTTCATCCAGAGTATGCTCTGGTCAATCCACGTAGCAAAAGCCGGTTGATCTCGCGCTTCTTCACCCAATGATGTTATATCATTTCCAAGCGCCATACCATGGGGGCCATCATAGAATATATGCATTTCAAACTTATTACCGCACTTCGCATAGGCATCGGCAAGGACAAGTGCATTTTTTACAGACACAGCATCGTCTGTAGATGTATGTATAATACACGCGGTGGATGAATTTTCGTCAACTCTTGTCTCGAGCGAGCATTTGACAAGTTCCTCCTCTGACGGTGTGTCTGTGCCAAGAAGATTTAAGAAAGATTCAAGATGAGAATCCTCCCCCAACACACCTGACACAACGGGATATACCGGGATTATGCCTGTCGGCTTATTATAGCCATACTCCATAGGCACCGCATCATATACCTCCTGCATATGCCACAGAATTCCAAGTGATGCACAAAGATGTCCACCTGCTGAAAATCCCGTTGCAAAAACACGGCTTGGGTCAATATTATACTTTTCGTGATTGTCTCTTATGTGCTTCATTGCGGCAGATGCCTCTATAATTTGATCAGGGAACACCCTCTTCCTGGCAACGCTGTAATGCAGAACAAAGGCATTGATTCCCTTTGCCGCAAAGGCAAGAGCAATAGGCTCCCCCTCCCATTCTGAACAAACAATGGAATAACCACCACCGGGAATAACCAAAATCGCGTCCCTTGTCTTATCCCATATTTTGTCGGCACAAAAAGTCTCAAGATAAACATCATCTCTGTCTTCAAAGAGCTTTATTTTTTCGTTAATCATGTATACTCCTCCTTATTCTATCTCGATTATATTTACAGAACAAAACCGTAAAGTTCTTTAGTTAACGCGCAATACGTAAATCATTCTTCTCACAAACACGAAATCATTATACTCCTCTACTACAAAAAAGTCAAGTTTTGTTCCCTTTTCTGTGTTCGCTTGGCGTGATGCCTGTTTCTGCCTGAAAGCATTTTGTAAAGCAGGATATATCGCCAAAGCCCGTCTCAAGTGCTATATATGTGACCGGCTTATCGGTCTTTGACAGAAGTTCCTTTGCCATTGATATCCTTTGTGATTTTAGATATGTAAACACCAACATACCTGTTTCTTCTTTAAACCGTCTGCACAGATCGTACTTGCTTATATGCCTCTTATGGGCCAAAATATCAAGAGAAATTTTCTCTGTCAGATGCTCATTTATGTATTTAATTGTTTCAAAAACACACCCACCGTCAATGTGATAAATAGAAGTCTGCTCTTTGCAACATGTGTTGATTATCTTTATATCTCTGCAGAGGCTAGAATCCGCATATCCTCAGACTTTGACATCATCTCAGCGTTTTTAAACATCGCAGACAGTTCTCTGCTTGTCTTAGGGGATGCCTTAAACTGCCTGCACATCTCTGTCTCTCCCGTTATGGCAGACAAGTATGTATAAATAAAGGAATTATTCGATGCAAATAAAATTGGTGAGGCACAGGCTATTCAGAGAGAGACAAACCGCATTACTGCAATTATTTACAAGATTGACGTTATGCAGGCCGAGAAGGAAATCATAAATTAGCTCGGTATTGACTTTGGTATATGCAGACACATATTCGGCGAGCCTTCTGAGGAAGACAAGCAACTTATTGCCAAAGAGATTATTCCATACATAAACACATTATAAGCAAAGGGGATATTTGCTATGATACACTCCTTGTGCCTATATGGTTCTCATATGACCCAAAAGCACACTGGCCGTCATGGGTTACTACTATTTATTCCAAAGATGGTGGCAACACCTGGCAGGTTGGCGAAGTAATCGGCAAAGATGTTATCAAAAACCCCAACGAATCTGCTCTTGCTGTTACAAGGACAACAAAGTCTTTATTTATATGAGAAATATGGACGATACCCACCGCAGGACAATTTCTCTCAGCGATAACGGTTACAGCGGATGGAAAACCCCGGTCTTCTGTGACAATCTGCCTGACCCTATGTGTATGAGCAGTATTGACGCAATTGACGGCAAAATTCTTCAATGTGACAGACCCGCTATGCCGACTGTTGACTGTCTCACCAATGACCCGCTACGTTCACGGGATATCTTTAAGGTGCAGAACATTTGTTCCGGCAGCGGCGTGATTGCCGCATTTAACCTTGACGAAAAAAACAGAGTCATATCGGGTACAATCTCCCCATCCGACATCGACGAGCTAACAGGTGACAGTTTTGTTGTATATGACCACTTCACCCGGGACTATACAATTCTCGGCAGAGACGAAAAAATGAAGATTACTCTCAAGTATACCGATGAGTTTAAACTGTATGTCATTGTCCCGATTGTTGACGGATTTGCACCCATCGGGCTTGTGGATAAGTTTATATCACCCAAATCCGTTAAGCGAATTGACGGCGAGAATATTGAACTTTACGAAAATGGCAAGTATGCCTACATAAAAGACGGAAAACTTTTTATAAAAGAATAAAAGATGCCCCATATGAAGCGTATCTTTTTTGTGGACAAAATAAATCGTTTATGCTATACTTAAATAAAGATTTTTGAAAGGCAAAACTACTATGAAACAAAAAACAGTTTTTGTATGCTCAGAATGTGGAAACGAATCCCCTAAATGGAACGGCAAATGCCCGGGTTGCGGTGCGTGGAACACTATGTACGAAGAACAAGTCCTGTCTGCGCCAAAACAGTCATCCGGCGGTGCCGCTTTCTCTGTTTCTTCTGAGCCTGCCAAAATATTATCCGAAATATCAATTACCGAGGATGAACGCATCCACACAGGTCTTAATGAACTTGACAGAGTTCTCGGCGGTGGTCTTGTAAAAGGGTCTCTTGTTTTAGTCGGCGGCGACCCGGGAATCGGTAAATCTACAATTCTTTTGCAGATATGTCAGCATCTTGGTGCATCACGCAGGATACTTTATGTCTCGGGTGAGGAGTCACAAAGACAGATTAAACTCCGTGCCGACAGGCTTGGGGTTACTACCGATAACTTAAAACTCTTTACAGAGACAAATATGGAGGTTATCTGTCAGTGCATTGCAAAGGAAAAACCTGATATACTGATTGTTGATTCGGTACAGACAATGTTTAACCCGGAACTTTCCCCTGTGGCAGGCAGCGTTACTCAAATCCGCGATACCGCCGCAACATTGATGCGCATTGCAAAAGAGCAGTCAATTGCAATCTTTTTAGTTGGTCACGTTACCAAAGAAGGTTCAATTGCAGGCCCGAAAATACTTGAGCATATTGTTGACTGCGTTTTGTATTTTGAGGGTGACAGACACCGCGCCTTTCGTATCCTCCGCGCTATTAAAAACCGTTTTGGTTCTACTAACGAAATCGGCGTTTTTGAGATGAGCGGCACAGGGCTTGAAGAAATCCCCGACCCATCTGCGGCTATGTTGTCAGGCAGACCTCTTGGCGAGCCGGGCTCTTGTATAATCTGTACTATGGAGGGCACACGCCCTGTCCTTGCAGAGATACAGGCACTTACCTCACAGAGCAGTTTTGGCAATCCACGCCGTATGTCAACGGGAATTGATTTATCAAGAGTACTTATTATGCTTGCCGTTATGGACAAACGCATCGGTATGCATATAGGCTCTTATGATGTATATGTAAATGTTGTAGGCGGAATCAAAATGGTTGAGCCGTCTGTTGATATGGGAATCTTTCTTGCCATCGCATCGAGTTACCGCAACAAGCCAATTGACAGCGGCATCGTTGCAATAGGTGAGATTGGACTCTCGGGAGAACTTCGCTCTTCAAGTTATATCGAAAACCGAATTGCAGAAGCAGAAAAACTTGGCTTTAAGCGATGCCTTATTCCTGCGGCAAATTCGGAAAAACTCAGAAAGTTTGACAAAATAAAGATAAGTGCCTACAACAACATCAGCGAGGTAATAAACGATATTTTTTAGAATTGGGATGAACATTTATGGAAAACAATCATAAACTTACATCTGCTATAATCGCGGCGGCAGGCAGCGGCACAAGAATGAAATCTGATATCTCAAAGCAGTTTATATCTGTTGGAGGTATGCCTGTTATTGTCCGCACTCTTTCTGCCTTTGACGCCGCAGACGAGATAGACGAGGTTATAATTGTTACAAAAGCCGAAGATATCGCAACCATTCTTGATATGGTAAAAGAATATAACATTAAAAAAGTTGTCTCTGTTATTTGCGGCGGTGAAACAAGACAGGCCTCGGTTAAACTCGGTCTTGAAGAAATTAATGGTGACCTTGTTTTAATTCACGACGGAGCAAGGCCCTTTGTAACACCTGACCAAATCAACTGGGTTGCTCTGGCACTCTACGAGGCGGATGCAGCGGCACTTGGCACCCCCGTCAAGGATACTTTAAAAGAGGCAACCCCTGACGGATTTATCGCAGGCACACACGACCGCTCCTCTCTTTATTCCATACAGACTCCCCAGGGCTTTAAGGCAGACACTTTGCGCTTTGCACACAAAACAGCCGGGATAAACAATGTTTCTGTCACAGATGATTGTGCTTTGTGTGAGAATATCGGCATTAAGATAAAAATTATAGAGGGTTCTTCCTCTAACATCAAGATTACAACCCCTGATGATTTAAGTGTTGCAGAGGGAATTATAAAAGGCGGACAAGGAGACAGAAAAATGCGTGTTGGTTTTGGTTATGATGTTCACAGGCTTACACACGACAGAGCGCTTATTATCGGCGGAGTGGAAATTCCCTATGAACTCGGGCTTCTTGGTCACTCCGATGCAGATGTTTTGCTCCACGCAATTATGGATGCTATGCTCGGTGCTGCCGCTCTTGGGGATATTGGCAAACACTTTCCTGATACAGATGACAAGTGGAAAGGTGCCGACAGTAGAAAACTTCTCTCGGCGGTTGCAGACCTTTTGAGAGATAAGGGCGCATCTGTTATAAACATTGATGCAACCATAATCGCACAAGCCCCGAAGATGGCACCGCATATCCCTCAAATGGTTGAAGAAGTCAGCAAAGTTTTAAATCTGCCAAAGAAATGCATTAACATAAAAGCCACCACCACCGAGAAACTTGGTTTTTGCGGCAGAGGCGAGGGTATTGCCGCCGAGGCGGTATGCTCAATTGAGATGTAATAAATCTGGAGATAATAAAAATGGATGATAGATTTTCAAGAACTGAACTTTTGCTCGGCAAGTCTGCTTTGGATAAACTAAAGTTTTCAAGAGTAGCCGTCTTTGGTATAGGCGGTGTTGGCAGTTATGTTGTCGAAGCCCTTGCCCGAAGCGGCATAGGTGCACTTGATTTGATTGACGATGATAAGGTATCCGTAAGTAATATAAACCGTCAGATTATTGCAACCGGGACTACAATCGGGCAGTTTAAAACAGAGGTTGCAAAAGAAAGGGTTTTGCAGATAAACCCTGATATCGAGGTGCGGACATATAACACCTTTTTTCTGCCCGGGACCGCAAAAGAATTTACCTTTACAAAATATGATTATGTAGTTGATGCCATAGACACAGTAACCGCCAAACTTGAGTTGGCAGTCTGTGCAAAAGCGGCAAATGTACCGATAATCAGTTCTATGGGTACGGGCAACAAACTTGACCCTACTGCTTTTGAGGTAACAGATATTTTTAAAACATCTGTTTGCCCTCTTGCCAAAGTAATGCGCCATGAACTGAAAAAACGAGGGATTGATAGCCTTAAAGTAGTTTATTCTAAAGAAATCCCCATAACACCGACAGAGGATAATACCGAAGAGGTATCTTCCCACAAAAAGCGACAGACCCCCGGAAGCGTGGCCTTTGTGCCATCGGTTGCAGGTCTGATTATCGCAGGAGAAGTTATAAAGGATATAATAAAAAAACCGCAGTGATTTCACTGCGGTTTTAAATTATTTCTTGTTTTTAGAATTTTGCCCATTTTGCATAAAAATATGCCTTACGCAAGCGTTTGCTAATTCTTCAACAACCAATCCATCAACTATACAATGTATCATTGTTCTGTAATTATTAAATTGATTAAGTATTTCTTTATCTAGTTTTTCATTAAATTCCCTTTCTATTTTTTCGCATTGTTCAATTGCAGGAATGCAACTTTTCGCAATACTTCTTTCCATTTTAACCTGTGAATTACTTATATCATCCAATGTATTAATTAACTCCCTAAAATACTCCATAACATATGCTCCTACTACATAAAATTATATTTATTTATAAAAATTTTTTATACACCACAAAATATATCACAAACCGAGATAAAAGTCGATATCTCATATTGCGAACTTATATAATGACAATATGGTGGTGTTTTAAATGAGATTAAAAGATTTAAGAGAAGATTTGGATATTAAACAAAAAGATCTTGCAGACTATCTGCATATAAAACAGAATACCTATTCACAATACGAAAACGGTCAGAGGCAATTACCAATAGAAATTTTAATTTTACTTGCAAAATATTATGATGTATCAACAGATTATATTTTAGGTTTAACCGATATAAAAACTCCTTATACAATAAAAAATGATGCAAAAAAACCGCAGTGAAATTGAAGTGAACCCAAAAGTTTAGACAAAATTTAATATTAACTTACTAAGGAGTGAGTTCGGTATTGTACAGGACTCATTCCTTTTAGTTTTAATGAAATTCTTTCATTGTTGTAATAATTAATATATCTCTTTAATTC
>JAZSBQ010000063.1:0-12956 GCA_045602485.1 Clostridia bacterium
TTTTCTATATCTTCATTTGCAAAGGCTTTGACAACTTTTTGTCCGAGGAGACTGTCCTCGATGCTTGCGTTAAGTTCTCCGATGCGGTGGCGTTGCTCAGAAAAGCCTGCTCTCATACGTCTGTTTAAAATTCTGCAGACCGCCGTCATAATCGGTACAAAGATAAATATCATTATTGTAAGCGTAAGGTTTATGTTGGCTAATATAATAAAGGAAATAACTATCTTAAGCCCTGCTATAAAGAATTCTTCGGGGCAGTGGTGGGCAAACTCGGTGACGTCGAACAAATCGTTTGTAATTCGGCCCATAATCTGTCCAACCTTAGTGTTGTTAAAATATGTGTTTGACAGTTTTTGCAGATGTGCGTATGCATCGCGGCGCATATCCGTCTCTATCTTTGCGCCCATAACGTGGCCTGTGTTTGCCATATAATAGTTGGCGATACAGTCGATTATGCGAAGGACAAGATACAAAAGCCCATAGCCCAGAATCATCTGCACCGAGAGAAGGGCAGCGTTTTCAAGAGCGGTGTTTGTGATGTGCCTGATAATCACAGGCAGAACAATCTCACATATCGATGTCAGGGCAGCACAAAATAAATCAAGCGCAAGTATCAGAAGATATGGCTTGAAATAGGGTATAATACGCCTGAGGAGTTCTTTGATGGGATAACTTCTTTGTTGCATTTTTATACCTCTCTTCTAAGAGTTATTTCCATATAGTGATTCTGCCGGCATCGGGGATGAACATTCCGTCTCCCTCTATAATGCCATAACAGTTCTGAAACTCAGTAAAGTTTGACAAAACCCTGTTTACACGGACAGAGGCAGGAGAGTGAACATCTGTTTTTAACATAAGTTTGTCATACTCCTGAGTGGTTTTTGCTCGCCATGCTTTTGCGTATGAACTGAAAAGTAAGTCAAGTTTAGGGTTGTCTGCACCTGCAAGACTTATGACGCACGTCATACCTGCGATATCTGCAAAGTTTTCGTTTAGAGTCTGTTTGCCGTTGATGTATTCACCCGATATAGGGATTTTGCTGTATTCTTCAATTATTTTTCTGTTTATTGTACTGAGAGAGATAAAGTTTTGTGCCGATTTGCGCGGAATCAGATTGCCGTTTTCGTCAAACTGTACCCCCACCGTGTCAAAGGCGTGACTGATTTCGTGGGCGATAACTGTGCCGATGCCGCCAAGGTTTTCCTCATACTCTGCGCTCTGGTCATAAAATGGCGGAGCAAGAATCCCTGCAGGAACTGTAATGCTGTTTGTGGTCGGATCATACATTGCATTTGCCGTCTGGGGATATATCATCCAGTTTCCGCGGTTTGCTTTTGCATTTGTTTTTATTAAAGATGTACAATAATCGCTATAGTCTCTGGAATACAGAATTTTATATTCCATCAGATTTCCGCCCTCTGAGATGGGTTTTATTTCAATATCATTTTTGTATGATGAAATATCTTCAGGATACGCAACATTAATCTTAATATTTTTTAGTTTTGTTACGATTGCCGTTCGCTCCGGAGGAGATAAACTCAGAGAGTTGTTTATTATCTTTACATATTCGGTTATTATTTTTCCCGTCATATTTTCAATAGCGGGCTTGGCCGTCTCAGGAAAGTACAAATCTATATACATTTTGCCAAGTTCCCAGCCTAAAAACTCCTGAATAATATATACTGCATAATCAGACGGTATAAGGTCTGAAACGGTTCCTGTCAGCTTGTCCTGAAAATCGATATACGCCGCAAAGGTTTCTGATGTAAGATAGAGAGCAGAAGCATCAAGGACAGATGCCTTAAGGAACAGTTTTATCGTGGACAGGTTCTGCGGTTTAAATGAAGAGTTAATCTCTTTTGCGAGCTTTTTATCGTATATGGTTGCGGATTTGATGTTTTCAAAGCCGAACCCTGCGAGGTACTTCTTTATGTTTATGTTTGAATATAAAGACCTGAGGTCGCTCATATCATAAACCGTAAAGGAAGCAGAAATGTTATCGGTGTTATCTGTGCCGTCGATGGCTTTAAGAAGAGAATAACACATAGTTGTTACAAGTTCTGCGTTGGTGTCTGCAGCACTTGGTGTGTCGCCCGATAACTCAAACAGTGCCGAGACATAGTCTTTGTATGCAGACAGATTCTCTTTAGCATCTTCTCCTGTAATAAGGTCGCGGGTTATACCTGTATAGCAGGGTGAAAAATAAGGGATAAACTTAGATGAATCATATAAATCTGTGCTGAGGGTAACCGGCAATAGTGTGGTAAAGCCTGATTTTTCAAGTTCTGTCATAACCGCAAGAAGTTCGTCTGTGTTGTCTGTCCCGTCAATGGCTTTGAGGTAGTAATCAATGGGTGAAAAACCAAGAGAATCCCTGTAGCCCTGATTTGCAATGGCAGAATATACGTCTATTATTTTCATCTCATCTGAGCCCTGCTCAAATTCTTCTCCATCATTGTAGTGTCTGCGATAGAGAGAAAATATAATATCTGACAGAGTGTTGTTTATATTGTTTGAAAGCCTGTCTGTTTCAGAGTAAGACCGGATGTCGCCATCAGGAGTGGTATCCGCAAGCCAACGGGAGTTTACATAGTCATAAAAATCTCCGCAGGGGCCAGTAAATCTTATAATTCTGTCACACAGGGATGTTACCTGCTCGTAGGTTAAATAATCGTATGCGCCGACTGTTCCGTCACCATAGCCTTTGACTATGCCTGCGGCGGCAAGGCGGTTTATCTGCTTTTCTGCCCAGGCGGGGGTGTCTGTAAAGGTTGTGTAATAGTGGGCAGGCAGGTCAGTGTGGCTGAGGGCGCGGTTTACAATAACAAGTGCTTCTGCGCGTGTTATGGGGGACCGGGGTTTGAGGGTTTTGTCCTCATAACCGCTGACAAGTCCCGAAAATACTGCAGCAGACATTTCGTCGATATAAGTATATGATATTTTTGTTTTGTCCGAAAATCCGTTCAAAACAGTATCGTTGGTTTTGAACTTTTCCATCCCGACCGCGCGTATAAAACTTGCAATTGCCATCTCGCGGGTTGCAAACTCCGTGGATGCGGTGTGCTCGTTGTTGGTAACTGTAAACCTTTCCTCCTTTTCTGCGTACGCAAAAGGAGTGGCAGAGCAAAGCAGAATTATAACCGTAATAAATGCGGAAATAACTCGTTTCATCTCTATCACTCCCTGAGTTCAAAATTATTTAGTCAGTATACCATAATTTGAGAAATTTTGCAAGGATTATAAGGTTTTAAAGCCTTAAAAATTAGCGGATTTTTCAAAATATTCAATTTCGCCTCTGGTTATGTCTGCAGCGGCATTTGTTGCGTCGGTTATTTTTGCAACAAATCTGTCTTCGCTGCCAACTGCCACATACACACTTATCTCAACGGTCTCGCCATAGTTTGTCTCGCTGCAGAAAGCGTCCTCAAAGGAGGCGATTTCATATTGCAGTTTACCCATAAGATTGTAGTCGCATTTTAAGATAATCTTGCGGCACAGTATCATTTCGGTTATCCCTGCCGCCTCTACTCCTGCCTTTGCAGATTTGGAGTAGGCATGGACAAGTCCGCCGGTGCCGAGCAGAATTCCGCCGAAATATCTTGTTACAACAACAATTAAATCGGTCAGTTCTTCTTTTTTCAGGATTTCAAGAATCGGCACTCCTGCTGTGCCGCCCGGCTCGCCGTCGTCGCTGTAACGCATAAGGTTGTTTTCTCTGATTATATATGCATAGACGTTGTGTCTTGCGTCCCAGTGCCTCTGTTTTATTATGTTGAGGTACTTAAGGGCCTCCTCTTCAGAAGATATGGGCATTACGTTTGCAATAAATCTTGAGCGTTTTTCGACTATCTCTGCCTGAGCCTCTTTTGCAATGGTTTTGTATTTGTTCATAACAATGTTCTTATCCTTTTAATTTGATATAAGAACATATTATCACAAAACAATAAATTTCACAAGTCTTTGTTGCATCAAATTATCTTGACAAAAAAGGGTGGTTATGATATATTATAGGGGTTGTAAAATCAGCCTTTGCCGGTGTAGCTCAGTTGGTAGAGCATCTCACTCGTAATGAGAAGGTCACGTGTTCAAGTCACGCCACCGGCTCCAGAGACACGACGCTTTTTGCGTTGTGTCTTTTTTGATTTTTACAATTGAGTTTAAGGCCTTAAAACTCTTGACTTTTTTATACAAAAAGTGTAAAATTAGACGGTATATTATTGCTAATTTTTGACCGGAGGATAAGGTAATGAATAATAATATTGATAACGCGGCAAACATACAGCTGGCGGAACTTTTGTTTTCTCACATAGACAAAACCCCCGAGGACTATGAAAAACTCTATCCCAAAAGGGATTTGCCCGACGGTGCAAAGGTTACCCGTATAGGACCGAGCCCTACAGGGTTTGTGCATCTGGGCAATCTTTATAACGCTATAATTGGTGAGCGTCTTGCCCATCAGAGCGGCGGTGTATTCTTCCTGAGAGTTGAAGATACCGACGCAAAGAGAGAGGTAGAGGGCGCGGTTGAACTTGTTCTTTCTTCTATGGCATACTTTGGCATAAACTTTGACGAGGGCGTTACCGAGAATGATGGCACAAAGGGAGAGTATGGTCCTTACCGTCAGAGACTCCGCAAGGATATATATCAGTCTGTTGCAAAAAGACTTGTTGAAATGGGTTATGCCTATCCCTGCTTCTGCAGTGAGGACAAGCTGACCGAAATGAGAGAAAAGCAGATAGCACAAAAACTTAACTTTGGATATTACGGAGAGTGGGCGGCTTGCCGTAACCTCTCTTATGATGAAGTAAAAGCACGCATTGAAAATGGCGAAGAATATGTTCTGCGCTTTCGGTCAAACGGAAGTGAAGAAAACCACGTAGAGGTTTATGATGCTATCAGAGGAACCCTCACTCTTCAGGAGAATTATCAGGATTTTGTCCTACTTAAATCTGATGGCATTCCGACTTATCACTTTGCTCACGTTGTTGACGACCACTTTATGCGCACAACCCACGTAGTACGTGGCGAGGAATGGTTGTCCACTTTGCCGATGCACGTCCAGGCGTTTGATGCCCTGGGTTGGGAAAGGCCAATCTTCTGTCACACAACGGTGCTTATGAAGATGGATGGAGATACAAAGCGCAAACTCTCAAAGCGCAAAGATCCCGAACTTGGTCTTGGATACTATCGCACAGAGGGTTATCTGCCCGAGGCGGTGTGGGAGTATCTGCTCACCGTCCTTAACTCCAACTATGAGGAATGGCGCATGGAAAATCCCGACAAGGATATTGATGAGTTTACGTTTACAACCGAGAAGATGAGTACATCGGGCGCACTCTTTGATATGATGAAGTTTGACGATATCAGCCGTGAGATTATCTTCCGTATGACCCCTGATGAGATATATGATAAGATGTCAGCATGGCTACTTGAGAACAACAAAGAATTTTATGACCTCTTTACTCAGGACAGCGAACTTACAAAGAAGGCAATAAACGTCGGCAGAGACGCCCAGAGGCCCAGAAAGGATTTGACAAACTGGCGTCAGGCGGCGGAATTCCTATCGATTTACTATGACAAGAGCCTTAAGATGGTGGATGACTTCCCTGAAAACGTAAGCGCTGAGGACAGAGCGGAGATTATAGACAGATATCTTTCGGGGTATAATCACAATGATGATAATTCAGAGTGGTTCCAGAAAATTCGTGACATTACAGAAGATATGGGCTATGCGGCAAAGCCAAAGGATTACAAGAAAAACCCCGAGATGTATAAAGGCAGTATAACCGATGTCAGCAACGTAATCCGCGTTGCGCTGACGGGTAAAACAAACTCCCCCGATTTGTGGGAGATATGCCACATAATCGGCGAGGATTCAATGCGTCGTCGTATTGAATCTGCAAAAAACTAAGGAGGCAACAATTTATGGGTGACGGCAGAGACTATCGCAGCGAAAAACCAAGTATATTTGATGTGGAAAGACCGACATTTCCTAAAAGAGCAATTGTAACGGGCGGTATGCCCTATGGCAATAAGAAACTTCACTTTGGCCATGTTGGCGGAATGTTTGTGCACGCCGATGCAATGGCAAGATTTCTGCGTGACAGAATCGGTGCAGAGAATGTAATCTTCGTGTCGGGCACAGACTGCTTCGGCTCGCCTATTGCAGAGAGTTATCGTAAACTTTGCGAAGAGGGATACATGGGTACAATCGAGGACTTTGTGCGCGAAAACCACGAAAGTCAGAAGCAGACTCTTGAGAAATACGAAATCAGCCTTGACCTTTTTGGCGCATCGGGTCTTGGCGAAACGGCTGAAATCCACAAAGAACTCAGCCGCGAACTTATGGAGAAATGGTACGAGAACGGTTATCTTAAAAAACTTGTAACCTCTCAGTTTTATGATGCAAAAGCAGGTCAGTTCTTAAACGGCAGACAGGTTGTGGGCAAATGCCCTGTTGAAAATTGTAACTCTGACAAGGGTTATGCTGACGAGTGCTCTATGGGGCATCAGTATATGCCTGAAGAGTTAATAGACCCCAAGAGTACATTGACGGGTGAGACACCTGAGATGCGTGATGTTGCCAACTGGTACGTTGACCTTACTAAGTTTAAAAAACTTCTGGAAGAATATGTTGATGACATCTCAAATAAAGAGAATGTACGTCCTCTTGTGGCAAATACAATCCGCGAGTTTATGACACCGCCCCTTGTGTACGTCAAGAATGAGTATGCAGAGGATTACGAAAAGATAAAAGATTCTCTGCCACCGCACACACTTGACACAGCGGCAAACAAGACATCGTTCTCAATAGAGTTTAAAGACCTTGACGACAGAGACAAAGCAAGAGCAATCCTTACAGAGAACAACATCCGCTTCCGTGCGGGCAAGACACTTGTTCCTTTCAGACTGACAGGAAACATTGAATGGGGCGTACCTGCACCTGTGATTGAGGGTGAGGAAGGTCTGACTATCTGGGTTTGGCCTGAATCTTTGTGGGCACCAATCTCATTTACAAAAGCGTATTTAAAATCTATTGGCAAAGATGATGACGAATGGAAGAAATACTGGTGCTCCGACGAGGCAGAAGTATTCCAGTTTATCGGTCAGGATAATATTTATTTTTACGGAATTGCCGAGCCTACACTCTTTATGGCGACGCAGACGGGGGATGTAACAGCGCGCCCCAAAAATGGCGATATTAAAATGCCGACCCTTGTTGCAAATAACCATATTTTGTTCCTCAACAAAAAGGCAAGCAGCAGCGGTAATGTAAAACCGCCTATGGCAGAGGATTTGTTTGAGCATTATCTGCCCGAGCATCTTCGTGCGCACTTTCTGGGTCTTGGCCTTGGCCTCAAGAGCGTAAGTTTCCAGCCAAAGCCTCTTAACCCCACTGCCAACGAGAATGACGCAGACCCTGTTATGAAAGAGGGAAAACTTCTCTCTAATGTATTTAACCGTGTTGCACGTTCCTGCTTCTACACAGCACAGAAGTATCTGGATTGCAAACTTCCCCTTGGCGAACTCGATGAAAAAGTTATCAAAGAGGGCAAAGAAGTTATCCTTAAATACGAGAGAGCAATGTATAAGTTTGAGTTCCACACATGTATGAGCCTTATGGACACATATATCAGAAACGCCAACAAGTACTGGGCAAAGAACATTGCCGAGGCAGAGGCGGCAGATGATAATGACCTTCGTGCAAAGGTTGTAAGAAACGCGTTTCATATGGTAAGGGTTGCGACAGTGCTTATGCATCCGATTGCGCCTCAGGGATGTGAGATGCTGAGAGAATATCTTGGTTTTGGCGAAGATTTCTGGAGTTGGGACAGAATTTTTGATACCCTTAACGATTTCTGCGAGGGCGAGACAGAGCATAAACTTAAGTTCTTAGAGCCAAGGGTTGACTTCTTCCCGATGTATGCAGACTAGTTTCAAGAGCAACAGTTTTAAAGACTGTTGCTCTTTATATTAACATTTTGTAAACTTGACAATATTTGCTTGAAAATTTACAGAAACAAAACTATAATTATAGATAAGATTATAAAAGAAATGGGACAGAAAAATGAAGAAACTGTTATCTCTTATTAAAGGTAAATATCTTGTGATGACCATTTTGACTCCGCTTCTTGTAATAGGCGAGGTTGTAATGGAAACTACTATCCCCCGCATTATGGCAAGCCTTGTTGATGACGGCATCAGCAAAGGCGACTTTGACTATGTTATAAAAAGCGGAGTTTTAATGATAGTTATGTCGCTTATTTCACTATGCTTTGGTGCGTGCGCAGGCAGAACTGTATCTGTTGCGGGTATGGGTTTTGCGGCAGAGGTGAGAAAAAATCTGTTCTCAAAAATTCAGGATTTTTCTTTCTCAAACATCGATAAGTTCAGCACATCATCTCTTGTGACAAGGATGACTACTGATACATCAAATCTGCAGAATGCTTTTATGATGGCAATAAGGTCTATGTTCCGTGCCCCGATTATGCTTGTTTCGGCATCAATTATGGCATTTAGCATAAATGTCCGCCTTGCGTCAATCTTTCTTTTTGCGGTACCGGTTCTCGCGGCGTTTTTGTTTTTTATTATGACAAATGCACATCCAAGATTTCAGAAGATGCTTAAAAAGTATGACAAACTTAACTCTAAAATTCAGGAGAACCTGATAGCAGTCAGAGTTGTCAAAGCCTTTGTGCGCGGCGAGTTTGAAAAAGAAGGGTTTAATCAGACCGCAAAAGAGGCAAGAGATGCACAGATAAGGGCAGAAAAACTTGTTATCTTAAATATGCCCATTATGCAGATGGTAGTTTATACGTGTACTATTTTGGTACTGTGGTTTGGCGGCAGACTTATTATAAACGGTTCGATGCTGTCCGGCGGCCTTATAAGTTTTATTACTTATATAAACCAGATTCTTATGTCACTTATGATGATTTCTATGTCGCTTATGATGATTGTTATTTCAAAGGCGTCTATTACAAGAATCGTAGAGGTGCTGGGTGAAGTCCCTGACATCCCCGACAGCGGAGATTCTCAGAACAAAGTAAAAGACGGCTCTGTTGTTTTTGAGAATGTTTCGTTCAGTTATAGCAGTGATTTGTCGTCCTGTACTCTGTCAGGTATTAATCTTGAAATAAAACCCGGTGAGACGGTAGGAATTATCGGCGGAACCGGTAGCGCAAAGTCAACTCTTGTAAATCTGATACCGAGATTTTATGAGGTAACAGAAGGCAGCCTGAAAATCGGAGGCATAGATGTAAAGGAATATACTCAGGAAGAACTCAGGTCGGCAATTGGTATGGTGCTGCAGAAAAATGTCTTGTTTAGCGGGACAATCAAAGAGAACTTAAGATGGGGAAACCACGATGCCACCGATGAGGAAATAAAAGAGGCCTGCAAGGCTGCTCAGGCAGACGGGTTTATAAGCAACTTCCCTGACGGATATGACACAGATTTAAGTCAGGGCGGTGTAAATGTATCGGGCGGACAGAAACAGAGACTGTGTATTGCAAGGGCACTTTTAAAGAAACCTAAAATTCTGATTCTTGATGACAGTACAAGCGCGGTTGACACAGAGACTGACCGCAAAATCCGTGAGGCGTCTAAAGAAAACCTCTCTGATACTACCACAATTATTATTGCACAGAGGATTTCATCTGTATGTGAAGCGGATAAGATTGTTGTTCTTGATAACGGACAAATCAACGACGTCGGCACTCATAGTGAGTTGCTTGAGCGTTGTGATATTTATAAAGAGGTCTATGAATCTCAGCAGAAGGGGGTGGCATAAATGCCTCCGGGACCAAAACCACCGGCAATAAAAAAGCCGAAAAACGCAAAAGCCACAATTGGCAGAATTATTAAATATTTGTCAAAATACAGGGGCAGACTCCTGCTTGTAGCGCTGTTTGTAACCATCAGTTCAGTTGCATCGGTTCTGGGCACATATTTTATAAAGCCCATAATTGATGACTATGTTGTACCTTTTATAGGTCAGCAAAATCCGGACCTCAGTGGGTTTTTGAAGACGATTCTCCTGCTTGCGGTAATTTATATAGTGGGCGGAGCGTGCTCCTATGCATATAGCAGAATTATGGTAACTGTTGCCTCTGATTCTCTTTGCAGAATGAGGATGGATATGTTCTCTCATATGCAAAAGTTGCCCGTAAGATACTTTGATTCTCAGACCCACGGCGATGTAATGAGTCGTTACACCAACGATATAGACACTCTCAGAAATATGTTGTCGCAGAGCGTGCCACACCTTATTTCGTCAGTTGTTACGGTAGTCAGCATATTTATTGCAATGCTTACGCTGAGTATTCCTCTTACATTTTTGGTGATTATACTTCTCGTTGTTATATTTAAGGTAACAAAATTTGTCGGAGGTAAAAGTGCCAACTTTTATCGCAATCAGCAGAAAAAACTTGGCGCGGTAAACGGCTATATAGAAGAACTTGTAGAGGGGCAGAAGATAGTAAAGGCTTTCTGCCACGAAAAAGAAAGTAAGGAAGAATTTGAAAGACTTAACGAGGAATTAAGGGGCGCGGCAACCGATGCAAACACCTTTGCAAACATCCTTATGCCGATAATGAACAATCTGTCATACTTCCACTATGCGCTTACCGCGGTTGTTGGCTCAATTCTTACAATTATGACAGGACAGAGAGAAATGGGATTGTTTTCTTTAGGCCTTGGTGCGCTGTTCTCGTTTTTGCAATACACCCGTTCTTTCTCAAGACCGCTGACAGAGATATCACAGCAGTTCAATACGATTTTAAACGCCCTTGCAGGAGCGGAGCGTATCTTTGGACTTCTGGACGAGGAAGTTGAAACAGACGACGGATATGTGACTTTGGTAAATGCTGATATTGATGAAGATGGCAACATTAAAGAGGCTGACAGACACACAGGTGTGTGGGCGTGGAAGCATCCGCACAAAGACGGCACTCTTACCTATACTCAGGTAAGAGGAATGGTAGAGTTTGAGGATGTTGAGTTTGGATACAGACCCGACAAGACAGTCCTTAAAGGAATCTCGCTTTATGCAAAGCCCGGACAGAAAATTGCTTTTGTTGGCTCTACCGGAGCGGGCAAAACAACAATAACCAACCTGATCAATAGGTTTTATGATGTGCCTGACGGCAAGATAAGGTATGACGGCATAAATATAAATAAAATCAGGAAGGATGATTTGCGCCGTTCCCTCTCTATGGTGCTTCAGGATACCCATCTCTTTACGGGGACTGTAATGGAAAATATTCGATACGGAAACCTTTCTGCTACCGACGAAGAGGTAATAAACGCCGCAAAACTTGCCAATGCTCATTGGTTTATATCTCATTTGCCTCAGGGCTATGATACAATGCTGACAGGTGACGGCAACAACTTAAGTCAGGGGCAGAGACAGTTGCTTGCTATTGCAAGAGCGGCGATTGCTAACCCGCCTGTACTTATTCTTGATGAGGCAACAAGTTCCATTGATACAAGAACAGAATCTCTTATAGAAAAAGGTATGGATTCTCTTATGGAGGGCAGAACCGTTTTTGTAATCGCGCACAGACTATCTACCGTAAGAAACGCACACGCCATTATGGTGCTTGAGAACGGCGAGATAATAGAGCGGGGCAATCACGAACAACTTCTTGCTCAAAAAGGAAAGTACTATCAGTTATATACCGGAATGTTTGAACTGAGTTAAAAAATCCGCGGTAACATTACCGCGGATTTTTATATGCAGACATTGTATGTTTCAGGGCGTTTGACAAAGGTATAAAAAAGATGTATCATAGAGAAAATGTAGATAAGGAGGGATAGCCGTGGCAAGATTTGCAAGAGAAGAAGATTTTGACTTTGTAAAAAAATTATGGGAGGTTTGTTTTGACGACACTCCTCAGTTTGTAGAGTGGAATTTTGATAAAAATTATTCCTGTATAAACACAATAATATCAGATTGCGATGGCGAGGGTGCCTCTGTAATGCAACTTATGCCATACAAAATGATGTTTGGCGGCAAAGAATTTTCTGTAAGATATGTCTCGGGCGTTGCAACCCTGCCAAAGTTTCGCGGTCGCGGACTTGTGAGGGGACTTTTTGAATTTGGCATACCACAAATGTATGATATGGGCTGCGATATAAGCATACTGATACCTGCGGTCAGCGGAATGTATGAAAAGCTTGGTTATCGCACAGTTTGCAGGAGGGAGTTTTATACTGCATATGCTTTGCCAAACGGAAAAGTTATAAAAGAATATAGTAAAGAGATTATCCCTGTTCTTGATAAAATTTACCAAAATGATATGGAGGGCAAAAGTGCTCATATAAAAAGATGTAAATGGGACTGGGAGAGGATACTTACCGATTTGCTGACCCTTTCGGGAGGAGCGGTTGTGATTAATGATGATATTGGCTATGCTCTTTGCTATCCCAAAGATAGCGGATATGAAGTTGCAGAAATTTGCGGAGAAATCTGCATTGATGCAAAGGTAACAGAGCAACCGCCTATAATGGCGAGAGTTATTAATGTAAGCAGGATAAAGGCGAACTTTGCCCCGCTCTTTGATGGGGTGGCAACAAAAGACGGCTATATCGCTTCGGACAACATTGAGGGTGAAGATGTAATGGATATTGCAGAGTTTACCGAGATAGTTTTTGATAAGATAAAAGAAGAATTTAATAAAGATATGTATATAAATTTGTTGTTGTAAAACTAAAGCATATTTATTCGGGTTTTGCGAAGCAGTTTGAAATATGTGAAAGGAAATTAGTTTATAGTGCACAGTAAAATCTACTTATATAAAAAAATATATGCGAAAATGTAGGTTTGTCAATGATGTGTTACAAAAATAATTAGAAAACTTAGCCATCTTCGAGAAAAGATTTGATGTAATCGATCGGAGCTTTCCAATTAAGTGGCCGCATAGGAAACTTATTGTAATTATAGTTATGCACCT
>JAZSBQ010000064.1:0-2397 GCA_045602485.1 Clostridia bacterium
GACTATAAACATATATCAACAAGCGCCCGTTGTTGGTTCACAGGGTATGTTCGAATTCTGTCAGATGATAAAAGATACATTCGACGAGATGGCTTACTACGGTGTAAGTGCTTAAACAATAACTTCTTCAATAGAGGCGGCTCTGCTGCCTCTTTTTTTTATCCCTACACTTATAATTGAGGGAATTTAACAATGAATTTAACAAACCCAAATTTGACCCTCTCTTTTTTAGCAGAGTCAATTAACAGAACAGTAAGTTCAGAATATCTTGTTTTACACTCTTTTGTTTTCAAAGACCAACTCTTGAATGGTTTAAAGTCGAGCAGTAATTCCGTCTCTTTTCAGATTTCGGAAACTTGCTCCGCCATAGAAGATATTTTAAGGACCCAAGGAGATGTGAAGGCCCAACTAAAAGACGGCAGCACAGTGCTTTTTACCGGTTATTTAAGTGATTCTTACCGCTGGACAGTAACCGACACAGGTGTTCAGGCACTTAACGTAACAATAGAGGACGTAGGGACAAAACTGCTTGGCAAGACGTTCCTTATAAATTCAGAAGCCAGCGAATATATTTTTGACGATTATATAAATCAGAGTGCTGCACATTCAATAGTCAAAGAGGTTTGTGACGCTGCTGGTATAGTTATGGACTCTAATGCTCCCACTATATCAGTTAAAGTTGTAAAGTCGATAGACAGAAACATCACTTGCCGGGAAATCCTTGAAACAATGCTTTTTGAGGTCGGCTACGCTTTTTACTTTACTAATGACGGACGACTCTCACTCTATGAAATAAACTGCACCTCTACATCAGGAATTCCTACCATAGATTCTTCTTCTCTTTATGTTGTAAATGGCAGTGCAATAACTCTTACCAAGAAAATCAGGCAGATAAAACAGGCCAATATCAACTGGACTGGCCTTGAATACAGCAGCAACGTAAAAGTTTATGAGGACATATCAGGACAATCAACTACTTATCCACACTGCAATATCTCTATCCCGGTAGGAAAATCTTACCCTGACGAAGACGGCAACGTAGCAAAGACAGAGGCCTCTGACTTGGAAAAGGGAAACAAACTTGTCTATATCAGTAATGTAGTTCCCGAAATAACCACAGTATCAGGTCAATATACTTCCTCTATTACCCAAATAGGTTCTAAATCCTTAGGAGTTTTAATTACTAATACCGGCACAACCACCGTAGAGGTAAGAAAATTACAGGCCAAGGCAGACATTTGTGCGATAAAAGCCGAAAACGTAACCATACAGGGCGAAACGGTAAGTGCTTCCGAGAGTAAGAATCTTTATTCCTACAAAGCAGAGTATATCCACGATAGCGAAAGCGCTAAAAAACTGGCTAACTTGGTTATCAGTTATTTTAAATACTGCAACTACACTTACACCTTCTATTCAAGCGCAGTTTATAATTCAGGTGCCATAGTTAAAGTAGTCGATGATACACACTCAGGACTCAATGTAAACGTGCTAATCATTGGCAAGAGTTATAACGATACTTCGGATATAATACAATATACAGCAGTAGCGGTCTCGCCTTTTGATTTGTCAGCAGTAGTTTATACGGACTCAACAATAACAGCCCCAACAGTTATACCGGGCCAGCCGGGTGTAGGTATAGACAATGTTCTTTATTACTACGCTGCAACTGCTACTCAGACAGAGCCGGCAGCAGCAGATATTACATCAACTATAATTCCAACTCTTGACCCGGTTAATAATAAATATCTGTGGCAGAAGACGGTTACTATTTACAACGACGATACACAAAAAGTAAATGTTGCCTTGATAGGAGCTTATGGGGACCAAGTTTATACATTCAGAATCAAGACAAGCCCCACAAACATAATACAGGACCGGCGCAGAACCGACTCTCAAACCTTCAATATAAACGTAGAGTTTTCCGGTTATGTCGGCACACCTACCATTACTTACTATTTCACAGAAGAAGGACCCGAAACAGCAACAAGCGTAAGCGGCACCTCTACCTCAGTGGTTATACCGTATAACAACGTGCATACCTCATTGACTATACAGGCAACTCTTACCGGGGCTCCGCCTCAGATTTTGACCGTAGCGGCAATAGACGAAACAGAGGACTACAACTACTTCGGACCGTTCAGAATTGACACACGCAACTATTTTGACAACGGTGAATTTGTTCCGGAAAACTACGAGCAAGTGGACTGGGGTGCAATAGAAGCAAAACTTGAACCAAACCAGCAGTTCTTGGATGGCGACTCTTTCTTCAATAACTATACCAATGGCGATTTCGAGGATGTATATATCTATACCTACGAAAACGGCAAGTGGCTGCCTATTTCTTTCTCTAACTTCTCTAACTCAATAAAGAGTGAAATTTGTTCCAAGGCACAGGAT
>JAZSBQ010000065.1:0-3582 GCA_045602485.1 Clostridia bacterium
ACGAGCAGTATTATTCAACTGGTTGGTGCGTGCATCCGCAGACCATACTCAGCGATGTGCAGGAGATAGCCAATTTTGTATTCTATGACAGACCTACAGCAGCACAGTTAAAATCGTCGTACTCCAGCTATATCTCTGCGGCGGAGTCGGAAGAAAAAACTACCCACCCAAGACTTGTGCTGACCCCTGACAAGGTCAGCGAAATAAAAGAGAGAATAGCAGCCGATAAAAATAACAATGCTTATGCAGGTGTTTATACAAAGGCTGTCAATAAAATTGAGACGAATGCAAGAGCGGTTATAAATGAGAATTATATTGTAAAATATGAGTTTGACACAAATGATGAATACAGAACTCTCGGTGCGGCAAGTACCTTTGGCGATTATATGATAAAGCTTGGTCTTGCATATTATTTCTCACCGGATGAGGAATTAAAGGAAACTTGTGCAGAGTTTGCGGTCAGGAATATGAAAGAGGTTGTTACCTTCCCTGATTTTAATTACGGTCACGTAATCGACCCGGGTACATGGATGTACGGCGCAGCAATTGGCTTTGACTGGTTCTATGATGAATTTGCAAGCGATGTAGAAAGAGAAGCGATAGCAGAGGGTATACTTGACATAGGAATCCGCCCTATGAACAGAACTTTCTATGCGATGCTTCCGTCTGCTCTTGGCAGAAGAGATTCTATGATAAAAGGAAATATGGGTAACGCAAACCACTATGTAAAGTGGAAGAGCAACTATATCCCATATACTCAGCATGGGATGGTTATGGCATCACTAGTCTTTGCTGATTATGATGAAGAAGTATGCTTTGATACCATTGAGAAGTGTATCCGCAACTGGGAATACTGCAATCTTGGCCTCTATCCTGCTGGTGGTTGGCTTGAGGGTAAGAACTATCTTAGTATTGTCCATAATAATACCGCAGCTGCGTTTGCATCTCTTCTCAATGTAATGGGTGATGAGTATAATGTTTTAGAGGCTACCGGTGTTGAAGAAAGTCTTGATAAGGTTATGCAGCTTACATCCCTAACAGGCACCTTCTGCTATTCGGATGAAAGTCAATATTACGGCGGTATGAGTGCTGTGCCAACGAGTACAAGCTTCTACGCTGATTATTACGGACGCGAAGACCTCGAGCAAATGAGACAATGGAGATACAGAAACGGGGATGCAAATGCGTGGAACTGGTTTGATACTGTCTTCTATCAGCATTTTAGTGACCAGAGTCTTATCAATATAGCGAAAGCCTATGGATCTCTTGATACTATCAATTATACCGAGGGCACAGAGATTGTGACGGTACATGAGAATTGGGGAGAGGCAGGTATGTTCTTTGCTCTCTCCGGCGGACCGACGAGACATTATCACTTCCATAACGACGGTGGTGACTTCAACCTTTGTATGGATGGAAACCGCTGGAGCCATGAGATGGGTACAGGTAACTACAATATCGGCACAAACTATACAAAGTATGCAGGCCGTGCCGAAGGACACAACACCCTTGTCATAAATCCCGATGATGATCCGGCTTCAAACTATGACTCAAATTACAATGGATATACATGGACGGCACAAAAGGAGCAATCCTTTGCATCGGTTATGGATTATGGCGAGACTGAGGGTGGCGCATATGCAACTCTGGATATGTCGCAGCTTTATGAAGATGCAGGGGCTGAGAGGGTTTATCGCGGAGCCTGGATTGATGAGAATTATAACGTAGTTACCATACGTGACGAAATAGAGTTTTCGCAGGGAGAAGAGTTTGACGGCTGGTGGTTTATGCATACCAAGGCAGACTATGAACAGATTGATGAAAACACCATTCTCCTGAGATTGCTTAATAACAAAAATCTGGCGGATACCCTTGCTGCAGGCGGCGGACCAACAACGTCGTTGGATGGCGATAACGATGTGGATGAAGTTGATCAGCAGATATGGTGGGAAAAGAATTCCCAAAAACTGTATGTTCAGGTTCAGGTAGATGGTGCGGACGATTATGAGGTAAAGATGATGCCGGCAGTTCCGCTTCCAAGTTCACCAAAGGTTGGCAATGACCCGACAAATACCGCAGGTATAAATAAAGTTGCTGTATACTACAAGGGTAGCGGAGAGATTGATGTAACTGTCCGTATGTCACCGACTCTTGGCGATGTGATTGATACAACGCCTATATCACAATGGACAATAAGTGATTTGTACAGAGAGGGAGACGATATTAGAGTTAATCTCGTTGGAGAGTATGACGAGAACAGTCAACTTTTTGTGGCAGAGTACAAAGATGGCAAGTTTGTTGCAGCAGGTCTTGGCGAGATTATTTATGACGAGGCAAGAGGACAGTATAAGAGTGTTGTGACACCTGTAACAGATGATGCAGACGAGTGCGTGCTCTATCTGTGGAAAAAGAACTCATACGAGCCCATAAGAGAACTTGTAAAAATAAGAATGTCAGACCTTGCGATAATAGAATAGTTTAAAAAGACGGTGCATATGCTGAAGTAGTCAATACTTTGTAGACACAAAAAAGAATAGAGACTATCCCAAATTTTGTGTAAACTCTATATAAGACCTCCAAGATGATATATAATAAAAATATCATTTTGGAGGTTTTATTTATGCCAAGGTACAAATTAAGTCCCGAAGAAAGGGCGGCATAAAAAGAAAGAAAAGAAAATTTAAGAAACATTATGAAAGGTCTGGATGTAAAAAGTTTTGATGACCTTAAAGATGTTTTCAAACTCATGGCAGGAGAAATGCTTGAAAATAGTCTTGAAGGCGAGCTTGATGACGAACTCGGTTACACCAAGTACGATTATCGCAACAAAGATGGAGAAAACAGTCGTAACGGTTACTAAAAAAAGACTTTAAAAACAAGCTTCGGTGAAACAGAAATCAAAGTTCCAAGAGACCGTGATGGTGAATTTGAGCCACAGCTTGTAAAGAAAAATCAAACAACGCTAACCGGAGACATCGAAGAAAAAATTCTATCTATGTACGCCAAAGGAATGACAACAAGCGACATTGAAACACACATTCAGGATATATACGGCTTAGAATGCTCTGATTCAACCGTAAGCCGTATAACTGATAAAATTCTTCCTGTAGTCAGGGAATGGCAGTCAAGACCACTCGAAATAGCTTGTGCTGATGGACTTACAGGTTTTCCTGCAGCTATTGAAGCAGTATATCCAAAAACAGAAATACAACAGTGTGTCATCCATCAGATACGCAATACTACAAGGTTTGTGTCATAGAAGGATATTAATAGCATAAAATCCCAACCAAATCAAGGATAAAATGAACGCCCTCAAACGAGGGCGCCCTTGACATGCCTGTTCTTTTATGCTATATATGAGCTAAGGGGTGAAACCCCAAAATATGGATTTCGCCCCTCAAAAAAACACTTAGATTATATTATCATTTTGGAGTTTACACAAAATCGGGGAAATACCCAGTCTCTGTGAAAAAGGACTTGGGTTTCGGTGTTCTTTGCTTTTTCTAAGATTCTTTTTGCGGGCTTAATAACAAGAAAATTATCAAAGATATCACTCAATTCATAATCAACTATCTCGTTGTT
>JAZSBQ010000066.1:0-5897 GCA_045602485.1 Clostridia bacterium
TGGTAACTTCCTAAAAGTTCTTTGTTCCTCCTGACACTATGTATCAGGCATCCCTACGTTGGCATTATCCAAATCAGGTTCTCAGTCGAAGGTCGCACCTTCCTCTCAGCCTGTAATACAAGCTCCCGTTTATTAAGTTTATATATATTATATCACTTATTAAGAAACTTTTCAATAGTTTAAGATAAATTATTTTCTTCACATCGAATAAAAAAACGAATGATAAAGAAATGTCTTCTAAATCATTCGTTTTCTGTGGCTGCCTGACTAGGATTTGAACCCAGACAAAGTGAGTCAGAGTCACTTGTGCTAACCGTTACACTATCAGGCAAAATAAAAATGGTGCGAGCAGTGGGACTTGAACCCACACGCCATAAGCACACGCCCCTCAAACGTGCCTGTCTGCCAGTTCCAGCATGCTCGCATCTCATTAAGTATTAAATTGGTCGGGTATCAAACCCAACTCGTTCATTATACAAGCATTTTCCTTGTTTGTCAATACTTTTTTTAAAAAAATTTTAATTTTTTTTGCATTTTACAAAACAATTTTTCCTGACATCAGGCTGCGTATTGATAAGTCACATTCACCCCCGAGACACCTTGCCTCTTCCTGTGGGTCAAGGCCGTATTTACCGCTGTCTGAAACAAATTCTGCGCCATCTACCACAAAATCTTTTATCCTTATTCTTCCTTTATCAATATCAATCATAATTTGAGGCAGATTGGCTCCCTCTGTTAATCTGTTCTCTTTTATAGTTATTAATACTCCGTATTCTTCAAACAACTTTTGTGCCAGCATTTCAGCATTTTCTGTGTTATTCGTACACAGAACTACATCCTTTACTTTCATACAGATTTTGAGCAGGCCTTCAAAGTCCACACCGCGCATCTCATTGTCGCAAATAACCGCTTTATCTGCAACCTTTTCATTATAGCACCCACATCTTTCCAATGCCTTAAAAAAACACTCAACCATTCTGCAAGAGGGAATTTTATTTATTCTTTTTGGAGCAAAACCCTCATATAAATTGCGTTTTTGCAAAATATTCCTGATGCTCTGAGCAAACAGCACTCCCTCTGCCCCGCGTGACTCGAGATGTCTTTTTGCCCTGTCTGTTATCTTCCTCAGTTTTCTCTCTCCAACCCGCATAATATCTTTTGCAGTATAAGAGATTTCTGCTACAATATATTTATTGTTTCCCATAAATGTCTCTTTTACTACAACAGGACGCATAATAATGCGTCCTGTTGTAAGTTTTATCTCAGGCACCGAAATTATGCCTATCGTCTTCATTACTTATTTAAACGCTTTATTGCAGCCTGCAACTGTTCGTCAATTTCGTGAGAAATAGTTCTGAGTCTTGCGCTCTTTTCTGCATCCATCTCAACTTTGATATCAGGCTCTATCCCCTCGCCGTGGATACACACCCCTTTTGGAGTATAGTATCTGGCAATGGTTACTGAAAGAAGATTTTCACTTGAGCCCATAGCACTTTGAACTATACCCTTGCCGTAACTTTTTTCTCCTATTATGGTCGCAATCTCATGGTCACTTAGCGCGCCTGAGAGCACCTCACTTGCTGAGGCGCTTCCGCCATTCATAAGGATAACAATATCCATATCGGGCTTTTTATCGCCCAATCCTTCTGATAAAAATTCTGTACGGTTTTCATATTTATCAAGAGTATAGGTCACCATTTCTCCTTCAGGAACAAAATTACCTGCTATTTTGACCGCCTCGTCAAGCAACCCACCTGGGTTGTTACGAAGGTCAATAATCAACGACTCTGCTCCGTTATCTTGCAGTTTCTGATATTCACTCTCAAAATGTTGTGAGACATTCTCGGTAAACTGAGATATATTTATATACCCCACATTATTCCTAAGCATTTCGCTTGTCACACTGTCTATGGTTATCTCACCGCGGACAAGAGTAACATCACGCACAACTCCGTCCGCTGCAGAAAGAATCGTCAGCACTACTTCTGTTCCGGCTTCACCCTTCATATAATTAGAAGCCTCGTTTATCTGATTTCCGCTATAAACTTCTCCATCTATTTTAAGTATCTTATCACCTGTGGTTATGCCCGCCGCTTCTGCAGGCCCCCCTGATATTGCCGACACAACAGAAATAAGATTTTCTTCCTGATCAATCTCTATATAAAGTCCTACACCGCAATAGGTATCCCCGAGGCTTTCCATATACGCCGCCGCATCGTCGCCCCACAGATACATAGTATACGGGTCACCCGTCGATGCTGCAACACCGGCAATAGCCATTTCTGCCGCTTCGTGCATATCCATATCTTCATAGTACATTTCATCAATAACTTTTGTTATCTGCGAAAATTTAAAAAACTGAAGTGCGTTTTCCATCCCAAATGGATTAAGGTAACAGAACGTAAGCACGGCTGTTATCACAACAATTGCCAATGCTCCCCAAATTAATCTTGATTTCTTAATATACATATTTCCTCGCCTTTTTATCAGTTATTTTATAAACTCAAACCTCTGCCGCTTTGTCCGTACGCTTCCATTTCTTCTACCTCTATGGCTTTGAGAATTCCTTCAACCTCTTCTCTTGCGGCAACTGATTCTCTTTTTATATCTTTTATTGCAACTATCATATTTTTATCGTATTCTGCTATTTCTCTTGCTATGACAACCCTGTCAATAAAATCCGCAAAACTGTTTGCAGAGAAAACTATATCAAGATATGAAAGGCTACCCCTCTCGCTCATAATTCTGAACCTCTCGCTGCTGTCCTGCAGAATCTCTTTCTCAAGTTCTTCTGCCGCTGCAAGCCGTTTTTCTGCCTGCTCAAGTTGCATGTTTAATTCTTCGGTTGTCTTTTCTTCTGCACCTTTTTCTGTTATTGGGGCAGAGAAAACAAGTGTGTACGCAAGTGGACCAATAAGTCCAAGTACAATTGCAATCGCTATAACAATCGCCGTTATTTTTACAAACTTTTTATTCACTTATACATCCTCTTTTCTAAAATTATTTCAGACATTTCCTGGCTGACATAAAACTTCCCATTGCACCGACGACCGCTCCGGATATAACAAAAACGGGAGTAATAACCGCCGCAATTTTGCCCGTGCCGGCAAGGTATGACGCATCTGCGCTGATTATGTAACTCATCCTTTGCATAAGTATCTCATATCCGGCAACAGTCAGACCTGCCGCTATAAGAGCGCCAAAAACTGCAATCATCACACCCTCTATTATAAACGGTGTCAATATAAAGCCGTCTGTTGCGCCAACTATCTTCATAATCTTTATTTCATCGGCACATGATGTCACACACAGTATGATTATGCCCGATATAACCAGCACCGCAAGAAGAGCAAAAAGAATCAGCAGCATAAGACCAACACCTTTCAAAACATCTGTAAGCGTTATTATTCCATCTACCACATCGCTGTTTTTCACTGCTTCATCAACACCATCAATGTCACAGATTTCGTCATATATTCTTTGCACCTCAGTTACATCTGCGGCAGTTACAATATAAGAATCCCTCAGCGGATTATTTTCTTCATCATAAATACTCTCTCCTCCGTATACATCCTCTGTCACCTTGTCAAGTCTTTCTCCTTTTGACAAAAACGTGACATCACTTACCCCCTGAATCTTCAGGATGTCTTTTTTTACATCGGATATATCTTTATCCTCCATATCATCTTTTAAATACACATTTATCTGACAACTGTCACCAAGTTTTTCTGTAAGAACACAGGCATTTATCCCTGCAGACAAAAACACACCCATAAGCATAAATACAGCCGCAACTATGCACACCGATGCAACGCAGGCGTACAGACGTCTTTTAATGCTTTTAAAACTCTGTTTGAAAAAGTAAGCGGTTTTTCTAAACATTTCTGTAACCTCCTCCTCTTTCATCCCTTATAACTGTGCCGTTCTTAAGTTCAATCACCCTTTTCTTCATTCTGTCAACCATCCCGCTGTCGTGGGTTGAGATAATTACAGTAGTACCAAGACGATTAAATTTTTCAAATATCTTCATTATTTCATCTGTGGTATCGGGGTCAAGGTTTCCTGTCGGCTCGTCCGCTATCAGTATTGGGGGATTATTTGCCATAGCACGCGCCAGCGCCGCTCTTTGCTTCTCTCCGCCCGACAACTGATGCGGCATTGAGCCGCTCTTGTTTTCAAGCCCCACAAGAGACAAAATCTGCGGTATCATATGTTCTATATTTCTGTCGGGTACGCCCTGCGCCTCCATAACAAAGGCAATGTTTTCATATACGGTCTTGCCGGGCAAAAGTTTGTAATCCTGAAAAACCATACCTATTTTGCGCCTGTAATGCGGAACCTCACGTCGCTTTAACTGTGCAACATCCATATCGCAGACATAAACATTACCGCCATCTGCCACCTCATCCCTCAGAATAAGCCTTGCAATGGTAGTCTTGCCTGCACCCGTTGCACCAATAAGAAAAACAAAGTCTCCTTTGGGTATCTTAAAACTTACGTTGCTGAGCGCCGTATCGTCTGTATCCTTGAATATCTTTGTAACGTTTTCAAATCTTATCATTTCTACACCTCTGACCTGCTTCAAAATACAAAACGGAGCCGGGAGCAGTTCTGCATCAACAGAGCCCCCAAGCCCCGATATATCTTTATTTAGTTCTATATTCTGGTTGGCTCTGATGTAAGATATTTATTTACCATCATAGCAACTTTAAATATAATCGCATCATCAAACTCTCTGAGGTCAAGACCTGTGAGCTTCTTTATCTTATCAAGTCTGTATACAAGTGTGTTTCTGTGAACAAAGAGTTTTCTTGAGGTTTCGGAAACATTAAGGTTGTTTTCAAAGAATTTCTGAATTGTATATATTGTCTCGCTGTCCAGAACATCTATAGACTCTTTCTTGAATACTTCGTTAAGGAAGAGTTCACAAAGAGTGGTGGGAAGCTGATATATAAGTCTGCCGATACCAAGATTATCATAACTTATGATATTCTTTTCGGTATCAAACACCTTGCCAACCTCAAGAGCAATTCTCGACTCGCGGTAGGCTTGTCCGAGTTCACTTATTGAGTCAACAATGGTTGACATTCCGACAGAAACATTAACCATTTCTTCTGCACTCAGGGTGTCATGAATATCCTGGGCAATCTGCAAAGCCCCTTCTTTTTCTATATCTTCCTGGAACTCCTTGATAACAACGATGTCATAATCATCAATCCTGATAACAAAATCCTTCTTGCGGTCAGGGAAGAGCCCTCTTAAAATGTCCAGTGCAGAATTTTCAATCGTCTTTGAAATTCTGACAAGATAAACTGCTCGTTTAACATCAATAGCAAGATGGAGTTCGCGTGTTCTGAACAAAACATCGCTTGGCAGTATGTTGTCAACAATAATATTCTTCACAAAGCTGTTACGGTCATACTTCTCGTCATAATACTGCTTAAGTGTAAGGAAATGAACACCAAGAAGCGCACATACATCTCTTGAAACCTCATCATCACCCTCGCAGAAAACGAGGTATTCCATCTTGTTAAAGGTCTCAATCTTTTTATAACTGAAATCGCCTATGCATCTGATTTCCCCTGATGCATCAAAGACAGTAAAGATATTGTCGATGGTTTTACCAATCCACATCTCATCGCTGCACGCGATTACGCTTTCTGTGTCGTCAATAACGCCAACAACACGTTTTACATCCTTTTTTATTTGCGCCAGAGTGTTTTGAAACAATCTGTTTTGCATATCTCCACCTCCATAGATTATAACAAAAAACAACTTTGCTTAACAAAAAACAACTTTGCTTATATATTATAACTCTAAACCAACAAAAAAGCAACATTTTTGTTGAAAATTAATAAAAAAGACATAAAGTAATATTCTTGACACCATTCCCGTAT
>JAZSBQ010000067.1:0-13113 GCA_045602485.1 Clostridia bacterium
TGTAACACATCTATTGTAAACCTACAGTAAAATGGCGAAATATCTTGCTAAAATCATTGACGAGACGCGACTTTAGTGATATAATGTATAAGTTAAAATAGAATTATTTTTAAAGACGGAGCGTGATAGTGTGAAATATGACAGAAACACCCATACCCCTGCAGGTCTGACAGACATTCTTGTGCAGGAGTGCGAAACAAAATTCAATATCGAAACAACAGCAAGAGAGGTTTTTGCACATCACGGTTATCATATGGTGCAGCCGCCCACGTTTGAGTATTATGACGTATATGATGCGGCGGTGACAAAGCCCGAGAATATGTTCAAGTTCTTTGACACAAACGGACGTATGCTTGCCCTCAGGCCCGACCTTACGACCTCGGTTGCAAGAATGGCGGCTACAAAACCTCTTGGGGACTTGCCGTACAGAATTGCGTATTCGGGCAATGCCTTCAGAAACGACGAGGCTTTCAGCCACGCAAGACAGAGAGAGTTCTCTCAGGTGGGTATAGAACTTATCGGCGACGGCAGTGCCAACGCCGATGCTGAGGTTATTGAGGTTGCCATAAATGCCCTGCTCAGTTTTGGGGTTACCGACTTCCAGATTGATATGGGACAGGTAGAGTATTATAAAGGAATCTCAGAGGCGGCACGTCTTGATGAATATCAGAGCGACGCCCTGAGAGAGAAGATAAACGATAAGGATTTTGTCGCAATAGAGTGTATGCTGGAGGAGTTTAAACTCGGCAAAGAGATGGAAGAAATAATCCTTGAACTCCCTAAAATGTTCGGCGGCATTGATATAGTCCATAAAGCCATTGAAAACCCCGCCATAGGCAAGACCGCAAAGGCGGCTCTTGAAAATCTTGTTCAGGTATATGAGATTTTAAAAGGCAAAGGCCTTGAAAAATATCTTGCAGTCGACCTCAGTATGGTGCCAAACCTTGACTACTATACAGGCATCATAGTAAAAGGCTTTGCAAAGGGCGTGGCGTTTCCTATATGTTCGGGCGGTCGGTATGACAACCTTACTGCAAAGTTTGGCCGCCCAATGCCGGCTACCGGTGTTGCAATGGGTATAGAGCGTATTATGACGGTTCTTGAGGCAAGCGAAAAGGACGAGAAAAGGAATGAGACATCTGAGTATATCACGGTTGCCCTAGCAAAAGGCAGACTTGCAGAACTCTCTGTCGAGATATTCGAAAAACTCGGCTTTGACGTAGCAGAACTTAAGTCAAAGACAAGAAAACTTATCTTTACAGATGAGAAGAACAAACTTAAGTTTATCCTTGTAAAGGCGTCCGATGTGCCTGTCTATGTTGAGTACGGAGCGGCAGATATCGGCGTTGTGGGTAAGGACACTCTCCTTGAGAGCGGCAAAGACGTTTACGAGATTCTGGATTTAGGCTTTGGAAAGTGCAAAATGGCAGTTTGCGGCCCCGAGAGTATGAGAGGCAGATTAGATGGAAGAAACATAATGAGGGTTGCGAGCAAATATCCTGCAATTGCAACTGATTACTTCCACAGAGTAAAGGGGCAGACAGTTGATATAATCAAACTTAACGGTTCGGTAGAACTTGGTCCTCTTGTCGGTCTGTCTGAGGTAATCGTAGATATAGTAGAGAGTGGCAAGACACTTAAAGAAAACGGACTTGAGGTTTTAGAGGACGTTTGCGAACTCTCTGCAAGGCTTGTAGTAAACAGGGTGAGCGTAAAGATTCACCGCGAGAGAATAATGGAACTTGTCCGCCGCATTAAGGCAGAACTTGTACAGGAGGCAGAAAACAAATGAGGATATATCCTGCGATAGACATTATAGACGGCGCCTGCGTGCGACTTGTTCAGGGAGATTACTCCCAAAAAACCAAGTTTGCAGACAACCCAATTGAGGTTGCAAAAAAGTGGCAGAATATGGGCGGTGAGTTTATTCATATAGTTGACCTTGACGGGGCAAAAAGCGGAACAATGCCAAACTTTAAACTGATATGCGACATTGCAAACTCGGTTGATGTACCCATTGAGGTAGGCGGCGGAATCCGAAATATGGAAGCGGTTGAAAAGTGTCTTGAAAACGGAGTTTGGCGTGTTATAATCGGCACATCGGCGCTTAGCGCCCCTAACTTTGTAAAGACAGCCGTAGAGAAGTACGGTGACAGGATTGCAGTTGGTATCGACGCAAAGGACGGGCTTGTTGCAGTAAACGGATGGGAAGAAGTCAGCCGCACAACTGCGATAGATCTGGCAAAGCAGATGGAAAGAACAGGCGTATCTTATATAATCTATACAGATATTGCAACCGACGGAATGCTGAAAGGTCCAAACCTTGATGCAATGGCAGAGATGGTGTCGGCGGTTGATGTCAACATAATCGCATCAGGCGGTGTAACATCGGTTGAAGACATAAAAGAACTTAAAAAAGTCGGCGTAGAGGGTGCCATAATCGGCAAGGCACTCTACACAGACAGAATCAATCTATGCGAGGCAGTAGAGACAGCAAAATAAATCGAAAGGATGTTTTAAATATGGCAGTAACAGATTTTATTGAAGGACTTAAATTTGACGAGAAGGGACTTATCCCTGCAGTAGCACAGGACGCAGTCAGCGGCGAGATTTTAATGCTTGCATATATGAATAAAGAGAGCATTAAAATGACTCTTGAGAGCGGACACGCAACTTACTTCAGCCGCAGCCGTCAGGAACTCTGGGAGAAGGGTGCACACTCAGGACAACTTCAGCACGTAAAAGAGATTTTAGTGGATTGCGATGCCGATGCAATCGTTTTAAAGATAGAGCAAATCGGTGCGGCTTGCCACACAAATAACCCATCTTGTTTTTACCGCAAGGTGGTAGACGGCAAACTTGTTGAAATCCCAACAGGAATTGATACAAACCCGAAGATTCTCTATGATGTTTATGACATCATAGTTGACAGAGGTAAGAACCCCAAAGAGGGCTCTTATACAAACTACCTTTTTGAAAAGGGTATCGACAAGATGCTCAAAAAGGTCGGCGAAGAAGCGGCGGAGGTTATTATTGCATCCAAGAACTATGTAAAAGCAGAGGTGCAGTACGAGACTGCAGACCTTCTTTATCACCTCTCGGTTGTACTTGTAGAGCAGGGTCTTACATGGGATGATATCTTTGCAGAACTCCGCTCAAGATATGACAAATAATGAATAAGTTGTATACAAAACTTGTGGCTGCAGCACTTGTGATTATTTTAGTCAGCAGTTACATAATCAGCGTTAATCACAGCAAGAGAGTTGACAGGGTCGATGATGTAAGGGAGGAGGCTCCGCCTGCGCAGATAGAGGCACCGAAGGAGCCACCGCCCATTGGCAAAATCAACATAAACACAGCCACAAAGGAAGAACTTATGTTGCTTTATGGTATAGGAGAACTGCTTGCCGAAAGAATAATAGAAAGACGCGAGACAGTCGGTCCTTATACATCCACAGACCAGCTTATAGAGGTAGAGGGCCTTGGAGAGGGTAAGTTCTGGGATGTTGAAGATTTTGTTGTTATTGAATAATTGAGACAGAGCAGAGAGGTGTTTTATAAAGATGGGATTTTTGTTTCCGACCTTTGACAAGCCAGGCAAGGGCATAGACCCGGATGCACCGCAGAAGAGGGCTTTTTTCAGATTTTTTGATATCTTCTTCCGCAAGATATGGCATTTTGTGCGGGCAAACCTATTATACAGCCTTGCGCTGATACCTGCGTTTGTAATCATTTTCTATGGGTCAATGTCTTTGCTCGGGCGGTTGTTTGCAAATGTAGCCACACAGATTGCCCCGTCAGATATGTCGACGGTTATGATTGTATGCAGTCTTGTGCTTACAAATCTATACATTGCTTTGTGGGGCGTAGGCCCTGCGACGGCAGGTATGACCTATATTATGCGAAACTTCTCAAGAGAAGAGCACGCCTTTATATGGAGTGATTTTAAAGATACCGTCAGGGCTAACTTTAAACAGTCTCTTGCAGTATTTGTGACAGATATAGCAATTGTATTTTTCTCCTGGGCAGCAATCATGGTCTACTCAAATATGGGTGGCACAATGGGGCTTTTGAGATACGTTGTGTATGTGTTTCTTGTGATTTACACAATGATGCATTTTTATATTTATCCGATTATGATTACCTTTGAGTTAAAACTTAAAGATATTTACAAAAACGCAATGCTTTTTACAATCAGCAAGTTGCCGTCAAACCTGTTTGCGCTTGTGATGGTTGTAATAATCCACGCAGTTTTGCCCATATGCGCAATATGGTACGGCGGAGCGGCTGTGATACTTTTGCTTATAATAGTGCTTGAGCCTTTTGTTGTTCAGGTGTTTTCATCATTTCTCGTTAACTTTAACGCATATCCGAAACTTAAAAAGTATATGCTTGACGCTAAAGAGGAAGAGGTAACAGAAGAAGAAATCTAAGAAAACAAATTGTGAAGGAGGTGAGGGTTTAATGAGTATTTTAGAAGAGATATATTCTGTTGATGATATTAAAAAATTAAATACAGATGAGATAAAAACCCTCGCGTCAGAACTCAGGAGTTTTCTTGTGGATAAGGTGTCAGAACACGGAGGGCATTTGTCCTCAAACCTTGGGGTTGTTGAACTTACAATCGCCCTTTGTATGGAGTTTGACCCGTTTTATGACAGAATCATATGGGATGTAGGGCATCAGTCTTATGTATATAAAATACTGACAGGCAGAGGGGATATGTTTGATACCCTCCGCAAGATGGACGGGCTGTCGGGGTTTCCTAAAATATCCGAGAGCGATGCAGACGCCTTTAACTCGGGCCATAGTTCTACATCTGTTTCTGCGGCGGCAGGTTTTGCGGCGGCGGAAAGAATAAAAGGCAGCGACGTATGTGCCGTTGCGGTTATCGGTGACGGTGCTATGACGGGCGGTATGGCTTTTGAGGCGCTCAATCACATAGGCAGTGCAAGACTGCCCGTTGTGGTTGTGCTCAACGACAACGGTATGTCAATATCCAAAAACGTAGGCGGACTTTCAAAACGCCTTAAAAGGATAAGGACAACACAGAAATACTTCAGGCTGAAAGCAGAGGTAAAGTCAATCCTTGACAATATCCCTCTTGTAGGCAAGCCTTTTAAAAAGTTTGCTCACAGGGTCAAAAAGGCGATTAAAAATATGATTTTGCCCGGCACATTGTTTGAGGATTTGGGCTTTAAATATCTTGGCCCCATTGACGGACACAATGTTGCCTCGCTTTGTGCGGTTTTAAAGCGTGCAAAAGAACTGCGCGAGCCGGTTATAGTCCACGTAAACACAAAAAAAGGCAAGGGCTATGCCCCGGCAGAGAAGAACCCCCATTTGTTCCACGGTATATCGGGGTTTGATAAAGAGACAGGCAAGACGAGGCAGAGCGCCGAGTCGTGGTCTGACTTTTATGGCGAAGAAATCTGCCGCATAGCAGAGCAGAATAAAAAGGTTGCGGCGGTGACAGCGGCAATGCCTCTGGGAACGGGACTTGAAAAGTTTGCAAAGAAGTTCCCCGACAGATTTTTTGATGTGGCAATTGCAGAACAGCACGCGGTTACTTTTTCGGCAGGGCTTGCCCGCTCGGGGCTTGTGCCCGTTGTGGCGGTGTACTCCACATTTTTGCAAAGAGCCTATGACCAGATTATACACGATGTGGCTTTGATGGGCCTACACGTTGTGTTCTGCATCGACAGATGCGGCCCCGTCGGCAGTGACGGAGAAACCCATCAGGGTATGTTTGATATCGGCTATATGACTCAGGTGCCGGGGATGACGGTGCTCTCACCGTCTTCTAAAGAGGACTTTAAAGATATGCTTGACTTTGCCATAAATCAGGCAACAGGCCCCATTGCCATAAGGTACCCGAGGGGCAGCGCCATCGGCAGAGATGCAGAACAAAAAGATGTGACAAAGGCAAGCCTTGTAAAAGAGGGCAGCGATGTCTTAATCGCGGCAACAGGCGTGTCTGTATATGATGCGCTCGGTGCGGCAGAGGTTTTGGAAAAGAGTGGAATTTCTGCGGCGGTTGCAGATGTAAGATGCATAAAGCCCATTGATAAAGACTTTATGACAGAGAAGTCAAAGGGCAAAAAGATAATTGCCTCGGTTGAGGACGGAGCAGAGACGGGCGGCTTTGGGCAGCAACTTGAGAGTATGCTTGGCATACCCGTTGTAAAGTTTGCCTATCCCGATGAGCCTATCTGTCAGGGCAGTATAGAAGAACTTAAAAAGAAGTATAAATTAGACAAAGATGCAATTGCAGATAAAATAAAAGAATTGATATAAAGGGGGTGTACCTATGGCAAAGCAGAGACTTGATGTGTACCTTACCGAGACAGGAATGGTAAGAAGCCGCAGCGAGGCGCAGTCTATAATTATGGCAGGAGAGGTCTATATCAACAACCAGAAAGCATCAAAGGCGGGCGAGCAGGTCAAGGGTGATGAGAATATAGAAATCCGCAGCAGCGCAAAAAAATATGTCAGCCGCGGCGGTCTTAAACTTGAAAAGGCGATGCAGGTTTTTCCTGTGTCTCCAAAGGGCAAAATCTGTATGGACATAGGTGCATCGACAGGCGGTTTTACTGATTGTATGCTTCAAAACGGAGCAGAAAAGGTATACGCAGTAGACGTTGGCTACGGGCAACTTGCGTGGTCGCTGAGAAACGACGAGAGAGTCGTTAATATGGAGCGCACCAACGTAAGATACATAGAGGAGAGCGACATAGATGACAGGATTGACTTTTTCTCGGTTGATGTGTCTTTTATATCCCTTGCCCTTGTTCTGCCCGTTGCGTGGCGGCTTGGCAGTGATGACCTTGTCGGTGTGTGCCTGATAAAGCCGCAGTTTGAGGCAGGGCGAGACAAAATCGGCAAAAAAGGTGTGGTCCGCGACAGCAGTGTGCACAAAGAGGTAATCAGAAAAGTTGTGGACTTTACAAAAGAAATCGGTTTTGCTGTACTTGGCATAGACTATTCGCCGATTAAAGGGCCTGAGGGAAACATAGAATATTTAATGCACGTATCAAAGACAGGCGAGAGTGCCGAGATTGATATTGATGCGTTGGTTGATAAATCTCATACAGAGATATAAGCGGGGGTGATTGCTTATGAAAAAGTTTGTTATAATCCCTAATGAATCAAGAGACGAAAATTTGCAGGAGACAAAAAAGGTTATAGAAATTCTTAAAGGGTACGGGGCAGAGGTCTGCGCAGATAATCAGTACAGAGGAAGGCTTGGCGCAGTAGATGAGTTTGGCTCTGCAGAGCAGATTTTTAAAGATGCAGATGCGGCGGTTGTTCTCGGCGGAGACGGAACAATCCTCGGCGTTGCTAAGACTGCGGCAAAGTACAAAGTGCCAATCGTTGGTATAAACCTTGGCAACCTTGGTTTTCTTGCCCCTGCAGAAAAGGGAGATTATTCGATTTTTGAATGTATCTTCAGCGGAAGTTACAGAGTGGAGAGTTGTATGATGCTCGACGCCGTAGTTGTAAAGCAGGGCGTTGAGGGGGCAAGGTTTTTAGCCCTTAACGACATAGTTGCCTCTGCCGCAGGAGAGTCAAAGATAATAAACGTATCCGCAGCGGTAAACGGCACAAATATAGGTTCATATCTTGCGGACGGAATGATAGTTGCAACGGCGGTGGGCTCTACTGCATACTCGCTGTCAGCCGGCGGTGCGGTGCTCCATCCTGACCTTGATGCAATGATAATCACGCCCATTTGCCCGCATACACTCAAGGCAAGAAGCACAGTTGTGCCTGGCAATGATGAGATATGGATAGGAGGCGCCCAGCCCCACCGTGCAGATTTGTCGATTTCGGTTGACGGCAAGACGGTCGGGATTTTAGAGCAGGGCGAATTTATAAAAGTTACGAAATCAAAGTACAGAACAAGACTTATAAAACCACAGAACAGAAACTTCTTTGATGTACTGAGAGAAAAACTGTCAGATTAGTAAGTAAGGGGGGATACCGATGCTGAGAGAACTCCATATTAAAAACATAGCGGTAATTAAAGAGGTTGCCGTTGAATTCAACGAGGGGTTTCAGGCCCTGACGGGTGAAACAGGTGCGGGAAAATCCATATTGATTGATTCTATCGGTATGACTCTTGGCAGCCGCGGCAGCCGTGACCTTATTCGCACAGGGGCAGAGTATGCATCGGTGGACTTAGCCTTTGAGATTGAAGAAAACGAAACAATAGAAAAACTTGAAGAACTCGGCATCGAGTGTGAGGACGGGACGGTTTTAATCAGCCGCAGACTCTTTCCCGACGGCAAAAGCAAGTGCCACATAAACGGCAGACTTACACCGCTAAACATCGTCAAAGAGGCAGGGACGCTTTTGCTGACAGTACACGGGCAGAACGATAACCAGAGCATACTTATGCCAAAAACCCATATAAAGTTTGTTGACGAGTACGGCGCTCTTGCAGAACTCCTTGGTGAGTACAAAGAAAAGTACACCGTCTTAAAAGAGACAGAAAAGTCCCTTGAGGAACTTTGCGCAGACGAAGATGAAAAAGAAAAGATGATAGAGCTTCTCAGTTTTCAGGCAGACGAGATTGAGATGGCAAAACTGAGACCTGACGAAGAAGAAGAACTTATCGAGAGGCGCAGTTTTCTGCAAAACGCAGAACAGATTGCAGAATCTGCAGGCGGTGCCTACTATGCGCTTCACGGCGGAGACGAGAGTGACAACGGCGCCTGTGACGGGCTTGCCGATGCCATAAGACGGCTTGAATCCGTTAAGGATTATGACCAGAGACTCAGTGGTTACTACGAGGTTTTATCCTCGGTTATGGCAGAAGTTGATGATGTAACAAGAGAACTGCGCTCTTACAAAGACGGTGTTGATTATTCCACAGAAGAACTTGACGAAACCGAGGCAAGACTCAGTCTTATCAGCACATTAAAGCGCAAATACGGACAGAGCGTAGAAGAGATAATAGAGTTTGGCAAAGCGGCAAGAGAGACTTTGCGATATAGAAAGAAGCGACGAAAGACGCATTGAAATTACTGAAAAACTTAATAAAGAGACAGAAAAACTTGCAGAGATTGCAGACAGATTGACAAAGGCAAGAATGGCGGCGGCAATATCCCTGCAAGAGAAGATAATGGAAGAACTCTGTGACCTTGATATGCAAAAGATGAGGTTCTCGGTAGCCGTAGCACCTCTTGAGGATGAGGATGGCAATATAAAGTTTGGCGCAGACGGATGCGACAGGGTTGAGTTCTTAATCTCGGCAAACCCGGGCGAGGATTTAAAACCGCTCTCTAAGATTGCATCAGGCGGCGAAATGTCAAGGATTATGCTTGCCATTAAGTCGGTGCTTTCAGACTCTGACAGTATAGAGACAATGATTTTTGACGAGATTGATACAGGTGTATCGGGCAGAGCGGCACAGAAAATATCCGAGAAGATGGGTATGCTTGCATCATCGAGACAACTTTTGTGTATTACGCATCTTGCACAGATTGCTGCAATGGCAGACCACCATTATATGATAGAAAAAACATCGGAAGATGACAGTACAAAGACAACCGTACGCCACATAGACGGAGAAGAGCGTGTGACCGAACTTGCAAGAATCATAGGCGGTGTAAAGGTTACTGATTTGACTATGAGTGCGGCTCGTGAGATGCTTGATATGGCAAATACCTATAAGCAATCCGGCAGATAAATTTTGTAAAGGGTGACAAAAATGGTGCAGACGGGATATGTGACAGAGTTGACAGAGAGTGGCGCAAAAGTCAGGGTTGACAGAGAGTCTGCCTGTGGCGGCAACTGCGTCAGTTGTAAGGGTTGCCCGACCTCTGCGGTGATTGTAGAGTGTATCGCAGCCGAAGATGTAAACGTCGGCGATGAGGTAGAATTGATTATGAGAAGCGGCAGTTTCTTCAAAAATGCCGCTTTGGGCTACGGTCTGCTTGTCGTGCTGATGATTATGGGTGCGGTGATTGGGTACTGGGCTTTTAAATCCGAGGGCGCGTCGGTACTTGGTACGGCAGTCGGCATTGTGCTTGGGCTGTTGGGGCTTAAAGTCGGATTTAAAAACAGTAAGAGCGAAATAGTGGCAACAAAAACAGAGATATAAAGAGAGGACATAATGGATTATGTTGATTTCCGCCCACAATCTTGAAAAGAGATTTTCGGACAATGTAATATTTCAAAATGTAAGTCTGACCATAGAGGACAAGTGCCGCTATGGTCTCATTGGCGTAAATGGGGCGGGTAAGTCAACTCTTTTGTCGGTACTCCTTGGAGAGCAAGACTATGATGAGGGCGAACTTTATACAAAGTCAGGTTTGAGCCTTGGTGTGCTGAAGCAGAATTCAGGTCTTGAGAGAGACAGTACGATAATTGCAGAGATGCGCCTTGTGTTTCAGGATGTTTTAGATGCAGAGGCGGCAATGCGCGAGATTGAGTATAAAATGTCCAAGATGACCGACCACGAAAGCGGAGAGTATCGTTCTCTTGCGGCGGCGTATGCGGCAAAGCAGGCATATATCGACAGCCGTGACGGATATAATATGGATGTAAAAATCAAAACAGTTTTAAACGGTATGGGGTTTCCTGACAGGGCACTTGACACGCCCATAAATATCCTCAGCGGCGGCGAAAAGACAAGGCTTGCCATAGCAAGACTTCTGCTTCAGGAGCCTGAACTGCTTGTCCTTGACGAGCCGACAAACCACCTTGATTTTAAAACCCTCAACTGGCTTGAAGAATACCTTACCGACTATAAGGGCGCAATATTTGTAGTGTCCCACGACAGATATTTTCTTGATAAAATTGTTGATAATATATTTGAGATAGAAAGAGGCAGACTAAACACCTACAAGGGCAATTATTCTGCATACCTTGTGCAAAAGGAAGAGCGGCTTGAGCGGAGCATCAAAGAGTATCAGGCACAAAGAGAGGAGATTGCCAGACTTCAGGATTATGTGGACAGAAATATGGCAAGGGCGTCAACTTCTGCCAGCGCAAAGTCCAGGCAGAAGGTCCTTGATAATATGGAGATTTTAGAGGACCCTGAGTTTGTCAACAAAAAAATCCGTCTGCGGTTTGAAAAAACAAAAGAGCCGTATAAAGATGTGCTGACGGTAACAAACCTGACGGTAGAGGTAGGGGCAGAGAGAAAGGAACTCTGCAAAAATGTAAATCTTACAGTAAAGCGCGGCGAAAAAATTGCCGTAATCGGAGAGAACGGCATAGGCAAGTCATCGTTCTTTAAGATTATTCAGGACATAATCCCCCATTACACGGGCGAGGTTGTGTGGGGCAAGAACACAAGCATAAGTTATTATGAGCAGGAGAATTTAAACCTTGACCCCCAAAAGAGGGCGATTGATGAACTGTGGGACAGGTTCCCACATATCCCCGAGGCGCAGATACGCAGAATGCTCGGCAATGTTTTGCTGACGCAGGAAGATGTATTCAAGCCCGTCGGGGTAATCAGCGGCGGAGAGAGAGCAAGGCTTGCCCTTTGCATAATAATGCTTGAAAAATCCAATGTGCTCCTCCTTGACGAGCCGACAAACCACCTTGATTTGAGTTCAAAGGAAGTTTTAGAGGCCGCCCTTGGGGAGTATGACGGAACCGCTTTGTTTATCTCTCACGACAGATATCTTTTGAGCAAGGTGCCCGACAAGATAATCGAGATAACAAAAGACGGCGCCGTTGTGTATGACGGAAACTATGAGTATTATAAAGAGCGCCTGATTTTTAACAAAAAGAGGGCAGAGGCAGAGGAAAAACCTCAAAAGCCCGTGCAAAAGAGCGAGGGCGGTTACAGAACCAAAGAGCAACGCAGAGCCGATGCACAAAGAAAGCAGCGCATAAGAGAACTGGAAAACGAGATTTCTTATCTTGAAGAAACCTGCGCCGCCCTTGAAGAAGAACTTGCAAGCGAGGCAGTATATACAAGTTTTGAACTGATGACAGAAAAATCGCTTCAACTTGAAGAGGCGAATAACAAACTCGAAAAATGCTTTGAAGAATGGGAGCAGTTATCAGAAGAAGAATAAACAAAAGCCCGGTATTTCCATACGGAAATACCGGGCTTTTTTGGTGACGCTCTGGCCACCTGCGCATATCCGCAGGGGCAGATATCATCCTTAATTAGCAGAATCGAGTAATGCATTATTAATATTAACTTAAATTATTCATCTATGCTTTGTATAATCTCTTGAATTAATTCCAAAGTTTTTGGCTTGGCGAACCCGATAAAAAACGCATTATCTATATCTTCATCAAAAAGTAATGATTCAAGAACACTCAAAGTTATTACCTCATTTGCATATTCATCATTTAATTCAAGCAACTTTTCAATGTAACGAAATACACTTACTAAGGTTTGTTCTTGTCTGTCAGATATTTGTGCCTTTATAAAAGGCACAAATACATCTGCATAAATGACATGCGATCCTGTTTCATCTCCGTCCTGCCAAGATGTTTCTTCATAATAAACATCTTTGATTTCAGGGAATAATTCTATTAATTTTAAATTAAGTTCTTTACTTGTCATTATTTACCTCCTAAAGCACGTTTCAAATCTTTGATTAAAGCTTCTGCTATTTCTCTATCTTGCTTGGTGAGTGTTTCTCTTTTTGAAATTCTCTCAAGATTTCTTAAGCGCTCTGTTCCTTTTTGAATGTGAGATTTACCACCAACAAGTTTACCGGTTTTAATTTCGTGACGTATGGCATCTGCCAAGCCGCCGTCCCCCACCTTTGCTCCAGGTCGATACATTTCTTTTATCGTATTCTTTAATTTTGGGTTGGAAACTTTGTTTAATAATTTTGTTCCCTTAGAGCTTCTGCTCGCAATCTTACCAACGTCTACTGCCTTGTCAGCCATTTTAGCAAGTTTTGCAGTGTCACCGATTTCGCCGATAAAGGGAATAACCCCAAGTGCGCTAAGCCCTGCCGAAACATAATCTCCTCTTGCAAGGTCAACAGGTATAGATGCAAGATTTGTAAAAGTATCAAGCCCGGAAATAAGCGATGCAGCAGAGAGCAGATAACTCAGCGCATCTAAACTGCTGCCTCTGGTATTGCCAAAATCTCCGTTTCTTCCTCCGCCCATTAGGCAGTCACC
>JAZSBQ010000068.1:0-3868 GCA_045602485.1 Clostridia bacterium
AAAAGTATTGCATTATTCAGAAATATGTGGTAATATGTATAAGTTATTATGGATAGTCCTCTGCCCGTGTGTGGCACGAATGTCTGAGAAGAAAGGAAAATGTAAAAATGGATATTTTACAACAAATCACACAGGAACAAATCAGAACTGATTTGCCAAAACTCCAGATCGGTGATACTGTACGTGTTTACGTAAAGGTTACTGAGGGAACAAGAGAGAGAATTCAGATGTTTGAAGGCACCATCATCAAGAAGAATCATGGTGGCATTCAGGAGACATTTACCGTAAGACGTGTTTCTTATGGCGTAGGTGTTGAAAGAACCTTCCCGCTCAATTCGCCGAAGATTGATCGCATTGAGGTAGTTAGACACGGTCGTGTTCGTCGTGCCAGACTTTACTATCTCCGTGATAGAGTCGGCAAGGCAGCAAAGGTTAAAGAAAAGCTTTAATAAGCAAAAGTGCGGTGGTGGTTATATCTATATAATCACCACTTTTTGTTAACCTTTATTATTAAGAAAGGTATGGATGATAATATGAGTTCAGAAGAATTTAACATAAATAACGAGGAAATCGAAAATTCAATTGATGAAACAACCCCCGAAGCCGAAGATACAACAGAGGTTGAAGAAAAGCCTGCGCAGAAAGTGAACTGGCTTAAGGAGTTGCGCGACTGGGTGATTGCAATTTTAATTGCTGTGCTTGTTGCAACTGTTGTAAGGGAGTATATCTTCACTCTTGTAAAGGTGCAGGGGCAGTCTATGGAGCCGACGCTTCATAATAATGACAGGCTTTATGTAAACAGGTTTTTCTATACACCCGAAAAGGGAGATGTTGTTATCTTTGAACCGGCATCAGACCCGAATCATCCTTATGTTAAGCGTGTTATCGCAACGGGCGGAGATACTGTATACATTGACTTCAATACCGGAAAGGTGTATGTAAACGATAAACTTATTAAAGAGGATTATATTAAAGAGCCGACTAAAATAAAAGGTGATTACATAATGTCTCTTATTAAAGAAGATAAGTACAGCAGAGAGAATCCAATAGTTATCCAGCCGGGTTATATTTTTGCAATGGGTGATAACAGAAACAATAGTAAAGACAGCCGTCATATCGGGCCTGTACCTCTTGAAGAAATTATGGGAGGAGCGGTATTCAGATTCTGGCCGTTTGGTGAGGCAGGTGCGATGCATAATGAAGCAGAGACGGTTTCGTTTATGATTGACGGAGCAGGAGAGACAGGACTTTAATAGTCTTATACAACATAAAAGCAGGAGGTGGGAATAATGGAACTTCAATGGTTTCCCGGGCATATGGCGAAAACCAGACGCCTTATAACCGAAAATTTAAAACTTGTGGATGTTGTGATAGAGTTGCTTGATGCTAGGCTTCCGTTATCCTCACGCAACCCCGAGATTGATGCGATTGTAGGCTCAAAGCCAAGGATTGCGGTGCTTAATAAGTGCGATATATCCGACGAGGATGCAAATCAGAAGTGGATAGAATATTTTAAGTCAAAGAACATTACTGCATTTCTGGCTGATTGCCGCACAGGGCGTGGGTTTTCTGCGCTTTCGCCTGCTATTGATACAGTTCTTAAAGATAAGTTTGAGCGTGATAAAAAGCGCGGCATACAAAGACACAGCGTAAAAATGATGATAGTCGGAATCCCAAATGTGGGTAAATCCTCGTTTATTAACCGTTTGTCAGCGCGCAAAGCCGCAAAGACAGGAGACAGACCGGGTGTTACTACAGCAAAACAATGGATACGAATTGCCGACAAGTATGAACTTTTAGATACCCCCGGAATTTTATGGCCCAAGTTTGAGAGCGTAGAGGTTGCAAGAAGAATTGCTTTTACAGGCGGAATAAAGGACGAGATAATGGATGTAGAAGAACTTGCCTTTTATCTTGTTGGATATTTAAAAGAAAATTATCCTGATAATCTTATCGGGAGATATAAACTAAGCGAGGCCGATATTGGGCTTGAGAGTTGGGATTTGGTTCAGCAAATCGGCAGAAAGCGCGGATGCGTTGTATCGGGCGGAGAGATAGATACTTTCCGCACAGCGATGCTTATACTTGATGAATTCCGCAGTGCAAAAATTGGAAGGATTACGCTTGAACTTCCATAAAATCTATATACAAATGAGGAATTTAAGCGAGAGGGAACTCTCGCTATTTCCATATAAACAAGAAATTTAAAAGGATGGTGCAGAATATGCCTGAGGTTGCAACACAGTATCATAATATGGGATATAAATTTATTGCAGGAGTTGACGAGGTTGGCAGAGGACCACTTGCAGGGCCCGTATGTGCGGCGGCAGTAATACTCCCCGATGGATTGATGATTGAAGGCGTTAATGATTCAAAAAAACTCAGCGAGAAAAAGAGAGAAAAGTTATATGATGAGATTATAGAAAAGGCAATCTCCTGGGCGGTTGTATTTGTAGAGCCTGAGATTATTGATGAGATAAATATCCGTCAGGCAACTCACCTTGCAATGCAAAAGGCGGTAGATAAACTCGATGTAAAGCCTGATTTCTTGCTTGTTGACGGTAATGATAAGATTGCCTTTAACGATACTCAATGTGAGTATATCGTAAAGGGTGATGCGAAATTCCAGTGCATTGCGGCGGCGTCTATTGTTGCCAAGGTGACAAGAGACAGATATATGTGCGAAATGGACGAAGTCTATCCCGGATACGGATTTGCAAAGAATAAAGGCTATGGAACAAAAGAACATATGATGAGTATAAGAGAGCGTGGGCTTTTGCCAATACATAGAAAATCTTTTATTACAAATAAGGTGCTGGGGATAGAAGAATGAGCAGATATAATAAAGATTTAGGCGATTTCGGAGAGGAAATGGCGGTAAGATATCTTGCTGAAAACGGATGCGGAATTTTAGAGCGCAACTACACAGTCAAGGGTGGAGAAATAGACATAATATGTATGGATAAAGAAGACCTTGTTTTTGTTGAAGTAAAAACAAGAAAGTCAGATAAATACGGGCTTCCGTCAGAGGCTATTGACAGACGAAAGGCAGAGCATATAAGATGTGCGGCAGAGCGGTATTATCAGCAAAACCCCGTAGATTGCAACATAAGATTTGATGCGATAGAGGTATATGCGGCAATCAGTGGCGGTGTTTATGAGTTGTTTGATATAAAGCATATTAAAGACATTATTCTTGATTAGGAGATGATTTGGTGCGGGCAATATTTGATGCTCATTGTGACACAATATCAGAGGTTTATAACAAAAATCTCTCTCTTAACAAAAATACACTTCAACTTGACCTTGACAGACTTGAAAAGTTTAACACATATATTCAGATATTTGCGGCATTTGTGGATAAGAAGAATATCAGCACAACCCCATTTAACCACTGTATGGCACTTATTTGCAGATATCACGAAGAGATTGCAAAAAACAAGGACAGGATTTCTGTTATAGAAAACGCAAAACAACTTGAAAACGCAATAAAAAATGGCGGCTTGTACTCTGTTTTATCAATAGAGGGAGGGGAAGCCCTTGGTGGTAGCGAGGACGCCATACATATATTTTATAAACTAGGTGTCAGGCTTATCACCCTGACGTGGAATTATGCCAATGAGATAGCCGATGGAATAACACAAGACCGCGGCGGTGGACTTACGGAGTTTGGAATAAAAACTGTTAAAATAATGGAAGATTTAGGGATATTGATAGATGTATCCCATATATCAGAGCGTGGTTTCTGGGATGTTGCAGAGAATACAAAATATCCCTTTGTTGCATCACATTCCTGTGTAAAGGCTCTTTGCGGACATAAGAGAAACTTAAATGATGAGCAGGTTAAAGAGATTATAAAAAGAAGAGG
>JAZSBQ010000069.1:0-15903 GCA_045602485.1 Clostridia bacterium
TGATTGTTAAAGAGCCTGAGGTTGGCGAGATTTACGAGGGTGAAGTTGTAAGCGTTCTTGACTTCGGCGCATTTGTAAACATTCTCCCGGGTAAGGATGGTCTTATTCATATTTCAAAACTCTCAAAGACAAGAGTTGAAAAGGTTACTGATGTTGTAAATATCGGCGACACAGTTAAGGTTGAGATTATCGAAATTGACGAGAAGAAGGGCAGAATAAACCTCAGAAGATTAGAAGACTAATTTTTTAATAAAACGTTAATCGGTGCATATCAGTTTTAAAACTGATATGCACTTATTTTTTGAATTTTTATAAAATTATGTTGAAATTTAAAATCCGTAAGGGTATAATTGAATTTACAGTGTTATTTAATAGGATGAAATAGAATTTACACAGGAAATGAAAGTTTAAATATGAATGTTTTAGCAATTGGTTGTCATCCTGATGATGTTGATATGAACTGTACCGGCACATTTGCAAAGTGCGTAAAGAGAGGAGATAATGTTACGGTTTGCTATGTTTGTAACGGTAATCTGGGCCACGTTATCATAGAGTTAGATGAAGTGGATGCGCGAGCATAACAATATTGATTTTGCAGATATGGTAAGGACTATTTCTAAATATTGCGGATATCAGTGTGGTGCAATATATGCAGAAGCCTTTGCGCAGTGTATGGTATACCCCAAACCTATAACAAAAAAGAATGCTGCCATAACGGGTGATACAGCCCGGATTTCATTCTCCATTATGGAAAGGTTGATATAATGAAAAGATTTTTGAAAGTCTTAACAGTATTTTTATTTATTGCGGTCATCATTATGTTTTCTGCTTTTGATAATCGACTTAAAGTTGTTAATTACAATTTAAAAACTGATAAAGTTTCAAGCCCTGTAAAATTAGCACTTGTTACAGATTTGCATTGTTGCTTATATGGCAAAGACCAGTCGCAATTGATTCGGGCGATTGATAAAAACCAACCTGATGTTGTGCTTTTGGGAGGAGACATTTTTGATGATTATTATATAAATAATAACAGTCATATCTTAATCGATAACATTGCCCGAAAGTATAAGACATATTATGTAAGCGGAAACCACGAATGGTGGAGCGGAAAGATGTACGAGCATTTTGATTATCTTAAAAATGCAGGTGTTATTATTTTAAGAGGCGACAATGATTGCATAAATATTAACGGCAACAGCATTGTTATAAGCGGAATTGATGACCCTGAAGTAAACGTATATAATAAGTCATATACAAATTATGAAAACCAGTTAGAAGCGGTTGCAGAAGATATTAAATCTGAATACTATAACGTTTTGCTTACTCACAGACCTGAAAACGCACATCAATATTTTAAATATGATTTTGATTTGGTTTTGTCAGGGCACGCTCACGGCGGACAGGGCAGGATACCATTTATATTAAATGGCCTTTATGCGCCAAATCAGGGGTTTTTCCCTGAATTAGCCAGTGGTATTTATGATTTTGATGGTAATAAGATGATTGTAAGCAGAGGGCTATCAAGAGAAAATACAGAACTGCCAAGAATTTTTAACAGATCCGAACTTGTATTTGTTTCGTTAATAAATTAGCAGTATATAAATATTTTTCTGACCTCAGGCGGCACCATAAACCTGAAACAACAGCAGAAATTTAAACCCAATGGAGGTAACTATATGATATTCGGAGGATTTCAAAAATTAACATTGCTGGACTTTCCGGGCAAGGTTGCCTGCACAGTCTTTACAAAGGGTTGTAACTTTTATTGCCCATTTTGTCATAACGCCCTGCTTGTAGACGGAGGGGAATCAGGAGAGTATACAGAGGAATATATTCTTGACTTTCTCAAAAAAAGATATGGCATCCTTGACGGAGTTTGCATAACAGGTGGCGAACCTCTTATTAATAATGATATAAAAGAGTTTATAAAAAAAGTCAAAGAAATTGGTTACAGTATAAAACTTGACACAAATGGAAGTTTCCCGAAAGAACTTAAAGACATTGTAGAGAACAACCTGATTGATTATGTTGCGATGGATGTTAAAAATTCTATCCCCAAATATCCGCAAACTTCAGGTTGCGAAAACCTTGATATTAATTTAATAGAAGAAAGTATAGATTTTCTTCTTGGCGGAAAAGTTGATTTTGAGTTCCGCACCACAGTTGTAAAAGAACTCCATACCGTATCTGACATACAAGATATTGGGGTTATGATTAGAGGCGCGGACAAATATTTTCTGCAGAATTTTGTTGATTCGGGACACATTATAGGGCAAAAATTAAGTCCTGTAGACGCAGAAACACTCGAAAAAATGCGGATCGCAGCAGCGAAATCCGTGAAAAGTGCCGAAATACGGGGCTAAACAACATATACAATATTTAGAAATATTTTTTTGAAAAAAACACAATATATTGTGTTTTGGGTATTGACAAATAAAATTTATATGTTATAATGGACAATACCTAGAAAAATATTATGGAGGATAATTATGTATAACGTAGTAAAAAGAGACGGAAAGCTGGCGTCTTTTGATCTTTCCAAAATCAGTACAGCTATTAAGCAGGCGTTTGATGCCTGCAACAGACAATATAATGACGACATAATTGACTTTCTTGCACTTAAAGTTACGGCAGAATTTGAACCTCAGATTGAGGATATGAAGATAGACGTAGAACATATTCAGGACAGCGTTGAGTCTGTTCTCATCAAGGCAGGGTACAGTGATGTTGCAAAGGCATACATTGTATACCGTCGCCAGAGAGAAAAAATCCGTAACATTGGCGCAACCATGGTTGACTATAAGGCAATCGTGGATAACTATCTTGATATCAATGACTGGCGTGTTAAGGAGAACTCCACCGTTACATATTCTGTCGGTGGACTTATTCTCAGCAACTCAGGTGCAATCACTGCAAACTACTGGCTGTCAGAAATTTATGATGACGAAATCGGCAACGCACACCGTAATGCAGACATTCATATTCATGACTTGTCTATGCTCACCGGTTACTGTGCAGGATGGTCACTTAAGCAGCTTATTCAGGAAGGTCTTGGCGGAGTTCCAGGTAAGATTACATCTTCACCTGCAAGCCACCTTGCAACCCTCTGTAACCAGATGGTTAACTTCCTTGGTATAATGCAGAACGAGTGGGCAGGCGCTCAGGCTTTCTCATCATTTGACACATATCTTGCACCTTTTGTAAAGATTGACAACCTGAACTTTGATCAGGTTAAAAAGAGTATTGAGTCATTTATCTACGGCGTAAACACACCGAGTAGATGGGGTACTCAGGCACCGTTTTCAAATATCACTCTTGACTGGGTTGTTCCTGCTGACCTTGCAGAACTTAACTGTATAATCGGCGGCAAGGAAGTTGACTTTAAGTACAAGGATTGTCAGAAGGAAATGGATATGATAAACAAGGCGTTTATCGAAATTATGATTGACGGTGATGCTAACGGCAGAGGGTTCCAGTATCCGATTCCTACATATTCTATTACAAACAACTTTGACTGGTCAGACACAGAGAACAATCGTCTCCTCTTTGAGATGACTTCAAAGTATGGTACACCTTACTTCTCAAACTACATCAACAGTGATATGGAGCCAAGCGATGTAAGAAGTATGTGCTGCCGACTCAGACTTGACCTCAGAGAACTTCGCAAAAAGTCAGGCGGTTTCTTCGGTAGTGGTGAGTCAACAGTTTCTGTCGGGGTTGTTACAATCAATATGCCAAGTATCGCATACCTTGCAAAGGATGAGGCAGATTTCTATGCACGCCTTGACAAGATGATGGATATTGCGGCGCGTTCACTTAAAGTTAAGAGAACTGTTATCAGTAAACTCCTCGATATTGGTCTTTATCCTTATACAAAGAGATACCTTGGCACATTTGATAACCACTTCTCAACAATCGGTCTTGTTGGTATGAACGAGGCTTGTCTTAATGCAAAGTGGATTAATGAAGACCTGACAGAAGAAAAGGCTCAGGAATTTACAAAGGATGTCCTCAACCATATGAGAGAGAGACTCTCTGACTATCAGGAAGAATACGGCGATTTGTATAACCTTGAAGCAACACCGGCTGAGTCTACTGCTTACCGTCTTGCAAAGCATGACTTAAAGCACTATCCTGACATTATCACAGCCGGCGAAGAAGGTAACCCATACTACACCAACAGTTCACACTTGCCGGTTGGTTACACAGAGGATATCTTTACAGCCCTTGATATTCAGGATGAACTCCAGACTCTTTATACATCAGGTACAGTATTCCATGCATTCCTCGGCGAGAAGATGCCTGACTGGAAGGCGGCAGCATCTCTTGTTCGTAAGATTGCAGAGAACTACAAACTTCCATATTACACGTTGTCACCGACATACTCAGTATGTAAGAAGCATGGATATATTGCAGGTGAACAGTTTACCTGTCCTGATTGTGGTACAGATACAGAAGTATACAGCCGTATCACAGGCTATTACAGACCTGTACAGAACTGGAACGACGGTAAAGCACAGGAGTATAAAGAGCGTAAGGTTTATGATATTGAAAATTCAAAACATACTTCTTCTCTTAAAAAGGTAAAAGAAGAGGCTGAATGTACAGCGGACAGCGCAGGCATAGCAGACGGCAACTACCTCTTTACAACAGCAACCTGCCCCAACTGTAAAATGGCATGCTCTGTTCTTGACAAAGCAGGTGTTGCATACACCAAGATTTTGTCAGAAGAGAACAAAGACTTTGCAACTCAGATGGAAATCAAGCAGGCACCAACTCTTGTAATGGTAAACGGCGGAAAAATCACAAAGTTTGCAGGAGTTTCAGACATTAAAAAGGCATTAAAGGCGTGAGCGATATGAATACTTATGATATAGCAATTATAGGCGGTGGCCCTGCGGGGCTGACCGCCGCTATATATGCAGGCAGAGCAAATAAATCTGTCGTTGTTCTCGAAAAGGGTACCTTTGGCGGACAGATTACATCTTCCCCAAAGGTGGAAAACATCCCGGGTTTTAAAAGCGTAACCGGCAATGAGTTTGCTGAAAAACTTATGGATCAGGCAATCTCGCTTGATGCGGATATTGAGTGCTGTGAGGTTGAAAAGCTTATCTGCGGTGATGTGCACACAATTGTCACTGATGAGGGCGAGTTTACTGCAAAGGCAGTAATAATTGCAACGGGTACAAAACATCGCTTGCTCGGCGTTGACAGAGAAGAAGACTTTATCGGTAACGGAATTTCTTTCTGTGCAGTTTGTGATGGTGCTTTTTATGAGGGCAAAACAGTTGCAGTAATCGGCGGTGGTAACTCTGCACTTCAGGAGGCAATACTCCTCAGTGAGACATGTAAAAAGGTGTATGTAGTACAGAATCTTGACTTTTTGACGGGTGAGGATAAACTGCAGAAGATACTGGCAGGCAAGTCAAACGTAGAGGTTATCTACGGCACAATGGTTAAAAAACTGCAGGGTGATGACGAACTTGGCGGAATCACTCTTGAAAACGCAGACGGAGAGTTTGACTTATCCGTAGACGGTATGTTTGTAGCAATCGGACTTATACCTCAGAATGAGATATTTGCAGATTCAATCGGTCTTGACGACTGGGGATATGTAAAATCAGACGAGAGTTGCGAAACAAACATAAGCGGAGTATTTGTTGCAGGTGATTGCCGTGCAAAGAAGATAAGACAGGTGGCAACGGCGGCATCCGACGGTGCGGTAGCAGCCCTTGCGGCTTGCAGTTATATAGGATAAACAAAGTGCAGTGGCTATATATGTCACTACACTGTTTTTTAATATTAAAAAACCGAAATTGAGGAAAATGGTATAAAATATGCAATAACAGACTATAATTGGAAATAATAGCCTGTATTTGGATGTAATTCCGTTTGATTTATCTGCCTGATTTTTATATTATTATATGGTTAGCACTCTTTGATGTAGAGTGCTAATGCGAAGGATGTAATAGAAGTTATATTAGTTTTTAATTACACATTTATATATTATAAGGAGGGTTCATTTTATGAACATTAAACCATTGGCTGACAGAGTCGTAATCAAGATGCTGGAAGCAGAAGAAACAACAAAAAGCGGTATTATTTTAGCAGGTACTGCAAAGGAAAAACCACAGATTGCTGAAGTTATTGCAGTTGGACCCGGTGGCGTTGTTGACGGCAAAGAAGTTGTTATGGAACTTGCAGTCGGCGATAAGGTAATTATGAGCAAGTATGCAGGTACAGAGGTAAAACTCGACGGTGAGGAATACATCATCCTCAATCAGGGCGACATCCTCGCAAAGATTGACTAATTTTACATTTATAAATATTCTGAATTTTGGAGGTAATAAAAATGGCTAAACAGATTTTATTTGGTGAAGAAGCAAGACGCGCGCTTGAGCGTGGCGTTAATCAGCTTGCAGATACAGTTAAGGTAACCCTCGGCCCTAAGGGCAGAAACGTGGTCCTTGACAAGAAGTACGGCGCACCCCTTATCACAAATGACGGTGTTACCATCGCAAAGGAAGTAGAACTTGAAGATGCATTTGAGAATATGGGCGCACAACTTGTAAAAGAGGTTGCAACCAAGACAAATGATATTGCAGGTGACGGTACAACTACTGCTACCCTTCTTGCACAGGCTCTTATCCGCGAGGGTATGAAGAACGTAGCAGCCGGTGCAAATCCAATGATCGTAAGACGTGGTATGGCAACTGCAGTAAACGCAGCAGCAGAAGAGATTATTGCCAACAGCAAAAAGGTTGACGGCAAAGAGGATATTGCGCGTGTTGCATCAGTTTCTGCCGCAGATGAAAATATCGGTAACTTAATTGCAGATGCAATGGAAAAGGTTACAAGCGATGGCGTAATCACAGTAGAAGAATCAAAGACAGCAGAGACATACTCAGAGGTTGTTGAGGGTATGCAGTTTGACAGAGGATACCTCTCTCCATATATGGTAACTGATACTGATAAGATGGAAGCGGTCATCGATGATGCTCTTATCCTTATCACAGATAAGAAGATTACAAATATTCAGGAGATTCTCCCACTTCTTGAGCAGATTGTTCAGTCAGGCAAGAAACTCCTTATCATTGCAGAAGATATCGAGGGCGAAGCACTCTCTACACTTATTGTTAACAAACTCAGAGGCACATTTACATGTATCGGTGTAAAGGCACCGGGCTTTGGTGACAGAAGAAAAGAAATGCTCAAGGATATTGCAATCCTTACCGGTGGTCAGGTTGTATCCGAAGAAGTCGGTATGGAACTTAAAGATGCAACACTTGACGTACTCGGCCGTGCACGCCAGATAAAGGTACAGAAAGAAAATACTATTATCGTAGACGGTATGGGTGACAAGGATGAGATTACAAACAGAGTAAGCAATATCAGAAGCCAGATTGAAGAAACAACATCAGAGTTTGACAAGGAAAAACTCTTAGAGCGTCTTGCAAAACTTGCAGGTGGTGTTGCAGTAATCAAGGTTGGTGCGGCTACAGAAATCGAAATGAAAGAAAAGAAACTCAGAATCGAAGATGCTCTTGCGGCAACCCGTGCAGCAGTTGAAGAAGGTATTGTTGCCGGCGGTGGTACTGCGTTTATCAATGCGATTCCTGCAGTTGAAAAGGTTGTAGCATCAACGGAGGGCGATGAAAAGACAGGTGCACAGATTGTTCTCCGTGCTCTTGAAGAGCCTGTTCGTCAGATTGCATTCAATGCAGGTATCGAGGGCAGCCTTATTGTAAACAAGATTAAAGAAAGTGCAGTTGGCGTAGGCTACAACGCACTTACAGATGAGTATATGGATATGTTAAAGGGCGGTATTGTTGATCCGACAAAGGTTACACGTTCTGCTCTTCAGAATGCGGCAAGTGTTGCGGCTATGGTGCTCACAACAGAGAGCCTTGTTGCAGATAAGCCCGACCCTGCAGCAGATGCAGCGGCAGCGGCTGCAATGGCAGGCGCTGGCGGCGGAATGTATTAAGAAACAAAAACCTGAAATCCAAAGGATTTCAGGTTTTTTTATAATCTTTTTATTTTAATTTTATAATGAGTTAAAAGTGCACAGAAAATTGGTTGTATTTGATTATGGAAAATGGCAATAATACTTGACAGTAGAGGAAAAGTATGCTATGCTTTTTTATTATAAATTGCGTGATATTAAGGGGAACCAGCATACTGTATAGGACGTTGGTTCCCTTAATTTATTAAAGATAATAACAAAAGAAACAAATATATAAAGGAGAAAAGATATGGAAATACAACTCCAGGAACTCATTGACCAGATTAAAAAAGAAGGAGTAGAAGCGGCTGAGACCAAGTCGGATGAAATACTCGCCGAAGCAAAAGCCCGGGCTGAAAAAATTGTCGCAGATGCAAAGGCACAAGCGGACAAACTTCTCTCAGATGCCAGAACCGAGAACGAGCGTATGGTAAAGTCAGGCGAAGACGCTATCAGACAGGCAGGCCGTAACTTGCTTATATCATTCAGGGAAAGTATAACAAGAGAACTTAATTCTATTTTAAGCCAAAATGTTGCAGCGGTATATTCAGCGGATAAAATGGCACAACTTATTGTATCGGTTGTTGAAGGCTGGGCATTAAAACCTGACACAGAAGATATAACAGTTATCCTGAACAGCGAGACTTTAAAATCTCTTGAAGAAACTATACTTTCAGGAGTTAAAGAGAAAATACAAAAAGGCATTACCCTTAAGGCAAATGATAACTTTGACGGAGGTTTCCGCATTTCTGTAAATAACGGAAACGCATATTATGATTATTCGGCAGAGGCTGTAGTAGATATGCTGTCAAAATATCTCAGTCCTAAGGTTGCTGAACTTTTGAAAGAGGCGGAGTAATTATGGCAGAATATTATCTGATATCACAGCTGCCGTCTCTGGATGGAATCGGAGATGGAACACCGATGCCCATTGATGAGGAAAGATTTTCAGAACTCTGCGGTCGCTTCTTAGGTAAAGGGGCACAGAGTGAAATTGAAAAATTAACACTTATGCCGCCAAAGACTCCTGAAAAATCTTCTTCGGCATTGCTTGAAGAATGGTATAAAGGGGAGCGGGAACTTCGTCTTGCCCTTGCTAAGGTCAGAGCGGAGAAAATGCAAAAATCCTTTGATTTACAGGACAATCCTTTGCCTGCAGAGTTGATAAAGGTAGCAGACGATGCGGTAAACGCAAAAAATCCGCTGGAAGCAGAGGAGTTGCTTTTTAATCATCGCATTAACTTTTTAGAATCACTTAGACCAATGGATAACTTCTCAAAAGATTTTGTATTTTATTATGGGCTTAAATTAAAACTGATTATGCGAAAGAGACAATTTGATACAAAACCTGGACAGGATGCATACAGAAATATTTACGACTCCATTATAAATGGAGAAAAGCTGGAGGAAATAAAATGACCGAAAATAAAGGAAGAGTTGTAAGCATTAACGGAAACCTTGTGTCAGTTGAGTTTGACGGCAATGTTTCCATGAATGAAATATGTTATGTTAAGGTAGGCGAGACCGAACTTAAGAGTGAGGTTATTCGTATAAGAGACAACGTTGCGCAGATACAGGTTTATGAAATGACAGGCGGTATAAAATGCGGAGACAGTGTTGAATTTACAAGCGAAATGCTGTCAGCAGAACTTGGTCCGGGCTTGCTTGGACAGATTTATGACGGACTTCAGAACCCGCTGCCCGCACTTGCCGAAAAAGCAGGTTGGTTTTTAGAGAGGGGCAACTATGAAGACGGACTGGATGGCAATAAAAAGTGGGAGTTTACTCCGACTGCTAAGGTGGGGGATATCCTCCATGCAGGTGAGCATATCGGAACCGTCCCTGAGGGACCGTTTGTGCACAAAATATTTGTGCCTTTTTATCTGCACGGAAGTTACACCTTAAAATCTATCGTAGAAAAAGGCGAGTATAATATCAAAGAGACTGTCGCAGTTATAACTGATGAGCGCGGACGCGATGTATCAGTATCAATGTCCTTTAACTGGCCTGTAAAACGTGCAATAAGATGCTATAGCGAAAGACTTGCTCCCGTTGAAACAATGGAGACAAAGGTGCGTCTTATAGATTCATTCTTCCCCGTTGCAAAGGGCGGAACATACTGTACCCCGGGACCTTTCGGAGCGGGTAAAACTGTGCTTCAGCATACAACATCAAAGTATGCAGATGTTGATATCGTAATCATAGCCGCATGCGGAGAGCGTGCAGGTGAGGTTGTAGAGACACTTACAGAGTTCCCCGAACTCAATGACCCGAAAACAGGCCGTTCTCTTATGGAACGTACAATTATAATCTGTAATACCTCGTCAATGCCTGTTGCATCAAGAGAGGCATCTGTTTATACTTCGGTTACTCTTGCAGAGTATTACAGACAGATGGGCCTAAACGTTCTGCTTCTGGCAGACTCAACATCACGTTGGGCACAGGCACTCAGAGAAATGTCAGGCCGACTTGAAGAAATCCCCGGAGAAGAAGCCTTTCCGGCATATCTTGAGTCTTATATTGCGGCATTTTATGAGAGAGCAGGATATGTTCGTCTGCCCGATGGCAGTACCGGATCTGTTACAATAGGCGGAACAGTTTCGCCGGCCGGCGGAAACTTTGAAGAACCGGTTACTCAGGCAACTCTTAAGGTTGTTGGCGCTTTCCACGGCTTATCGCGTGAGCGCTCAGATGCAAGAAAGTATCCTGCTATTGATCCAATGATTTCCTGGTCGAAATATAAGAGTGTTATAGACAGAAAGAAATCTGATTTCTGTAAGGATATTCTCTTCCACGGAAATGAAATTGACTCTATGATGAAGGTTGTCGGCGAAGAGGGTACAACAATTTCTGACTATGTTATTTACCTTAAATCAGAAATGCTGGATGCTGTGTATCTACAGCAGAACTCATTTAACCCGATTGATGCTGCCTGCGACACAGCGCGTCAGAGATATGTTACAGACAAACTTATTTATATTTTAGGTAGTGAGTATGCCCTTGACAGTAAAGACGATGCACGAGTTTTCTTTAACCGTATGCGCCAGAGGTTTATTAACTGGAACTACAGAGAGTTTGGCAGTGAAGATTTTAAAAATGCTGAGGCTGAAATTGACGCTCTGTATACTGAGGGCAGCGGGAAACTTGAAAACAAGGCAGAGAGTTTATTAAAGGACGGTGAAAGATAATGAGTAAAGTTTATAACAAAATTGAATCCATCACCGGCAACGTAATTACTGTAAAAGCAACGGGCGTTAAATATAACGAACTTGCTCAGATAAGCACTCGTTTTGGTAAATCACTTGCGCAGGTTAATAAAATCGAGGGTGATGTTGTATCCCTGCAGGTTTTTGCCGGCGGTAAGGGGGTTTCGACAGGAGACGAAATCAGATTCTTAGGAAGCGAAATGCAGATTTCTTTCAGCGAGGATTTGCTCGGCCGTATATTTAACGGCTCGGGCGAGCCCATTGACAGGGGGCCGGCGCTTACTGATAATATGAGGCCAATAGGAGGACCGTCGGTTAATCCGACCAAACGTATTTTGGCAAACAGAATGCTGAGAACAAATATACCAATGATTGATATGTTCAACACATTGGTTGTGTCTCAGAAGTTGCCTATATTCTCAAGTTCAGGTGAGCCGTATAACGAACTTCTTGCACGCATTGCGATGCAGGCAGAAGCAGATGTAATCGTGCTTGGCGGTATGGGACTTAAATATGACGACTTTTTATATTTCAAAGATGAACTTTCAAAAGGTGGCGCGCTCAGCAAGACTGTTATGTTTATTCATACGGCGGCTGACCCAATCGTTGAATGTATGATGATTCCTGATATGGCACTTGCTGTGGCAGAGCAGTTTGCTCTGCAGAATAAGGATGTATTGGTGCTTCTCACCGATATGACCAACTTTGCAGATGCTATGAAAGAAATCGCTATCACTCAGGAACAAGTTCCGTCTAACCGTGGGTATCCGGGCGACCTTTATTCTCAGCTTGCAGCCCGTTATGAAAAGGCTGTTGACTTTGCAAATTCAGGCTCGGTTACCGTTCTGGCGGTTACGACTATGCCGGGTGACGATGTAACCCACCCCGTGCCTGATAACACAGGCTATATAACAGAGGGACAGTATTACCTCAAGGGCGGAAGAATAGAGCCTTTTGGCTCTCTCTCAAGACTTAAGCAGAACGTAAACGGCAAGACAAGAAAGGACCATCGTGCGCTTATGGATGCGATGATTCGTATGTATTCTTCTTATAAAGAAACTGTTGAGAAGAAAAACATGGGATTCTCTATGAGCCGTTGGGATGAGAAGTTATTAAAATATGGTGAACTTTTTGAGGACAAACTGATGGATTTATCAGTTAATCTGTCTCTTGAAGACTCTCTTGATTTACGATGGGAGATTTTAGCCGAGTGCTTCCAGAGAGTTGAAACCGGCATAAAGTCAGACCTTGTTGATGAATTCTGGCCTGATGGGCAAGGAGGTCTGTAATTTTGGCAAAAATCAAACTGACTAAAAATGAGTTAAAGGTGCAAAAAGATGCTCTTAAAATGTACCGTAGATATTTGCCTACCCTGACACTTAAAAAACAACAGCTTCAAGCAGAAATACGTACTATAGAAGCCAAAGCAAATGCAGTAAGGAAAGAGAGAGAAGACCTTGAAAAAGGTTTTGATGAATGGATTGCTGTTTTTGCTGAAAAGGACGCGTTTCCAAGCGGAATAATAAAAGTAAGTAATATCCGCAAAGGCAGGGGGAACATTGCCGGTGTTGATATTCCGACTTTTGAGGGAGCGGATTTTTCAAGAGGCGACTATGATTTGTATACAACCCCTCTTTGGGTTGATATTGCTGCAAGCCATATGGAAAAGGCAATGTCACTTGATTTGGAGGCAGAAGTGCTTGATGAGCAGGTAAAACTACTGGAAAGAGAACTTCTTGCAACCTCACAGAGAGTTAACCTCTTTGAAAAGGTAAAGATACCTGAGACAGAGGAAAACATCAAAAAGATATCGATTTACATGGCTGACCAACAGGTCAGTGCCGTAGTGCGGTCCAAGATTTCCAAACGGAAAATTGCACTCCGTAATATCGGTGATTCAGAAAGGCAGGTTAATTCATTATGATCGTGCCTATGAAAAAAGTCTCTCTTATAACAATGGGAGACAAAAAAGCAGAAACACTGAAAAAACTCCGTAAACTCGGACTTGTTCATATCGAAATAGCAGAGGGCTATGGAGAAAAGTTAACAAAACTCAACGAGCAGATTGCTCTGCTTGAAGCGGCGGCGTTTTCAATAGGGAAGTCAAAAGATACAGAGCAAAAGGAAATAAGCGTTCCGGATGCCCTGACGATAGCGAACGAGATTATGGATCTGACAGAAGAAAAGAAAGATTGTCTGTCAGAGAAGATTTTGCTCAGCGCAGAACTTGACAGATTAAAAAAATGGGGTGACGTTGACCCTGACAGCATATACAATCTTGCGTTAAAAGGCGTTGAGGTAGAGATTTATGAGATGCCAAGAGGTGAATATGATGCTCTCCCCGACAGCGTAAAGACCGTAAAGATAGATGCAGATAAATCCTCGGTGAAGTTCTTGCTATCCAAAGCGAATTTAAAGGATGGGGAGGAAGTATTATCATCCATCAATAGTTATCGGTTGGCGCTTCCGAAAATGTCGACTGCTCAGATGAGACAAAAAATTGACAGTCTGACAGAGAGAGCGGAGGCAATAGACAAGCAGATATCATCTTTTGACGGATGCTTTGATGGCATAAAAAATGCGATAAAATCCATAGAAAAGGAAGTAGAATTTGAAACCTATGCCACAGGTATGGCGGACGAGGATATTTCATCTGATAATAAAAAGCAGGTTTCTGTTGCTTACTTCAAAGGATATATCGAGGCAGAAAATATTGATAAGTTAAAAAATATGGCAACGGAAAACTCGTGGGGGCTTGTTGTAGAAGAGCCGACAGAAGAAGATGACGTGCCGACCAAACTTAAAAACAACAGGTTTGCAAGTCTGATATATCCGCTTACCGACTTTCTGGGTACAGTCCCCGGATACTTTGAATACGATATTTCCGGGTGGTTTCTGGCATTTATACTCATTTTCTTTGGTATAATCTTCGGAGACGGCGGATACGGACTGATTATTTGTACAGTTGCGGCTATCCCGATAGTTAAATCGCTTATAGCAAAAAAGCCGGTTTCTCCTGCATTTTTGCTTATAGGGCTATTCGGATTGTCGACGATACTATGGGGGACGCTTACCTGCACATGGTTTGGTCTCTCTCCCGAGCAGTTGCCTGCGTGGCTTAAATCTCTGTCGGTACCCGTGATTTCAAATGTATATGGCGACAAGATATGGCATCTGCCATGGGACCCGAACGGTGCAGGACTTACAACTGCACAAAACCTGCAGATATTCTGCTTTACACTTGCGCTTATCCAGTTGACGGTTGCGCACATTAAAGGTGCTGCCCGAAACAGAAAAAGCCTGAAGATGCTTTCGCATATAGGCTCAATTCTGCAACTTGTCGGCATATATTATCTGGTACTGAGTCTTGTGGTTAACGCTGAGGTATTCAGTTTTGGACTGGTGATTGGCAAAGTTCCCGTTGGCACAGTTGCGCTTGTGTTTATAGCGGTTGGCTTTTTACTCAGTTTTGTGTTTGCAAACTACGAGGGAAGTGTCATAAAGGCTATACTCGCAAGTTTTGCCGATATAGTATCGGTGCTGCTTGGTGTAGTAAATGTATTTTCAGACATTGTTTCATATATTCGCCTCTGGGCGGTTGGTCTTGCAGGTGCGGCAATATCTGCGACAGTAAACGAACTTGCAGGTCCGCTGCTTGGCAACTTCTTGTTTATGATACTTGCCATCGTTCTTTTGGTGCTTGGTCATGGACTTAATATGATATTAAACATTTTGTCTGTAATTGTTCACGGAATCAGACTTAACACACTTGAATTCTCTTCGCATCTTGATATGTCATGGAGTGGACATAAATTTAAACCATTTGAAGAATAAATTGATTATAAAGGAGAATTATTATGAATTTAGGATTATTAGGAACAGCGTTATGTATGGGCATTGCCGCAATAGGCTCTGCCATTGGTATCGGAATCGCAGGTCAGGCATCTATCGGTGCATGGAAGAAGTGTTATATGGGCAATAAAGCAGCACCGTTTATCCTTACAGTATTTGCAGGTGCCCCCCTTACACAGACAATTTACGGCTTCCTTCTTATGCAGCAGATGAAGGCGTCTTCTGCAGACCCTGCATTTTTGCTTGGTCTTGGAATCGCGTCAGGTGTAGCAATGGCTTTTTCTGCGGTATATCAGGGCAGAGCAGGTGCCGCAGGTGCAGATGCACTTGCAGAGACAGGCAAGGGCTTTTCTCAGTACATCACAGTTGTCGGCCTTTGTGAGACAGTTGCGCTTTTTGCACTCGTATTCAGCATGGTTGCGCTGGGTTAAAAAAGTGGACGCCTGTGAGGTGACCCTGGTTTATTAAGAATATCTCTATAAACAGAGAAATTTTAAAATTATTATAAAAAACTCAGGATAATAAATAACATATTCTGAGTTTTTTGTGTATAAGATATGATATAAAAAATTGACAAAGCATTTGCCAGATGATATACTGTACAGACAGAATAAGTTATCAGGAAGACATATATTATCCTGATGAAGTAATTGTTTGCTGATTGTGAAATAATTTTTAAAATTTTATCAAAAATACAAAAGACTAACTATTAAAAGTCAATAGATAAAATGAAAAACGTTGAAAATTTTATCTAATAAAAAACAGGCATGGCAAACAGACTTCCCAAAGGAAGCCTCAAAAAGGTATTAGGAAACAAGTTATGCAACAGGAATGTAA
>JAZSBQ010000070.1:0-13764 GCA_045602485.1 Clostridia bacterium
CTCTTTTTTTCATTTTAATATTCCTCCCAAAGAATATATTTATATTACTTAATATTTTACACCAATTTCCTCTGTTTGTCAATATAAAAGTAAACAAAAGGGGCGGCAATGCCGCCCCTTATCCCCGATTGTAATTCTTAAAAACAAGTGCGTCTTATTTGTCACACTGCCGTGTGGGTCATAACTGTATCGGCTTTTTATTATTCTACCATTTTTGTTAAAACGTGTCAACTGCGTTGTTGCACCGCCGTAGGGGCTGGCGTCCCCGACAGCCCGAGTGGCGTAAAGGTGAATTGCCGCAATGTGGCAAGAGATGCCGCCCTGGCGTCCCCGACAGCCCGAAAGAGCGGGACGTCCGGGAGGCCGTCCCCTACACCCCACCGCAAGCGGTCCCACGCCCTTCAGGCAAGGGTGGCATAAAAAAGGGACGGCATCGCCGTCCCTTTGGGTTTTGTTATTCCGCAGTATCTGTCAAGACAAGAGAACCGTCCCCTTGTCTCCTCAAATACTGTTTAGTTGTTGATTAACCCTCTAATCCACAAAGGATTTACATAATAAAATTTAGATAATTCTTTGTTTATTTTCTTATCTGCAGACATTTCCGTAATTAATGCAGATACCCCAGCTATATCAATACACTTTTCTGTTCCATCAACATATTTTATTGTCACCGAGATAGTTGGAGATTCGTGCAACACCTTTTCTTTTCGTGGATAAAAAGTTATATGTTGCAATTTTTTCAAAAATGTTCTAATTTCTTGTTGTTCTCTATATTTTACACTCTCATACTCTCCCAAATAACTTGAATATATTATTTCTACAATTTCTGAAAAATCAATTTTTTCATGATGTGAACATAATCTAAATAGTGTTGCAACAAAAAAACAATTGTAATTACAATCACAATTTTTTTATAGCGCATCTTCATCACCCCTTAATTTGTCGATAACCAATTCTCCTTCTAGTAGGTTCACCACACCATGTTTTATCAACATAATTATACCACGAATGTTGTCCTATGGCGTCTTTGATCCAATTGCCTGAATCATATCCTCCTCTTAACAACATTCCGCTAGAATAATCAAAAACAGTTCCGCCGTCCCATGCTGAAATATATTGATTTACTGTCATCCTCTTTTTAAAGGCATATGCTAAATTATACACATCTGGATTACCGCTGTTACAGGTGCTAAATGTAAGCCATTCCATCTCTTTCCAATCAAGTTTATCAACGCTATAATGCTCATCTTTAGCAAAAACTCCTCCACCGCCTTTTTCAAAATAAAAATAACTCTGCGCCGTATTATCCTCTTTATCACCAGTAATACTACCATGAGCAATTATAACAACCTCTTCCACGGAGATATCGTATCCATCTAAATCATATCCTACACGCTTATTCCACACCTCTGTAAATTCCCAAGCACTACTTACTCCGAAAACTTGTACATTCGTCCCCCAGGTTTCTTCTAATTGTTTTTTTCTTATCATAGCTTCGTCATACATACTATGTTCGCCGTCTCCACTTTTAGCATTTTTATCATATATTATATATGAATCCAACCCACTTGGGTCCACAAACATAACAGGGTTATTGCCGCAGTACACATACCAATTGGTGCCGTCTTTGATGGGGTCTTCGGATATGAATCTGCCTGTTGATGGGTTATAGTATCTGTTGCGCAGGTAGATAAAGTCTGTTTCGGCATCGTAATACTCCCCACAATATCTGAACGGATTATCGGCATTTGTGCTTGTCAACTGATTGCCAAAGGCATCATAGGTATAGGCGTCGGTGCCGTTTATCATTGTCACACTGCCGTGTGGGTCATAACTGTATCGGCTCAGGCTATCCCCGTTGCTGCTTGCTATCAGGGTTGCACCTCTGTAATACTTTGTTACATCTCCGTCTTTTGATATTTCCGCTATTACATTGCCGCCATCATAATGGGCGCTTACAGTCTCGCCGTTGATTGTCTTGTGCGACCGTCTACCGTCCGGGCTATACGTATATTCGGCATCTAGTCCGTCATCACTTGTAACATTTATAAGTTGATTAAACTTGTTATAAGTATAGTATACTGCCTCTGAGTTATTTGTGTTATCTGCAGAAGTTTCTGCATCCCCAAAGACTTCTATACTCTCTTCTTCCGATACTGTTGCATCGGCGTATCTGCCCGTCAGTCTGCATACCATATTGCCGTTTTTGTCATAGGCATAACTATTGGTAAGCACGCCTGTATCCTCGTGAATCAGTCGGTTGGCTGTGTCATAGGTATAAGTGCAGTTTTCTCCGTTTATTATTGCGGATATTCTGTTCCCTCTGCTGTCATAGGTATACTGATTTGTTATGCCGTTTCGGCTCTCTTCTATCAACTGCCCCATTTTGTCATAGGTATAGTCCGTTGCCACTCCGTCGGCGGTCTCTCTTGTCTTGGCTCCGTTTAAGCCATACTCCATTGTATAACTCTTCTCGCCCTGTGTGGTCTGCTCTGTCAAAAGCCCTGCCTCGTTATACATATACTCGGTTACTGTACCGTTGACTGTCTCTGTCAAAACATTGCCGTTATCGTCATAGGTATAACTTACACTTGCCTCGCCATTGTTAAAACTTACGCCTGTAAGCCGGTCGAGAATGTCATACTGATATTCGGCTGTGAAGGTGTATTGGTTGCCGTCTTTGTCTTTTCCCATTGCGGTCAAACTTCTGCGGTTGCCGTTGACATCGTTGGTGTATTCGTTTCTGCACCCACCCCCATACATCCACTCTTCGTTTATGTATCCAAGTTTATCATAGACATATACCGTGCGGGTGCTCATATCATCCCAGTCAATATATGCCGTTGGCTGGCCATAGGGTGTATATCCATACATCATATCAACATCACTGCCGCTCATCCGCCATATGATATTGCCATAGCCGTCGTATCTGTTGTCAAATACGTTACCGTTTTTGTCTGTCTCTTTTGTGGCACATCCTATATAGTTATATTCTGCCGTTTTGACGTTGCCAAGGGCATCGGTCTCTTTTCTCACGTCGCCAAGCCTGTCATATTCGTAATTTACATAGGTTACACCATCGGGCAAATCGCCGTACAAATCTTCTATCAGCTCTGTCTGCCCGTACACATACTTTAAGACATTTCCGCAATCATCATAGGCAAACTGTGCATATATATCCCTTTGTCCGTCATTGGTCTTTGTCCAAAATATTCTGCCGCGGCTGTCGTAGGCGCTCTCGATTTGGGTATACTCTTCTGCCTAGCCTATCTTATTGCTTTGTTGCTTTTCTTTTACTATATTACCATTTTTGTCGTAGTATGTCAACTGTTTTGACGATATATTGCCGTCAAAGGGAGCAACCCTCTCTATACATCTGCCAAGGGCATCATAGGTATACGTAGTGGTATTGCCCATATAGTCGGTCTCTGTCAACCTATTGCCAAGGGCATCATAGGTATATCTTATATACTTTCCGTCGGGGCGGTACTGCTTTATCACTCTGCCTGCATAGTCATACTCTGCCTTTGCGCTGTAACTTCCCAGCCCCTCCATATATATTCTGCCGCCAAGGGTTTCTGTCACGTTGCCCATATAATCGTGCTTATATATGTTGCGGTTGAGCAATGTATCATCAGACACCGTCATATCATAATATGACTCTGTCAGTATATTGCCAAAACCGTCATACTCTGTTACGGTTGTGGGCTTGGCATAGTTTGAGTTTCCTTTGTACGTTGTCGTTACCTTTCTCGGCACGCCACCCGCTATTTGAATATTACTGTCGTTTGGTATAAGGCGCATATACATAGTGCAACTGCCATACATTATTCTCATACGCATGGTTGAGATGTTTTTTAAGTCTATTGTCCGGGTAAACGTCGCCATATCTTTACAGGTCTTGTCCATATATTCTTCCCCGTCTAAATATATCATTATATCCGCAGAACTCTTGCCATACATTACGTTAACATCTCTAAATGCTATTTCCGCTTTCTTGTATCCGCTTACGTCTATTTCTGTCCAGTTATACGGAACCTCTGCCTGATTCGCAACCTCTTCTCCATACTCATACACATATGTCTCAATATCATTTACGGCGCCATTATTATATACCTTCTTTGATATTACTCTGTCAAAATCATCATAGGTATATGCATGAGAAACCACTTTAACCCCACTGTCCATATATATTGTTTCCATCGTGGTTCTGCCGCGGCTGTCATACTCATATGCAGCCACCGTCTTTGCCTCATCACCGTCGAGGTATGTCTTCTCTATCTGCCCGAGGGGTGTATATGCGTTTGTCGTAACATTGCCCATCTCGTCGGTCACGGTAATTATATTTTCAGGGATGTTATATGCAGCCGTTGCATATGTGCCGTCAGGGTTTATCTGCTTTGTTATCTGATTGAGAGCATTATACTCATATCTTGTTATGTTGCCCTCTCCGTCCTTTACATACGCCTGTCTGCCAAACGGGTCATAGCCTACCTCTGTACTTATGTCACAATCGTTGCCATCGGCATCTGTGACATCTTTGACGGTTGTTGTCACAACATAAGAGCAATCGTCGTTATATCTGTATGCATAGTTTGTCTCAAAGTCTGCATCTCCGTTTTCGACTATTGTTTTTGCGATTGTGCCGTCATCGTTATACCCATAAGACGTTTCGCTTACTATATTGCCGTCTTTGTATATCCTTGACTTTATAATGCTCTTTTTGTCTGTCGAGAGGGTGTTTCTCTTTTCAGCCTGCACACCATCTAAAGTGCTTGTCTTCTCTGTAAGCGGAACAAAATATGTCTCGTCATAGGTGTACTCTGTAAATATTTCTCCGTTTTGCATTGTCAGGGGCTGACGGGTCTTTTCGGTATAACTGCTGTCAACCGAGGATACAAGAACTCCATTTTCAAAAATAGCAGTATTTTTAAGGTGTGCTTTTCTCATTCTCGATATTTCTGACTCTGTCAGGTCTGTTCGATGCGATACTGTATTATAACTGTACGACACCGATTTTGAATTTCGGTTGCCTTCGGCGTCCTCAAACACTTCATATTCTGACACAAGCCTTGCAAAGTTATCGTACATATATGTTTTTTCCTCTGTGTGCCGTTGTCAAAACTTTCGTTTATAATAAACTTTTTTCTGTTTGCATTATAAGAAGATGGACTTTGTGATTTATACCATGTGCCATCATATGTAAACTCTTGATTGGATATGAGTTCATCCTTTGAGTATAACTTTTCTGATGTGACAAAGTACATAAAATAGTCACCTTTTTGGTGGCTATTCCCGCCGTCTAGTTTATAAAAATACTGCGGTGCATTTGCTTCATTCTGATATGTGTACACTCTTCTTGAATCGGTCGGATAGTTAATCTCAAGGAGCAACGGCACAATATCCCGACTCGGTTTATAGTTTTTTCTATCCTGTCTTATTGTTCCATTCTTCATTGTGTAGACAGTTTCTTCTACACCCGTTGCATCGCCGCTGCCGTCTTCTTTTGTCACTGTCATGGTATGGGTATCAAAGGCATAGTAATATCCATGGGGATTGTTTACTTCATCCACAATTGTCTCTGTACTGTAACTTATTGTCTGTGTTTCTCCTCCCGCATTAATGGTTATTCCGTTTGGTGACACACTAACCACTCTGCCCATTGTATCAGTAATCGTCCGCACTCCATCTACAACAGAATATCTGATTACATTACCATACTTATCTCCAATTGCAACAATTTTACCGCTTGCACTTGAAAAAGGATTGCTAATATAAAAATAATAGGAAATTCCATCAACCCCTGTGACTTTCAGGTTATACACAAACCCCTGCTCGCTCTCTATGGGGTCTGCACTTATTTCTCCACTATATCTGCCGCCATCATTGGTTATGGATACAGTACCATATTCAAGTTCTCTATCATTGTCGTCATATTTTTTTACTGTATACTTTAGGGTTGCTACTGTACAGTCCCCGAAAGCTATATCTCCGTAGCGAACATATCTTGTGCCGTTCGGAGTTTCTGCACTTACACCACTGGAACTACTACATAAATAAGGCATACTTATATACCATCCGTTACCTATACTTATGTTTTGTGTAGCAAATATCTTTTCAACTTGCTCATAATCCATCGTATAAAGAGATATTGGCTCTATATCTTTGTTCCAACTAAGGGTAACTCCCTCACCGCCAAAAGATTCATTCCTATAATATTCTACTTCATATGCATCTAATGATGGATTATCAAATACTGTCTGCGTACAGGTCAATGTCTCTTGGATATCTTCTTCTCTTATATAAGCAACATATACTACCCTTGTCTCTCCACCGACCACAACATTATATGGCACACCTGTAGCAAATCTAAAGTGTCTTTTTGAACTCGTGTCTGTATAGTTATATTTGTAATTTGGGTCGTAACTGCTGTATTCTCTGTATAAGTTTAAATCAAGCCCGTTCTTTCCCGGCAGAGACACCTCGAGTTCTCTCACTCTTACTGCACCCGTTGATGGATCTATGTTACCATCCGGCACAACATATGGAGTGTCAAAGTCTGTACCATAATGATACAAACTTGAATCAATTAATCTGGTTTCTATCAACGCCTCGGTTGTTGATGCATACGCAGAAACCGATATAAGCATCGATGCAATGCAAATTATAATGGCAAAAATAAGCCTCTTTATGCTGTTAATCATTTTTTTCACCTCTCTTTTCTATGTATCTTTCCAAGTCTTCTCTTGATAAATCTTTATAAATCTTTTTATCCTTAAGTTTCTTCTTAATCTTTGTATCTACCTCGTCATCATAGTTTTGGACGAGAGTATTAATTTCCTCATCATTCAGGGCGGTGTTATACATTTCGCCTATAGGTTTGCCCGTCATTCTTGATAACTTCTCCGCTTTCAAAACATTTTCCGGGGCTATGCGGTCTTTCCCTTTGCGGCGCTTATCTTTGTCAGGGGTTTTTTCGGCTTCTGTTGACGGTTCCTCAACAACTGTCATAGCCTCTGTAGGAATATCTGAGATTTCTGCCCCTGTAATCTCTGCTGTAATTTCGGCAAAACTTGTACCATCTTTACGTTTTTCAAGTATCTCCTGTATGGTAAGCACACCTTTTCTGCACAAAACATTCGCCGTCTCTATATCCTGGACGGTAAGAACCTCACTGATATATACCTGAACATCTTCCGGTGTTAAAACACCATATTTATTCTCTGTCGCGTAGTTAAATGCATTTTCTATCCAGCCTGTGGTGTCATACCTCCATTTCAGGTTATACACTTCTTCTATAATTTCAATATTCTCATTTGTATCAAGCCAGAAATAGCATATTTCAATAATATTATTTGGCTCTGCTCCATCTATAATAAGGCTGTAAATGTACTCCATATCCTTATCAGAAACCTTATAAGCCTCTTTTATGTACTCAAGATTATAGATAAGTTCATTAAATTCCGCATCACTCTCCGCAACCGCTTCAAGTGCTACAACCATAAAATCGTAAACACTGTCATTGTCTAAATCCTCTTCTTTGTTTATACGTCTTTCTATTTTGGATTTTCTGCTCTTATTCTCTTTTTTTAGTTTTTTGATTCCTTCGTTTTTGTCATTATTGGCAATTACCATTGTTGCCAGCAATCCGGTTATCAATAGCGCTGCGACAATTGCAGTTATAATCTTTTTCATATGTTCTCTCTCCTTTTACTATTTTATATACAAACTCGTATCGCCCGTAAATCTGAACTTAAATAAGTTCATAACGCCTGTCCACGTTTTACCCTCAGGAATATCTATGTTATGGATTTTAAATACAATTCTGCCTTCTTCCCATTTTTCTATTTCTACATTACCTCTTTGGCCTGTTCCTACTGTATTATCGGGATACATTGCAAAAAAGCTGACAGGAATAAGTTGCGCAGGGTCATAAGTGAGTTCAAATCTTCTGCCCCTGAATGTCGATATATCCCAACCTTTTGCCATAACTGTGACTTCATCCCCTGAGACTCCTGTCACAATTCCTGTATCCCCGCCAAGTTTCATAAGGTATGTTTCAACAGCGTTTAGGTCTACATCAAATTCTGCAGTTGGTATAATATTGGGGATTGTTATAGATTTTGACCAACTGCCTGTAAATTTTCCGCTTTCATTAATTAAATCCGTGTTCGGGTTCATCGCTGTTGCATTAATCTGCACATCCTCGGATGTTTGTATGGCTGCACTTACTGTAACCTTATATAGACCGCATACTATATCGGCACTGACGCGGAACAACTCTTCTTCGCCATCTGCACATATTATTGATATTTTATATGCATCATAAGATAATATGCTCGGCAGTTCAAAATCCAGATTGCATATTCCGGAGGCTGCAGTAATCGTATTATTGTATATAACCGAATTATCATTATTATCTGTCACATTTACCGATATGTTCTTGCCATATATACTCCTGATTACTCCCGTAACTTCCGGGACATACCCCGATAGTTTAACATTAATATCTGCATCAACAATTTTTCTCTCATCCATGGTATCATAGTGAAAGTCAATCTCTCCATTATACCTTGGCGCTCCTGCATTATTACCGATTGAGTACGGATATGTGCCGGCCGGAGTATCAAAAGGCAACCGAAACTTAAAAAAACTCACCGGTTGAAGACGTGTGCATCTCATTTATGTATAAAACTTCTTCCACACTTCCAACAAGAAGTAAAACCTTGTTGCTTTGGTTTGCACCGCTTACTCTTCCCGACACAACAATATCACGCCCCACAAACTCTGCTGTTGCCGTTGTGGATTTTCCTGCGGCATACACCATAGATGTGTTGATACCAAAAGCCATTGTCAGCACCACAATACCTAAAATACATTTTCTAAACATTCTCATAATCCTTTGTATGATATATTTTTATATATCATTTCCCTCCTTTTTGTTTTATATATACTTTTTACTATTTATTTCCATTTTTGTCAAGCATTAGAACACACTGTTTATTCTTAAACAAAAATTTACAATAAATGTATTTACTATTTTTCTTTTTTGTGGTATACTTTTATCATAAGAATTATTATAAGGGGTAATTTACCCTTTTGTATTGGAGTGAAAGTTTTGAAGTTTCAGGATTTAAAGAAATATCTCAGCATATTTATTCTGGCAGTTGCTCTTATTATTGTTTACAATACCTTTGATAACTTTGGTGTGATTATAGACTTTTTTGCAAAAGTTCTTCAACTTCTGACACCATTCTTCATAGGTGCGGCAATTGCGTTTGTTTTGCGGATTCCCTGTAAAAAGACAGAAATACTTCTTCACAAAACAAAGTCAGAGTTTTTGCAAAAACACAGACGCGGTCTTTCGGTTGCCATAGTTTACCTTATAGTTATTGCCGCGATTGTTCTTATTATGATTGCGATTATTCCTCAACTTGTAGAGAGCATTAAGAGTTTTATTGACCAGTTGCCGTCGATTATACGTTCCGTGGTAAACTGGATTAACTCTTTTGGCATTTTTACAATCGATGATATAAGCATACAGAACATCCTCAACAGTGACTGGGTATCTTTTGACGAGATTCTTAATATATTTGACCTTGGAAATGTAAACAAATACGCAAAAGGCGTTATAAACTTCGGTTCTGCTGTTGTTGACATCTTTCTTGGCATTGTTATTTCTGTCTATATGCTTATCGACAGAAAAAGCATCAAACTTGCTATTAACCGATGTGCAAGAAAATGTCTGCCCGAAAAGTTTAGACGCAATATCGTCTTTTACACCCGTGCAATCGCAAGTTTTATATACAGATACATCAGTTGTCAGCTTCTTGATGCCTGCATCGTATTTATTCTCTGCTTAATTGTTCTTTCAATTATGGGCACAGAATACGCAGCTGTGATTGCCCTGATGGTTGGCAGTTTTAACCTTATCCCATACTTTGGTGCATTTGTTGCAATCACCATTGCCGCAATCATCACTTTGTTCACAGGCGGCTTTGTAAGCGCCCTTGTTCTTGTTGCTGTACTGATTGTTCTGCAGCAGGTTGACGCAAATGTTATTCAGCCCCGTCTTGTATCAAGTTCTCTTTCCATCAGACCTTTGCTTGTTATTTTAGGCGTTATTCTCGGCGGCGGTCTTTTCGGCGTAGTTGGTATGTTTATCGGCGTCCCTGTTATTGCATTGCTTAAGGATATTATCAGCGATGCCGTAAACAACAAACACACACCTGTTGTCGTACTTCCGGGTAACACAACTGATGAGGAATAAGAGTAAAAATTTGCGGTAAAATATATACAGAGCAACATAGCCTCTGATAAGGAGTGGTTTATATGAAGAGCAAAAAGCTCGCAAATGGGGTTGACCTTCACATAGTCAGCGCCCCGAAATTTAAAACGAATTTAATGAGCGTGTTTTTTAACATTCCGCTGAAGAGGGAAACTGTTACACGGGCGGCACTTTTGCCGTCCGTTTTAAAACGCGGCTGCAAAACATACCCTACCCTGAAAGATATGTCACGCAGACTTGATGACCTCTACAGTGCATCTATGAGAGCCGGCGTGCGCTCAAAGGGTGACGGTGAGGTTTTGTATTTTTCTTCTGAGTATATTTCAGACAAATATGTACCCGAAAGCCTTACAAGACATATTGCGGAATTTATCAGGGACTTTATCTTCTCACCTCTCGTGGAGAAAAACGGATTTAAGCCGGACTATGTAAACAGCGAAAAGACAAACCTTAAAAACGCAATAGAGAGCATTATAAATGACAAAAAAGAATATGCCGAACTCAAGTGCCGCGAGACAATGTTCGGCAAAGACGGATATGGTATGCCCGAAATCGGATACGCAGAGGATTTGAACGACATTACCCCTGTAAACCTTTTTGAGTTCTATCAGGACGTAATAAGCAACGCAAAAGTCGATATATTTATAAGCGGCACGGTTGATGATAAATGTATCTGCGACACAGAAGAAATCCTCGGTTCCTGCTTTACACCAAGAGAGAGCGTATATATAACCTCAGAAATCGCAGATGTTACAATCGGTGGGATACGCAATATTACCGAAGACGCCGACACAGTACAGAGCAAACTTTGTATAGGGCTTCGTTGCGGCATTGACCCGTGCTCTGATGAATATTCTGCCCTTGTTCTTGGCACCTGTATCTTTGGCGGAAGTCCTTTCTCAAAACTCTTCAATAACGTCCGCGAAAAGTTAAGCCTTGCATACTATGCGGTGGCTAAAACATCGAAATTCAAAAGCGTTATGATGATAAGTTCAGGCATACAGACCGAGAATTATCAGGCGGCATACGACGAAATAATGGTACAGTTTAACAAAATGCAAAAAGGCGAGATTGAGGACTTTGAAATTATGGCCGCAAAAAAATATCTGACAAATGCATACAACTCCCTTACCGACAGTTTGCGCGGTATGGAGGATTATTATTTAAGTCAGGCTATTATGGGAACAGATGAGACCATAGACGATTTGCTTAAAAAACTGCACACAGTTGACAAAGACAAAATAGCAGTGGCTATGAATAAAATAAAGTTTGATACGATTTATTTCTTAAAAGGCAAAACCGCAGGGGAGGTATAAAGATGAGTATACAAAAATTTATTAATACCGAACTTGGTGAAGAAATGCAATACACAGTCCACGAGAGTGGTCTGCGCGTTTATGTTTTTCCTAAGAAGAACTTCAGCAAATATTATGCGATTTACGCAACAGAATACGGTTCTCAGGACAGCACCTTCAAGGTGCCGGGCGAGAACGAGATGATAACCGTACCCGATGGTATCGCTCATTATCTTGAGCACAAGATGTTTGAAGAAAGCGACGGCACCAACGCCTTTGACCGTTTTGCAAACACAGGCGCAAGCAGCAACGCTTTTACTTCTTTTGATATTACGGCTTACCTGTTCTCCTGTACTGATAAGTTTTATGAGAATTTAGACATTCTCCTTGACTTTGTAAACCATCCTTATTTTACAGAGGAGAACGTTCAGAAAGAGCAGGGCATAATCGGTCAGGAAATCAAAATGTACGACGATGAGCCTGAATGGCGCGCTTTCTTTAACACACTCTCTGCTATGTTTAAAGAAAACCCTGTAAAGATTGATATTGCAGGAACTGTCGAGAGTATCTCTCACATTACCCCTGAAGTTCTTTACAAATGCTATAACACATTTTATAACCCTGCAAATATGATTCTTGTCCTTGTGGGCGACATTAATATAAACGAAGCACTAAAATATGTTGACAAACATGTTTCGCCAAACAGAAACCTTGGCAAGATTGAAAGATTTATTCCAAATGAGCCAAAGGAATGTGCAAAAGATTATATTAAGCAGACCTTGTCTGTATCTCAGCCAATCTTCCGCATAGGTTTTAAAGATAACAAGCCCGGAATGAGCGGTACAGAGCTTTTAAAGAAAGATATTGCAACAGAAATTATACTTGAAGCCCTCTTTGGCAAAAGTGGCGACTTATATCTTGAGATGTACGAGAGCGGTATTATAGATTCTACATTTGGTGTAGAAACAGAACTTGAGCCCAAGTTTGGATATACTATTATCGGCGGTGATTCTGCCGAGCCTGAAAATGTATATGAAACAGTAAAGAACCACATTGACAAAACAATAGAGACAGGCATAGACAAGACTCTTATAGACAGAGCAAAAAAGGTTCTTATTTCTCAGGACATTCGTCTTTTCAACAGTGTTGAGAATATGGGCAACACCTTTGTCCGTCAACTTATAAACGGTCAGAATCCGTTTGAGTATAAAGAGGTTGTAGAGAGCCTTACTTATGACGAAATCTATGACCGCCTTTGCGAGCATTTTGACACAAGCAACTGCGTACTGTCTGTTATCCGTCCAAGCGAGGCATAAGGAGGGACTGATATGACAAATGTTATTTCCTTTCCGGCCCTTGGTCTGTATTTTGAGATAAACAGAGCCACTTTGACAATCGGCAACTTTTCTATCTATTGGTATGGAGTTCTGATTGCTCTTGGTCTTGCTCTTGCAGTATGGTACGGAATGCACGAATGCAAACGCACAGGATTTGACAGCGACCACGTTATCAATATGCTCCTCATTGCTCTTCCTGCCTCCATTATATGTGCAAGAGCCTACTATGTAATATTCAACTTTGATATGTACAAAGGTGACTTTATGAGCATCTTTGACATCCGCAGCGGTGGCATAGCCATATATGGCGCAGTAATCGGGGCGTTTCTGACAGTTTATTTTTACTGCCGAAAAAACAAGTTGTGCCTTGGCACGGTCCTTGACTTGCTTGCAGTCGGTTTGCTTATAGGTCAGGCAGTTGGCAGATGGGGCAACTTTGTAAACGGAGAGGCCTTTGGCGCCCCCACATCCCTTCCGTGGGCAATGACAATAGAAAACAACGGCAGGCTCGTTGCCGATATGGTTCATCCGACATTTTTATATGAATCTTTATGGAACGCCATTGGAATAATTCTGCTTATTCTTCTCAAAAAGAGAAAGCGGTTTGAGGGCGAACTTTTCTCTTCATATATGGTATGGTACGGACTTGGCAGGTTTATGATAGAGGGCCTGAGAGCAGACTCTCTCTACATAGGAGCCTTTCGCATATCCCAACTTGTATCAATATGTATCCTTATTGCAGGCCTCGTTATAATAACCAAAAATTTCAGAAAAAAGGTGTAGCATATCGCTGAAATAGTCAATACTTTGTAGACACAAAAAAAGAATATTTTAAGCTGCCTGT